>PLBS01000072.1 GCA_003134595.1 Gallionella sp. | reverse complement strand
GCTCAATATACGCCTCTTGATTTGTTACTGAACGGCGGCTGGTCCGCCGTCATTATTTTATGTCACATGTAATGAATACATATGCCCGCCTCCCCGTCGCTTTCGTGCGCGGTGAAGGCGCGTGGCTTTGGGATACCGAAGGCAAACGCTATCTGGACGGCTTGGCGGGCATAGCCGTGAACACCCTGGGGCATGCGCATCCGCGCTTCACCGCCGCGCTCAATGAGCAAATCGGCAAGCTGATCCATTGTTCCAACGTCTATCAGGTGAACGAACAGGAACTGCTCGCCGACAAGCTGTGCAGCCTGACCAACATGCAGGAAGTGTTCTTCTGCAATTCCGGCTGCGAGGCGAATGAAGCGGCCATCAAGCTGGCGCGCATGTACGGCCACCAGCAAGGCATTGAAGCGCCCGCCATCATCGTGATGGAAAAGGCATTCCACGGGCGCACGCTGGCGACCCTTTCCGCCACCGGCAACCGCAAGGTTCAAGCGGGTTTCGAGCCGTTGGTCAGCGGTTTTGTGCGCGTGCCTTACGACGACATGGAGGCGATCCGTCACGTTGCCCAACACAACAGCAATGTGGTTGCGGTGTTGGTCGAGCCGATACAGGGCGAAGGCGGCATCCGCACACTGGACATCCATTACCTCCAACAACTGCGGCAGCTCTGTAATGAGCATAACTGGCTGCTGATGCTGGACGAGGTGCAATGCGGCATCGGCCGCACCGGCAAGTGGTTTGCCTATCAGCATACCGGCATCTTGCCGGACGTGATGACACTCGCCAAAGGGCTGGGCTCGGGTGTGCCCATCGGTGCGTGCATCACGGCAGGCAAGGCAGCCGGAATCTTCCAGCCGGGCAATCATGGCTCGACGTTCGGCGGCAATCCGCTGGCTTGCACGGCAGGGCTGACCACGCTGAATATTCTGGAACAGAACAAATTGCTGGCGCACGCCGAGAGTCTCGGCAAATTTATTCAGCAGGGTTTCACCACCGCCTTGCAAGGCGTAAACGGTCTCAAGGAGATTCGCGGTCAGGGGCTGATGATCGGCATCGAACTCGACAGACCTTGTGGCGATCTGGTCAAACTGGCCCTCGCCAAAGGACTGCTGATCAGTGTCACCGCCGACAGCGTGATACGGTTGTTGCCGCCGCTGGTCATGTCGCAGGACGAAGCGCAACAGTTGCTGGATATCCTGTGTCCGCTGATAAAAGAATTTTTGCAATCCTGACCGGTAACGAGCCATGCCAGCCCAGCCCATGTCAATAAAGCAACCTGCACCGGTAAAACACTTTTTGCAGTTCAAGGACTTCACCCGCGAGGAGTTTGAATATCTGTTCGAGCGCACCCGCATCATCAAGCAGAAATTCAAGGCTTATCAGCAGTATTGGCCGCTAACCGACCGCACACTGGTGATGATCTTCGAGAAAGCCAGCACGCGCACGCGTCTGTCTTTCGAAGCCGGCATGCAACAGCTGGGCGGCGCGGCGATTTACCTGAACACACGCGACTCGCAACTGGGGCGCGGCGAGCCGGTGGAAGATGCCGGACAGGTGATTTCGCGCATGTCCGACATCGTGATGATCCGCACTTTCGATCAATCCATCATCGAACGCTTTGCCGCGCACTCGCGCGTGCCGGTGATCAACGGCCTGACCAACGAATACCATCCCTGCCAGATCCTGGCGGATATCTACACCTTCATCGAGCAGCGCGGAACCATTCAGGGCAAGACCGTGGCGTGGATCGGCGACTCCAACAATGTTTGCAACACCTGGCTGCAAGCGGCAGAAATACTGGATTTCAATGTGCATGTCTCGACCCCGCCCGGCTATGAAGTCGAGCCGGAACGCGCCGGATTGTTCGGCGAGGATCACTACGAGGAATTCACCGACCCGATGGAAGCAGCACGCGGCGCCGATCTGGTGACCACCGACGTGTGGACCAGCATGGGCTTCGAGGCGGAGAACGAAGAACGCATGAAAGACTTTGCCGACTGGCAAGTTGATGAAGACATGATGCGCGTCGCCGCGAAAGACGCGCTGTTCATGCACTGCCTGCCCGCGCATCGCGGCGAAGAAGTTTCAGCGGGTGTGATGGACGGCCCGCAAAGCGTGGTGTGGGATGAGGCGGAGAATCGCTTGCATGTGCAGAAGGCCTTGATGGAGTATCTGCTGCTGGGCAAGATCGCCGGGTAATGACGTCATGAAAAATAATTCTATCTCCCACCACATTCTGCCTAATGCATCGAGCATGGTCGGTGTTTGCATGATGGTCATTACGGTGCTGCAATTGCTGCCGAAAAATTCAGTGATGCGCTGGGGGGATAAAATCATGGCTATCGACAGCCTTATTTTCCTCGCCAGCGTGCTGTTTTCATACCGTTCCCTGAGCAACGATGACTCTGAAAATCTGGAAAAATATGCCGATTGGCTGTTCCTGGCTGGGATGGGCATCATGGTGCTGGCAGGAATACTGGTCTCTTTTGAACTTTTTTTAGAATAGGAAACATTTTGAGCGGAATCAAAAAAGCCGTCCTCGCCTATTCCGGCGGACTCGATACCTCGGTCATCCTGAAATGGCTGCAAGACACCTATAAATGCGAAGTCGTCACCTTCACCGCCGATATCGGCCAGGGTGAGGAGCTGGAACCGGCGCGCGCCAAAGCCCTGAAAATGGGCATCAAGCCGGAAAATATTTTCATCGACGATATGCGCGAGGAATTCGTGCGCGATTTCGTGTTCCCGATGTTCCGCGCCAACACCGTGTACGAAGGCGAATACCTGCTCGGCACTTCGATCGCACGTCCGCTGATCGCCAAGCGTCTGATCGAGATCGCCGCCATGACCGGCGCGCAAGCCATCGCGCACGGCGCGACCGGCAAGGGCAACGATCAGGTGCGTTTCGAACTGGGCGCTTACGCGCTGAACCCGAACATCAAGGTCATTGCGCCGTGGCGCGAATGGGATTTGCTGTCGCGCGAGAAGCTGATGGCTTATGCCGAGAATGCCGGCATACCTATCGACATGAAACACAAGCAAGGCGGCTCGCCCTACTCGATGGATGCAAACTTGTTGCACATTTCTTTCGAAGGCCGTCATCTGGAAAACCCCGCAGCAGAAGCCGAAGACAGCATGTGGCGTTGGACCGTGTCTCCGGAGAAGGCACCGGATGCCGCTGAATATCTGGACATAGCATTCGCCAATGGCGACATCGTGGCACTGAATGGCGAAAAGATGACTCCGGCGCAAGTGCTGACCAAGCTGAATAAACTGGGCGGCAAGCACGGCATCGGTCGTCTCGATCTGGTGGAGAACCGCTACGTCGGCATGAAGTCGCGCGGCTGCTATGAAACGCCTGGCGGGACGATCATGCTCAAGGCGCATCGCGCCATCGAGTCTATCACGCTGGACCGCGAAGTGGCGCACCTCAAAGACGACTTGATGCCACGCTACGCCAGCATGATCTACAACGGCTACTGGTGGTCGCCGGAACGTCGCGCGTTGCAAACCCTGATCGATCACACCCAACAGTCCGTCAACGGCTGGGTGCGCGTCAAACTATACAAGGGCAACGTGATCGTGGTCGGGCGCGATTCCAAGACCGACTCGCTGTTCGACCCGACCATCGCCACCTTCGAGGACGACAAGGGCGCATACGACCAGAAGGACGCGGCGGGTTTCATCAAGCTGAATGCGTTGCGTCTGCGCATCGCGGCGAATCTGCACAACAGGAAGTAGGGGCACGGCGCGCCGTGCCCATACCCGCCAACAGGGAGAAAATCGTGATTCACGAATTGAGCGGAGACATTTTATTTAGCGGTGCGAAAGCCATCGCGCAAGGTGTCGCGCCCAACGATGATTTTCATCATGGCCTGGCTTTGCAACTGCGTGAGCGCATGCCCGCGATGTACAAGGACTTCCGCCACTTCTGCCAGACCAAGCATCCCAAGTCCGGCGGGGTGTGGTCATGGATGAGTTCCGATGGCCGTTACATCGTCAATCTGTTCACGCAAGATGCCGCTTACGATCATGGCAGCAAACCCGGGCATGCCAAACTCACTCATGTGAATCATTCATTGCATGCCCTGCGCGATTTCGTGCAAAAGGAGAAAATAGACAGCCTTGCCCTGCCGCGCCTGGCTTGTGGCATGACCGGCCTGGACTGGAATGAAGTCAAACCGCTGATCGAAAATCAACTCGGCGATCTCGGCATCCCGGTGTATATATATGTCACTTACCAAAAAGGCGTAAAAACCAACGAACCAACCGAGAGGAAATAGCATGTCGCAATTTGATAATGTCAGCGTGGTAAAAAAAGGCAATATATTTTTCGACGGCAAGTGTGTGTCGCACTCGGTGTTGTTTGCCAATGGCACGCGCAAAACCGTTGGCGTGATCCTGCCCAGCACGCTCACCTTCAATGTCAGCACGCCCGAACTGATGGAAATCACCTCCGGCACTTGCCGGGTGAAGATCGGCGACGAACCTGAGTTCAAGACCTATACCGCCGGCAGCCAGTTCTCTGTGGCCGCCAATAGCCGCTTTGTGATCGAAGCGAAAGAAGTGGTGAATTACGTTTGCAGTTTTGGTTAAATCCTTTTACGCACTTTAATATTGAACGGGAGCAGCCATGCCAACCTTCGACATCGTTTCAGAAGTAGACAAGACCGAAATCAAAAATGCCATTGAGCAGACCAACAAGGAAGTCAGCACACGCTTCGACTTCAAGGGGTCCGATGCGCGGGTGGAACAAGCCGAACTCAAGCTCACGGTATGGGCCGACAATGAATTTCAGCTGGATCAGGTGCAAGACATCCTGAATGCCAAATTGACCAAACGCGGCGTAGACATCAAGTGCCTGGAGATCAGCGACAAGATCGAGAAAGTCAGCGGCAACAAAGTCAAGCGCGGTTGCGAAGTAAAGGTCGGCGTGGAAATCGAACTGGCGAAGAAGATCGTCAAACACATCAAAGACAGCAAGATGAAGGTGCAAGCCAGCATCCAGGGCGACACCGTGCGCGTCACCGGAAAAAATCGCGATGACCTGCAAGATGCCATCGCCTTCGTCAAAAAAACCATCACCGACTTCCCGTTGCAGTATCAAAACTTCCGCGACTGAAGCTCGCAGTTGGACAGATCGCCCTGCTGATTCCCAGCCAGCCATGAGTACTGTCAACAAATATCAGGCCTGAAGACATCTGGACTACAAAGATCTGCTCTGTGCAGGCGTATTGCAGCTGTGCCTGAACGGCACAGCTTACGCGGATGGCGCGCCGCCGCCCTCCTACCCAGAAATATTGGTGGACGACGTCAAGCACGTCCTCACTGCTCCAGCACGCTGGCAACAACAGGAATGGCGGGATATGGGTCTGGCAGCCACCGGCTTGGTCGGTGTCGCGCGATATTTGACCGCCCTGTCCGCGACGAGATGCGCCGCCATGCACCCAACCACAACCGCTTCCTGCTCAATGTCGAACGCCTTGGCGCGGAGTATTCGTTAGGCGTACTGGGCGGTTTTTATTTAGCGGGTGCGATCGGGAACAACGACAAGGCGGCAGCCGTCGCGCAAGACGGCCTGGCCGCCAGCATTATCGCCAGCGGCATAGTCACGCCCACGATCAAATTCATCACGGGTCGCGCTCGCCCTCGCGAGAATGCCGGCATCGCGAAATTTCACCCGTTCAGCATAGGCTATTCATCGAACTCCTCGTTTCCTTCCGGGCACACCACTCAGGCCTTCGCCTTGGCCTCGGTCATTGCCAAACACTATGACGAAACGTGGGTGACCTGTTCTTCTTACACGATTGCCAGCCTGGTCGGCGTAGCGCGCAGCTACCACGATGCCCACTTCGCCTCGGACGTGCTGGCGGGTGCCTTGGTTGGAACGCTAGTCGGCAAAAGCGTGGTTGAACATAATCGACCGGTGCGCTCCGTCAAAGTGGTACTGCTGCCGGAAATCACGCCCGAATTGACAGGTGTGCGTTTGGTTGGAAGTTTTTAGAAATGCGTCATGAAAAACCGTATTGATGCCCGCATAAAATTTCCTCCAAAGACGAAGCGTATAATCCGGACGCGGTGAAATAGAAACGCAAAATCGCAGCCGCAAATTTACAATGTTATTTTTCTTATCGTTAGCCCCCTATGCAACGTGGATGTATCCAATCACTGCGCGGACCCGTTAATAATTCCGAGACTGCCGCAAATGGCGGGCATCGCTACCATGCCCAGTCACAGATCAGCGCTGCCGCATTACTTCCCCTTCAGGCACGACTGCTTGTGCTCGCCACCATGGTCGTCGGAATGATCATCTCCCTCATGCCCTTGCCTGCGCGTGCCGTCGATATGTCGCCGACATCTCCGCTACCAGCCCGCGAATCTGCGCCGCAACCCGAGGCAGGCGCTCCACCCGTCGAAGAGAATAACAATGCGGAAGTGATATGGGAATGGGATCCCTATTACACCGACGTTGACCTCAACATTCCTCTTACCAGCAAGCCGATCCCGACGATCACTTCGGACAGCGAGACGGTGATCTACCGCAACCTCATCGAGGGTTCAGCCATCCCCCGCTACATGCTGCTGGAAGCCAGCGTCTATCCCATGCCGCTGCTGGGCACCTTTCTCAAAAGACACACGCCGGGTCTCTACAAACAGGGGCAGATCGGCAACAGCAGCATCAATATTTTCGAATCCGCCACCGCCGGATTCCAGGAGCCATGGGCGGTATCGGCGTTCTTTGGCAACATCGCAAATCTGGTGCGACCTGGAGAAACGCGTACCGGCAGCAACCTGGGCTATACCGGATACCTAATTAGCGCAGGCAGCAAACATATCAAGAACAACGTGCTCATCTCCGACAAATGGTACGAGCTGGAATGGAAGATCAAGGGCAAGCGTAATTTTGAAGACGAAAAGCTGGGTTGGAGTTTTCGCTTGGGCTGGAAATTCAACACCAACCCGGGTATCACCGACGTGAAATACATCAGTATCCACCGCAGCGACCTGGACTACCGCGCCCCGTTTCTGGTCTGGCTCAAGAACAGCTCTCTCGACCTGAAAGTGCAATTTTCCCAGCAAGGCGGCAAGGCGGTGCGCGAAGAATTCATTATCGGCAAAAAATATCCGATAAACGGCAAGCATTACAGCACCAGCCTGGACGTCGGTTTATTGTGGGAAAGTCCTGATGAGTACGCCGGCATACTGCGGGATAGCAGCAACAAATCTTTGACACTCTTGTTCAGGCCTTCAATCGAGTTCTGAGCAGTGTTGGAATTCAAATCCAGGATCACATTTGTCTTTTCAGAAATGCATTCCAGATACAAAATGATCCGTCCACATTCGAACATTGTACTTGCCGTGCAGCGCTTTCATGAGTAAATTATGCTTGTAAATTCAGTGACTGGATTAACCAACCCATCTATGAAAACCGCTTTAATATTATTTGCCGACGGCAGTGAGGAACTCGAGGCCATCACAGTCGTTAACATTCTGCGNNTACGCGGCAGTCGCGGCACGCTGCTGGTGCCTGACGCCACACTGGACGAAGCATTGACGCACAGCTATGACATGGTGGTGTTACCCGGCGGACAACCGGGCACTAACAATCTGAAAGCCGATGCGCGAGTATTGATGCTGGTGCAGCAAATGGCGCAACAAGGGAAATACGTGACTGCAATTTGCGCCGCGCCCTCAGTACTGGCCACCGCCGGTTTGCTCGACGGAAAACAAGCCACATGCTTCCCCGGCGCACTCGATGCATTTCCGCAGGTCGTGCAACGACCCGCCGCCGTGGTGGAAGACGGCAAGCTGATCACCTCGCGCGGCCCCGGCACGGCAATGGATTTTGCGCTCACCTTGGTGGAACGGCTAATCGGCAAAGAAAAACGGCTGGCAGTCGAAGCCGGATTGCAGCGTTAAGCAAGCGCCCTGCCCGCCAAACTCCGGCCTCCCGCCACCCCATCAAGCTTGTACACGTGGGTGACCTGCATCGGTCCACTTTGCTCATCTGCCCCATTTTAGAGGTCTTTACCCCTTTTCCGATTATCTCATCAGCCAAAACAGCCGGTTAGATTTGCCAAAACTGCTCCTCACCCTTCACCCTTGAATCCGCCCCTCAATACAAAAGTAACCGATTTAAATATCCAAATACGAATACATAAGAGTGGTTTTAGCCATTGTTAAAATATTCTTGACATGCATCTATAACGTGACATAAAGTTCGAGTGTGATAAATTGTCGCATGCGCTGGGTTGTGGAATTTAAAGGTTGTTGATTTGTTGCGTGGCTTTTTTTTCACTTAAAGATGTATTTTTAATAAATCATTTATGGATGGGGGGATGAATATGAAAAGCTTTGCTGTAACGACGCGAAAAATATTGCTCTTCTCTTTCTTATTATTAATGTTGCCAACCTTGAGTTGGGGTGCCCAGCGAGAATTCAGTCTGACCATCGACGAAGTTTCGATCGATGTGGCTCCGGGCTTTACCAGCAAAGTATGGGCTTTCAACGGACAGGTACCCGGACCGCTTATCCACGTTATGGAAGGCGATGACGTTACTGTCCACGTAACCAACAATACGACGCTCCCCCATACCATCCACTGGCACGGGGTTGACCAAACGGGAAGCTGGAAGAACGACGGCGTTCCCGGCGTCACCCAGAAAGACGCTATCCAGCCCGGCGAATCTTATACTTATAAATTCAATGTCGATCGTCCCGGTAGCCTGTGGTATCACTGCCATGTCAATGTCTGGGAGCATGTCGCCTTGCGCGGGATGTGGGGGCCACTCATCGTCGATCCGAAAAATCCGAGTGAGCTGGAAAAAAAGGTAACCAAAGACGTCATCATAATGCTGAGCAGTTGGGAATCGGCTTACGCCAACCTTTACGGCAAAGGAGGCGCGCCTCAGGATGTTCCAGACTATTTTTCGATCAACGGCAAGTCTTTTCCGATGACCCAGCCGATTCGCGTAAAGAAAGGTGATGTCATGCGTCTCCGTTTTTATGGCGCAGGCGATGAGACGCACCAGATGCATCTGCACGGGCACGACATGCTGGTCACCCACAAAGATGGTTACCCGCTCACAACCCCCTATTATGCCGACACGATCGCAGTCGGTCCCGGCGAGCGTTTCGACGCGATCGTTCAGATGAACAATCCCGGCATCTTCGTGATGCACGATCACGTCGACAAACACATGTCGAACAACGGTGCCATGATGGGCGGGCCGATGACCGTTATCGAATATGACGGCATTCCGTTGGATTCCTGGTATGCATGGAAGGACAAAGTTTACGACCCGAACTTCTTCTACAGCGAATCAATGAAACAGGGATACGGGCTTTTCAACAGTGCACCGTTCATGGGCAAGCTCATCGAGCAGGGAAGAAGGCGGAGATAAACATGCAGCGAATAATCAAGGGGAAAATATACATGCAGCGAATTATTTTGGCGGCTTTGCTCGGCTTTTCCGGAGCAGCCCTGGCCGAAGGAGGAATGCTGCAGAAGGATTGTTCCGGCTGCCACAACCTGACCGGACCGGCGGCACAGACTTTGAAAGATGCCTTCGCCAAAAATGGGCCTGCCCTCTTTTACGCCGGCAACAAATATCGCCAGGAGTGGCTGGTATCCTGGCTACAGAAGCCGGAACGCATCCGTCCCGCCGGAATGTATTACGGCGACCACATCAAGCCCGGCGCGAAAGGCGACGAGATTGATACTGCAACGCTCAAAGACCATGTCGCGCTATCCAAGGCAGACGCGACCAAGGTTGCACACGAACTGATGGAGTTGAAACCGCATGATGACTTGATCGCCAGGGAAAAGATCGAACCCGGCACGATAGACAAAATGATGGGCGAGATGAATTTCGACAAGTTCTGGGGCTGCATGGCCTGCCACTTGATCGAACCGGAATATGGCGGCCTGTCCGGCCCCGAGTTGTATACCGCAGCCAAGCGGCTGCAACCCGAATTCATCGCGAGCTTCATCCGCAACCCGCAGGCATGGGAACCGAAAACCTGGATGCCGAACAAGGCGGTGTCGGAGGGTGGCATCCAGAAGCTGGTCCATTACCTCGAAATGTTGAGCAAGGAGGCCGCAAATGCCAAATAAATTAGCGTACGTTTTTTTCCTGGCCATGTTTTTTCTGGCGACACTTTCCGTGCAAGCGCACGCCAAGGAAGCCGCCGCCGACAACTACAAAGCCTATTGCGTGCAGTGCCACGGCATGGAAGGAAGCGGCAAGGGCGTTAACATCCGCGACATGTCAGTACAGCCCCGCGACCATACCGATGCCAAGGCCATGTCCGCGCGCTCGGATGAAGATCTGTTCAAGGTCATCAAGGAAGGCGGTTCATCCATCAGCAAATCCATCCTGATGCCACCGTGGGGCGGGACATTCAGCGACGAAGAGATCAGGGATCTGGTGCAGCACTTGCGCACGTTGTGCAAGTGCAAATACGGATCCTGATAGTAGTAGCAAGAGGCAGCACAGTGCCCGAAAGCAGCAAAGTGAAGGAGAAGTAGTTCGTAGTTAACAATCATTTAGAGAGGAAAATTACAATGAAAACATTCAAGAAAGCAACTCTTGCCTTAATGGCAGTGGCTGCGCTTTGTTCGGCACAGCAAGTATTGGCAAAAACGGTCAATGTCACGATGACCGCGATGGAAGTTGACATCCAGACCAATGGGGCTCTGGTCGGCGGCGCAGACACCATGGCAGCGTGGACGTTTGACGGCACCGTACCAGGCAAGCCAGTACGCGTAAACGAAGGCGACGTAGTGGATTTCACGTTGATCAACCCGGCAAGCAACAAGAACTCGCATGCGATGGACTTCCACGCAGCACAGGTCAACGTGCTGGATGAATTCGCCCCGATCAAGCCAGGCGAAAGCAAGCATTTCAAATTTGAAGCCAAGGTTCCCGGCGTGTTCATGTACCACTGCGGCGCGAGCCCGATGGTGCAGCATATCGCGCGCGGCATGTACGGCATTATCATCGTCGAGCCGAAAGATACGAAAAACTATCCCAAGGCTGACCGCGAATATGTGCTGATTCAACAGCAATACTTCCCGGACGTTGAAAATTATGGCGCGATGTTGAATGATGCCAATGCCTGGAAAGGTTCGCTGATCAACGGCAAGGTGCTGCATTACGATCCAGTGCATGATCCGAAGGGCGACCATGACGTGCTGGAAGCCAAGCCGGGCGAGCGCGTGCGTATCTACTTCGTGAACGCCAACATCAACCTGCCAGTCGCGCTGCATCCTATCGCCAGCATCTGGGATCGCGTATACATCAACGGCAACCCGAAGAACCAGTTGGTCGGAATTCAAACATACAACGTGGCCGTGGCTGAAGCTGTAACCGTCGACCTCGTGACGCCGAAAGACAAGGAAGTGGCCGGTATCGCGATCGTTGACCACTCCATGAACGCGGCTCTGCGTGGCGCCATTTCGGTTCTGGTGAGCAAGAAAGATGCAAGCCCGACAAAGGGCAAAGGCGAAATGATTATCCTGAAGTAAAGTTGCATCTGCTTGGGAAGGGGGAGGCGCAGGCCTCCCCTTTTTTTAGCTATACTGAACACAAAACATAAGGCATATGGCGACGAACATGACGAAAATACGAGCAGCTGGCATTGTGCTATTGAGCGTCATCATTCTGGCCTCCTATTTCATCTATCCGCATATTTCTATTTCATGGCTTGATGCCAACACTGCATCGCCAAAGGTTACCGCATTTTCTGAAACAAACAAGGCTTCCTTGCCCAGCATCAACCCCGCCGGACAGGGAAAAGTCTGGGTCTGCCCGATGCACCCGGAAATCATGCAAGACCATCCGGGAACCTGTCCGATTTGCGGCATGGACTTGGTCGAATCCAAAAGTCACACTGCCCACGACCACAGCATCCATATTGATAGCGCGACCATCCAGAAACTGGGCGTGCGTCTGGCGCGCGTGAAGCGATCCGCCATAGCCGGTGAAGTCCGTACTTACGGCAATGTGACGGCAGACGAGCACACGCTGTACAACATCCACAGCTTTTTCGACGGCGTGATAAGAAAATCGTACATTCATTCCGTCGGGCAGAATGTACACAAGGGGCAGGTGGTCTACGAGATCTATTCCCCCGAACTGATCATGCAGCAAAATGACTACCTGAAGTTCGTCAGCCGCCGCAACCAGATACTGCAAACCATAACGGGCGACTCGCTGATCCATGAAAACGAATACGTGATGGACTTGCTGGAAGAACTGTCGCGCGAGCGAACCAAGTTTCTGTACGAAGATATCGGCATCGAAACCGTACAGCAGCTCGAAGACCACAAGCGCGTGATCGAGGTCGTCCCGATACTGGCGGCGGAGTCCGGCGTGGTGACGCAAATCAATGCGCGCGAAGGCGACAATGTCATGCCTGCCGCCACGCTGTTCGCACTGGCCGATGTCAACCGGGTATGGGTCACGGTCACGCTGTATCCGGATCAGGCCAGCCAGGTGAGAAACGGGGATGAAGTAACCATCACCAGCTCTGATGGCCCCAGCTCCAATCTACACGCCATCAAAGCCAAACTCGAGTTTCTTAATCCCGTCGCCGACAACAACAAGGTCAGCGCGCGAGTGGCGATCGATAATTCCCAATTGCATTTGCGCCCCGGCAGTTTTATCGACGTGACCATCCATGCCCAGCCCCGCGAGGCGCTGGTCGTGCCCAGCTCGGCAGTGTTGCGCAGCGGAGAGGGCAACGTGGTGATGCTGCACAGGGGAGAGGGACATTTCCTTCCGGTTTACGTTGAGACGGGAATTGAGAGCGGCGATTTGATCGAGATCACCGACGGCATCCAGCAAGGCGCGGAAGTGGCGGTCAACGGCCAGTTCCTGCTCGATTCGGCTGCATCCATGAGTGCTGCCGTTGAACGGATGCAGTCCCATGAACACATGCAGCCCAGTGTAAGCATGAAGCCTGTTGAGAGATTGAAGCCCGGAGAACACATAGCGCCAGAGAAGCACGATGCAGAATGATGATGCCCTGATCAAACGGGTCATCGACTGGTCATTGCGCAATCGGCTGTTCGTGCTGCTCTTCTCGCTGATGCTGGCGTTGGCAGGCATCTATGCGCTGCATGACATGACGCTGGACGCGATCCCCGATCTTTCCGATGCGCAGGTGATCGTCAAAACTTCCTATCCGGGACAGCCGCCGGACATCGTCGAGGATCAGGTCACTTACCCGCTCACCTCCGCATTCCTTTCGGTTCCCGGTTCGACGGCGGTACGCGGCTTCTCGATGTATGGCGAGTCCTACGTTTACATCATCTTCAAGGACGGCACCGATCCCTACTGGGCGCGCTCGCGCGTGCTGGAATATTTAAGCCAGATCGCGTCCCGTTTGCCGCAAGGCGTGACTCCGGCTCTGGGGCCGGATGCCTCCGGGGTGGGCTGGGTTTTCGAGTATGCACTGGTCGATCGCAATCATCAATATGACCAAGATCAATTGCGCGCCGTGCAGGATTATTACCTCAAGTACGAACTGCAGAGTTTACCCGGTGTGGCGGAAGTGGCCAGCGTCGGCGGCATCGTGCGGCAGTTCCAGATCGAGATCGACCCCAACCGTCTCGCCGCTTATCACATCACCACGGAGCAAGTGGCGAAGGCGGTGCGCGACAGCAACTCGGCAAGCGGCGGCTCGGTGCTCGAAATGGGACGCTCCGAATTTATGCTGCGCGAAAAAGGCTATCTCAGGTCGCTGGCTGATTTCGGCAAGGTTCCCGTTTCACTCGGCAGCAATGGCATCCCGGTTTTGTTGCGCGATATCGCGCATATCAGTATCGGCGGCGAGTCGAGAAGAGGCGTGACCGACCTTGATGGCGAGGGAGAAGCAACCGGCGGCATCGTGGTGATGCGTTACGGTTCCAACGCGCTGGATACCGTACAAGCAGTCAAACAACGCCTCGCGGAAATCAAAACCGGCTTGCCCGAGGGCGTCGAAGTCGTCGTGACCTACGACCGCTCCGGCCTGATCCGCGATGCGGTCGATACCCTGCAAAGCAAACTGATCGAAGAGTCAATCGTGGTTGCGCTGGTGTGTATTATTTTCCTGTTGCACTTGCGCTCTTCCATGGTCGCCATCATGACCTTGCCGATCGGCATCCTGGCGGCATTCGTCGTGATGCGCTTGCAGGGCGTGACCGCCAACATCATGTCGCTGGGCGGGATCGCGATAGCAATCGGGGCGATGATAGACGCGGCGATCGTGATGATCGAGAACATGCACAAGCATCTCGAACGCCTTCATCTGGAACGCGGGGACGAAAAAGCGAATCACTGGCAGGCTGCCAGAGCAAGCGCGCATGAGGTCGGCCCAGCACTGTTCTTCTCGCTGCTCGTCATCACGGTGTCTTTCCTGCCGGTGTTCGCGCTCACCGGCCAGGAAGGAAAACTTTTTTCACCGCTCGCTTACACCAAAACTTACGCGATGGCTGCCGCTGCCTTGCTGGCCGTGACGCTGACGCCGGTCTTGATGGGCTACTTCGTCAGGGGAAAAATCAGGCCGGAAAAATTCAATCCGCTTAACCGGATGTTGCAAGCGGTGTACCTGCCAATGTTGAATCGCGCCTTCAAGCATCGGAGAGCAACGATTTTTCTGGCACTGCTTTTATTGCTGAGCGCGCTCTGGCCCGCCAGCAAGATCGGCAGCGAGTTCATGCCGCCTCTGTATGAAGGCGACCTGCTTTACATGCCGACCACGCTGCCGGGAATTTCGATAGACGAAGCGGCCAACATCCTGCAGATCACCGACCGGCTGATACGCCAGATGCCCGAAGTCGAGCGCGTTTACGGCAAGGCGGGCAAGGCGGACACCGCACTCGATCCCGCGCCGCTGTCTATGCTTGAAACAGTGATACGCCTGAAGCCAAGGAACGAATGGCCTGCGGGAGAAAGCATCGAAGACTTCATCACAAAACTCGATAGCGAGGTCAATCTGCCCGGCCTGACCAACTCCTGGGGGTATCCGATACGCACCCGGATCGACATGCTGTCCACCGGCATACGCACGCCGCTGGGCATCAAGATCACCGGGCCGGACTCCAAAGGAATTTCAGAACTGGCGCAACAGATCGAAGCGGTGCTGCGGAAAATCAAGGGGACGCGTAGCGTTTTTGCCGAGCGCATCGAGGGCGGACATTATCTCGACATCGAAGTGGATCGTGACCGGGCTGCACGCTATGGCATCACGGTGGCGGATGTCGAGCAGCTTATCGAAAGCGCAGTCGGCGGAAAGAATATTTCCACGATGATCATCGGACGGGAACGCTACCCGATCAATTTGCGCTACATGAGATCGTTCCGGAATTCCGTCGATGCACTATCGAAAAGCAGAGTGTCCATGCCCAACGGGGAAAGCGTGCCATTGGGCAATCTGGCGCGTTTAGGCATCCACGATGGCCCGACCGAAATCAAGAGCGAAAACGGCAGGCTGGTCGGCTACGTTTACATCAATACCGAAAACCGCGACCTCGGCGGATATGTCGATGAGGCCAAAGACCAAATCGAAAGATCCGTCAAGGCCAAACCGGGTTATGCCATTGCGTGGTCGGGACAATACGCCAATCTGGAACATGCTCGCGCGCGTCTGTATTGGTTGATACCGATCACGCTGCTGCTGGTTTGCCTGCTGCTGTTCATGCACTTCAGGAACTTCGGCAAAGTGCTGCTGGTGTTGCTGTGCCTGCCGTTTTCGCTGGTCGGCGGAGTATGGCTGATCTACCTGCTCGGCTACCCGGTCTCGGTGGCGGTGGTGGTGGGCTTCATCGCACTGGCGGGCGTCGCCACAGAATTCGGTGTGGTGATGCTGCTGTTCCTCGACAAAGCGATTGAATCATTCCGTGCCGCCGGAAAATTAACCTCCGCGCAAAGGCTCAGGGAAGCGATCATTCAAGGCGCAGTACTCAGGCTGCGCCCCAAGATGATGACCGTCTCGGTAATCATCGCCGGACTGCTGCCGGTGATGTACGGACAATCCATCGGAACCGACGTAATGAAACGCATCGCCGCCCCCCTGATAGGCGGCATGGTAACCGCCCCTTTCCTGTCGTTGATCATCATCCCCGTCGTCTATCTTTGGTGGCAGGAAAAGCTGCTGAAAGACCAGGGACGCGACATCAGAATTGGGGCCGACTCATGATCCGGAGCTGGCTGCCGGGGTGTGCAAGCCTCGCAACCGGCATCTGTGAGGCTATTTGACCACAGTGATTTCACTGATCACATATTTTCCCTTGCGGGCTTCGATCAATTGGAATGTGACTTTTTGTCCGGGTTTCAGCTTGGTCAACGAGGCCTTGTCCTGGACATCAAAATCCATGGTCATCCCCGGCCAATCAAGGCTGGCAATCGGCCCGTGAGTCAGATTGATCTTGCCCGCTTTGGCATCCACACTGTTGATCGTGCCTTTGCCCTGATGGCTTTCTGTGACAGCCTTGCCGTCCATGGGCATAATCATGGGCATATCCTCCGCAGCAGCAGGAAGCGCAGTCAGCGCGAGCAGAGCCAGGGGGATCAAAATAAATATATTGCGTTTCACAGTGTTTCCTTCGCAGAGTTAAATTGAACGGTTCGTGATAATACTGAAAACCCGGCTTCATATCAAAGGCATCCAACAGGGCATCATGATTGCAAAACTCTGGACTAACTTTACTGCCGCGCCGCATCGTGTCATGTTCTTCGGCGGCGCTCTGCAAACCATTGCCGTGATGGGGTGGTGGCTGATCGAACTGGTGACACGCTATGGCATGGCAGGGCATCCCCTGGTCTGGTCGATCGCGCCCGGTGCCGCACATGCTTACCTGATGATCTACGGCCTGTTCCCATTCTTCATGTTCGGTTTTTTAATGACCACTTATCCGCGCTGGATGAATGGCAAAGAAATACCGGCGCAACGCTATGTGCCTGCCTTCTTACTGCTCATGCTGGGGGCCATAGGTTTCTACGTTGGGCTGTTCATCGGTCATAATATCCTGCCGATTGCCATAGCCGGCACGCTGCTTGGTTGGGGAGTGGCACTGTATGCGTTGTTGCGTGTATTGCTCGACACACCACCTTCCGACAAACGGCACCCGCAAATCATATTCGCCGCACTCAGCATGGGCTGGTGCGGGCTGCTTGCCTTCCTCATTTGGTTGCTCAGTGACAATACCGCATGGCTGCGCTTTGCAACGCAAGCCGGTGTGTGGCTGTTCCTGTTGCCGGTATTTGCCAGCGTCACGCACCGCATGATTCCCTTCTTCACCGGCAGTGCATTGCCGCATCTGCATGTGGATCGACCTGACTGGCCATGGTGGGTCATGCTAGCGTCCAGCGTGGCGCATGGCCTGCTGCAACTTGCCGGTGCGCCTGCCTGGTCATGGTTATGCGATACACCGCTGGCGGTCGCCGCATTCTATTTGACGCACGCATGGGGCTCGCGCCGCACACTGCACATCCCGTTGCTCGGTGTGCTGCACATCGGCTTCGCCTGGCTGGGCATCGCCATGCTGCTGTTCAGCGTGCAAAGTTTCGTGCTGTTCATCAGTCACGGCACCGCCCTGATCTGGGGGCTGGCACCGCTGCATGCGCTGACCATAGGTTGTTTTGCCACGATACTGATCGGCATGGCCACGCGCGTCACGCTCGGACATTCCGGCCTGCCGATGAAAGTGGATATGCCGATCAAGCTGATGTTTGCGGGAATGCAGCTTGCCGCCTTGCTGCGTGTGCTGGCAGACATACTGCCCATACAGGGGCGATACTGGCTGTATATTGCCGCAACGATTATCTGGCTGGCTTGTTTTTCGCCCTGGCTGCTGCGCTATTTGCCGGTCTATTGGCGGGCACGTGCGGATGGCCGGCCGGGCTGATCGCGCAACCGATCAGCGCAAGCTCATCACCTGCCAGCCGTGCTGTTCAGCGTGCTGGCGCAGAGTGTCATCCGGATTCACCGCAATCGGATTTTTCACCATGGCGAGCAACGGCAAATCATTGAGTGAATCGCTGTAAAAAGTCGTGTCGGCAAAGCTGCTCCAATTCCAGCCGTGCTGCGCCAGCCAGTTTTCCAGACGCGTTATTTTTCCCTCGCGGAAGCACGGCACACCGGCGACGCGTCCGGTGAATTCGCCATCCTTGTGTTCCGGCTCGGTGGCGATCAAATGTTCGACACCGAATTCGCGCGCGATCGGCGCGGTGACGAAACTATTGGTCGCGGTGATGATGACGCACACATCGCCCGCCGCGCGATGGCGATTGACCAGGTCGCGCGCGGCCTGTGTGATCATGCCCAACGCCTGTTCGCTCATGAATCGCTGATGCCACTCATCCAGCGTTTTGCGCGCATGGCGCGACAGCGGTTTCAATTGAAAATCCAGAAACTCGTGAATATCCAATGTTCCCGCCTTATAGTGTTCGTAGAAGGCAAGGTTCCTGGCTTCGAACAGTTCGCTGTCGAGCACGCCGATGCGGATCAGAAACTGCGACCACTCGAAATCGCTGTCGCCGTTGAGCAGGGTGTTATCCAAGTCGAATAATGTCAGGTTCACTTCGGCTCCAATTCCTGTTGCATGACTTCTTTCAACAGCGGGACAGACGGTGCGCGGTGCAAGCGCAGCGAATGTTCATCCAGCGCGTCCAGCACCGCCATCAGGCTGGGCAGGTCGCGCCGCCCGTGGCGCAATAAATATTGAGTGACCTCAGCCGGAAGCACAAAGCCGCGCGTGTGTGCATGTTGCACCAGCGCCTGGGCTTTCTCTTCGTCGCTCAGGACATGCACCTGATACACCAGGCCCCATCCCAGGCGGGTGCGCAGATCGTCGCGCAGCTTGAGATGCAGCGGAGATTCCTTGCCGCTGACCAGCAACATGCCGCCGCTGTCGCGCATCTGGTTATAGAGATTGAACAAGCCGATTTGCGCCGCATCCCCGTTTTGAGCAGAAGCAACAAGTTGCTCGACATCATCCACCGCCACGACCGCCGCGCCCATATCCAAACTCTGGGGCGGAACGCTGCCATGCGCATAGATCGCGTTTTGCTGCATGTCCAGTGCGGCACGCACGCAGGCTTGCAGCAGATGACTCTTGCCGCTGCCGGTCCCGCCCCACACATAGAAACACCGCTCGCTGCTGCTGCCCGCCAAAGCATGGCGCAGTGCCGAAAGCAATTCCAGATTGCGTCCCACCACGAAATTATCCAGCGTCGGCTGCCTGTCGGGAGCGATATCGAGCAATAGTTGACTCAAGAAAGCCTCTTAAAATTCATTTTACGGGATGGCAGGCCGGACACGGCGATGCGAAGCATTTGGGGCGGGCAGGCCTGCTGCATCGCGCTCCCGCACCAGAGGGCTGCGCCCCACCGTGTCGCGCGAGCACCGCAAGAAGCCGCGCAGTGAACGACGAGACATATCGGATAGATAGGCGCACCCGCAAGGGGTAGGATGCGCGGTTCCCGTAGCTGAAGCTGCGACCGCTGCGCACAGAAGTGGACGAGCGCGCGACGCCGCGATTCGCCCGTAAAAAGAATTTTAAGAGGCTTTCTCATGGTTTGCGGTACATGGCGCTGGAAAGATACCACGCCTTGCCATAGCGCAGCGCGACCAACAAGATGGCGGCAAGCGGCAATGCCAGCAGCAGACCGAAAAGGCCGAACAATTGCCCAAAAGCGAGCAGTGAAAAAATCACCACCAGCGGATGCAAACCTACACGTTTGCCGACCAACTGCGGAGTGACAACCATACCTTCGAGCGACTGCCCTACGGCGAATACTCCCCAGACCAGCGCCACGTTGCTGAATGCGGTGAACTGCATTATCGCCGCAAGCGTAGCCAGAATCAGGCCGGTGATCATACCCAGATACGGTATGAACACCAACATGCCGGCGACGATACCGATAGGCAGCGCAAATTCCAGGCCAACCAACCACAGTGCCAGAACATAATACATAGCCATCAACAGCATCACGGAAAGCTGCCCGCGTAAAAATTCCGCAAGTATGTGGTCCACTTCGGTAACAATTTCTTTAATCTTGGGGTATAAATGGCGGGGAATAAGGTCATCCAAATGCGCCAGCCACTCATTCCAGTCACGCATCAAATAAAACATCGCCACCGGGATCAGCAGCAAATTAAGCAGTACCCCAAGGATCACACCGCCACCGCTGCCAAGCCAGGGCAGCAGTTTTTCCAAAATACCGCCCGCGTTCTGCCAGTGACTCAACAATACATTTTTCACCGCCACGCTATCCCATTGCAAATCTATACCAAACAGCCGATGTAACAGTGGCAACAGATGCGTGCGTGCAGTTTCTATCCAGTCCGGCAGACGAGTCACGAACCGGCTGATTTCTTTTTCCAACAGCGGCAACAAGATCAGCAACAGCAAGGCGAACAGCAGCAATAACCAGCTCAACACCAGCAACACCGCCAGAGTACGCGGAATTTTGCAGGCACACAGCCGCTTGACCAATGGATTGGTGATATAGGCCAAAATCCCAGCCGCAACAAACGGCGTGAGTATCGGACTGAGTAAATACATCAGCACAAACACCACCATTGCAAAGGATAACCATTGCAAGGCAGTAAAGCGGGATGGGGTCATTTCGGGTAAAATTCGCAAAAAATCATGCAGCACTTTATCCTGAAGAAAGCGAGAACTCAACTTGAATGCACCCTCTGACACTACTTCTGCCGTCAAAGGCGAGGGGCTTTCCTACCGTGATGCCGGTGTAGACATAGACGCGGGCGACCGCCTGGTTGAAAACATCAAGCCTTTTGCCAAACGCACCATGCGCCCGGAAGTGCTTAACGGTATCGGCGGCTTCGGTGCCCTGGTAGAAATTTCAAAGAAATATCGCGAGCCCGTTCTGGTATCCGGCACGGATGGCGTCGGCACCAAACTTAAACTCGCCTTTGAACTGAATCGCCACGACACGGTGGGCATCGATCTGGTCGGCATGAGTGTCAACGACATTCTGGTGCAAGGTGCGGAGCCGCTGTTCTTCCTCGATTACTTCGCCTGCGGCAAGCTGGATGTGGATGCCGCCACCGAAGTCATCAAAGGCATTGCACTGGGTTGCGAACAGGCCGGATGCGCCTTGATCGGCGGCGAAACCGCCGAGATGCCAGGCATGTATCCGGTCGGGGAATACGACCTTGCCGGTTTCGCCGTCGGTGTGGTGGAAAAAGCCGACATCATCAGCGGCGCGGACATCAAGGCGGGTGATGTGGTGATCGGACTCGCCTCGAACGGCGCGCACTCCAACGGCTATTCGCTGGTGCGCAAAATCATCAGCACCCACAAAGTTGACCTTGGGCAAAAACTCGATGGAAAACCGCTGGCTGATTTGATCATGGCCCCCACGCGCATTTACGTGAAGCCGCTGCTGGCACTGATGAAATCGCTCACCGTCAAAGGCATGGCGCACATCACCGGCGGCGGCCTGCTGGAAAATGTGCCGCGCGTGCTGCCGGAAAACGTCGTCGCGCAACTGGATGGCAAGGCATGGCACACCCCCGCGCTGTTCGACTGGTTGCGCGACAAGGGCAACGTCGCGCAACAGGAAATGTATCGCACCTTCAACTGCGGCATCGGCATGGTGGTGATCGTGGCCAGGCACGATGCGGATGCGGCGCTGAAACAACTCAACGCAACTGGTGAGACGGCAACAGTTATCGGCGCAATACGTGAGCGCCAAGGCAATGAGGCACAAACGCAAGTCGCCTGATTTACGATAAAAAATTTCACAATGAAAAAAATCGTCATCCTGATCTCCGGTCGCGGCAGCAACATGCAAGCCCTGCTGGAAGCGAAGCTGCCCTGCCGCATCGCGGCGGTGATCAGCAATCGCGCGGATGCGGAAGGACTGGGCACCGCCAAAGCGCATGGCATTCCTGTTGCGGTCGTCGCAAATCGCGACTATGCGGATCGCGACAGTTTCGATACCGCGCTTGCAAAATCGATAGATGCATTTGATCCGGATTTTGTGGCGCTGGCCGGCTTCATGCGCATCCTCAGCGCAGGTTTTGTGGCGCGTTATCACGGCAGACTCATCAACATCCACCCATCACTATTGCCAGCCTATGGCGGTCTCAACACCCACGCGCGCGCCTTGCACGACGGGGTAAAGATCCATGGCTGCACGGTGCATTTCGTCACCCCGGATCTTGACCACGGCCCGATCATCATTCAAGCTGCCGTTCCGGTATTGCAAGACGACACCGAACAAACACTGGCTGCACGCGTACTGCACGAAGAGCATCGCATTTATCCGCAAGCCATGCGCTGGCTGTGCACCGACCAGATTGAACTGACCGGGCAGGGAAAGGTGGTGCTCAAACGCCGCAAGCAAATTGGTCACACACTGATTTCCCCGGGTCTGGAGTAATCATGAAATTGTCATTACAAGCTCTCGCATGGCTCATGTTGTGTATCGCCGGCACTGCATTCGCCGCCCCGCCGAGCAGCGTGTCAGCCACCTACGATGTTTACAAAGGCATCATAAAAGTCGCTCAGATCGAGGAGACTTACACGCGCAAAAAAGATCGCTACATACTGTCCAGCACCTCACGCCCGGTCGGCTTGCTGGCGGTAATCAAACCGGGAAAGATTCTCATCAGCAGCAGCGGATTGGTAGGCGCCAAAGGGCTGCAACCGTTGCGTTTCAGCGATCAGCGCGAGCGTGACGAGAGCAGGAATCGTTTTGCCGAGTTCGATTGGAATGCCAGGCAACTGACGCTGATCAATCACGAACAACGCAGCGTATTGCCGTTGCCCGACGGTACACAAGACCGCCTGAGTGCGATGTATCAATTCATGTTCCTGTCGCTGGCAAAAACCGACACGCTGAGTTTCCATATGACCAACGGCAACAAGCTGGATGTTTACAATTACCGCATCACACCCGGCCAGAGCGTGACGGTTCCGCTCGGCACTTTCAAGGGACTGTATGTGGCCAGCGTGCCGGAAGCAGATGCAAGCCGGACGGAGATATGGCTGGCCGAAGAGCATGCCAACTTTCCATACAAGATGATCATCACCGATAAGGACGGCGACAAATTCTCGCAGGTACTGAGCAAATTCGTTTTCGTGCCGTGATCGCAGCCTTTCGCACTCCTACCCGCCGCATCGCCCTGGCCATCGCACTCTCAGTGCTGATACATGCCGCTATTCTGTGGCTGCCGTATATACAATTGCCGCAAGCCAGGGTGCAATTGCCGCCACTCTCCGTCAGGCTGGAACCTCTGCCCAAACCCGTCGAACTGATCGCAGAGAAGCCGGAACTTGCGAAACCAGAACCTGAGTATCCCTTAACCAAACCTGACGATAGCGCATCGGCCAAGCCGGTAACCAAAGCGATGGTCGCGATGAATAGAACGGAAGAAACCACGGCGACCCACCCGTTTCCCAAGCACCTGCAGCTCACCTTTGCCGTTTACAAGGGCGCGGATAACTTCAGGACAGGCGAAATTCACCATCAGCTTGATATCCACGGAGGCAGGTATACCCTGAAGTCAGTGCGGCAAACTGCCGGGCTGGCCAGCCTGCGCAATAGCGACCGGCTTATCCAAACCAGCCACGGCAAAATCGGCGAACATGGGCTGCAACCCGAAACATTCGAGGAAGAAAAAATCACCAAGGGCGGCACGCAAAGGCTGCAAGCCACGTTCGACCGGGCGGCACAGAAACTGCGCTTTTCGCATGGCGGCGAAACCGCGCTGCCCGCAGACGCGCAGGACATGCTGAGCTTTATGTACCAGCTCTCGCAACTTCCCATGAACGGGGAATTTTTCCCGCTGCCCATTAGCGATGGTGCGCAACTCCAACAATATCAGATCGAGATCGGCGCAAAAGAGGACATCACCACCCCGATAGGCAAGCTGCGCGCGCTGCATTTGCGCAAAATGCACACCCAAGGAGAAGCCTATTTTGAGATATGGCTGGGGCTGGAATACCGCCTGCTACCGATGAAATTCAGCCAGGTTGATAGTTCGGGTAAAGTGACCGAGGAGTTTGTGATTTCAGGCATCCGCGCCGCTGATGAATAAATACCCCTGCGGGCAACCTACCCGCTTGATTGTTTTTGCTGGAGCGGTTTTCTGCCGCGACAAAAAGTGCGCCTATATCATCATGTCCTATCGCGGATAAATCCGCTCCCACATCAATCGCATTACGCGTCGGATACTGCCCTGATAACCCTGCTAAACTGCGCGCCTGAATCTGCGCAGCCAACTTTTCCATGCTTATAACCGAATACCGTTTAGAAATCGTCATCCAGGCATTGCGTGCCATCCTGCCGCTGGCGCATCCCGCCGACACCACACTGCGCTATTTTTTCAAGAACGAACGCATCGGCTCCAACGAACGCGAATTGGTCGCCGAGACCGTGTTCGGCGTGTTGCGCCACCGCTTGCTGCTGGAACACGCCTGCGCCGACAACTCTACCCCGCGTCGTATGGCACTCGCACATTTGCTCAGATTCGGCGGCTACAATCTGCGCGAACTCGAACCGGTGTTGAAACACGGCGAAAAAGAGTGGCTCGCCACGGTGAAGGGCGTGAAGGTAGAGGACCTGCCGTTACCGGTACAAGCCGAACTGCCCGAGTGGCTGGTGGAAAAAATGCGCGCCTCCTATTCTGATGAAGACATCCTCACGATAGGAAAGTCCATGCAGCAAGGTGCGCCGCTGGATATCCGTGTCAACACCCTGTTGGCCAAGCGCGAAGACGTGTTACAACAACTGCACGACAAAAATATCGAAGCCAGCGCCACGCCTTACTCGCCCATCGGCATCCGCCTCAAGGAAAAAATCCCGCTGAACAAGGACGCGCTGTTCACCGAAGGCAAGATAGAAGTGCAGGACGAAGGCAGCCAGTTGCTCGGCTTCCTGCTCGCGCCCAGGCGCAACGACATGGTGGTGGATTTTTGTGCTGGTGCGGGCGGCAAGACGCTGATGCTGTCCGCGATGATGAACTCGCAAGGCCGTTTGTACGCGATGGACGTTTCGGAAAAACGCCTCGCCAATCTCAAGCCGCGCCTGAAACGCTCCGGTGCCAGCAATATCCAGCCGATGCTGATCGCGCACGAGAACGACCTCAAGGTTAAACGCCTGGCCGGCAAGATCGACCGCGTGCTGGTGGATGCACCGTGCAGCGGCTTGGGCACGTTGCGGCGCAGCCCGGATCTGAAATTCCGCCAGTCGCCCGGCAGCATCGAAGCATACGCCCTTCAACAAGCCGCCATCCTCGCCTCCGCCAGCCGCCTGCTGAAAAAAGGCGGACGCCTGGTGTACGCGACGTGCAGTTTTTTGCCGGAAGAAAATCAGCACATCGTGCAAGCCTTCCTCGCCGCCCATCCCGACTTCGTGCTGCGCCCGGCCGGCGAAATATTGCAGCAACAAAAGATCGCGCTGAAAGCGGTTGATTATCTGGAATTGCGCCCCCATCTGCATAACACAGATGGGTTTTTCGCGGCGGTGCTTGAACGAATTTAGAGGTTCCTTTTTGTCACCAAAAAGACGCATGTTTCTGTACAATGGCTGCACTATTGCATCGATTCAAAATTGCAATTAGAGGTTGCAATCAGGAGGTGGTATGTTTTCAGGATTACTGGATTTACCGTGGTGGGGCTATATGCTCACCGCACTGGCACTCACCCACATCACCATCGCGTCGGTGACCATTTTTTTACACCGCCACCAGGCGCATCGCGCACTGGATTTGCATCCCGTCGTCAGTCATTTCTTCCGCTTCTGGTTGTGGCTGACCACCGGCACAGTGACCAAGGAATGGGCATCCATCCACCGCAAACACCACGCCAAATGCGAAACCTCGGATGACCCGCATAGCCCGCAAATACTGGGCATTAAAAAAGTGCTGCTGGAAGGCGCGGAGCTTTATCGCAAGGAAGCCAGGAACCATGAAACGCTGGAAAAATATGGTCGCGGCACACCGGACGACTGGCTGGAGCGTAACCTTTACTCCAGGCACAGTATGCTGGGCATCATGCTGATGCTGGTCATCGATGTGCTGCTGTTCGGGCCGATCGGTATCACCATCTGGGCGGTGCAAATGATCTGGATACCGGTGACGGCGGCGGGCATCATCAATGGTGCCGGACACTACTGGGGCTATCGCAACTTCCAGCCTGCCGATGCCTCCACCAACATCGTGCCATGGGGCATCCTGATCGGCGGCGAAGAACTGCACAACAATCACCACGCTCATATCGGTTCCGCCAAACTCTCCAACAAATGGTATGAATTCGACATAGGCTGGCTGTACATCCGCAGCCTGGCCGCGCTGGGGCTGGCCAAGGTTAAAAGGGTCGCGCCGAAAGTGCGACTGAATACCGCCAAAACGGTATGCGATGCCGATACGCTGCGCGCGGTGATGGCCAACCGTTACGAAGTGATGGCTAAATATGCCAAGTCTTTGAAGAAAACTTATCGCGCGGAAATCGCGCAGCTCAAACTGCGTATGCCCGGCTTGGGGAAAGTCGATCTCAAACGTATCAAGCACTGGCTGCATGTCGATGCAACCGTGCTAAGTGAGCAGGACAAATTAAAATTGGGTTTAGTCATTCAGACCAGTCAAAAGTTGAACACTGCCTACACCCTGCGCCAAGACCTCATCGCGATCTGGCAACGCTCCACGGCGACCAAGGAGCAGATGGTAAAAGATCTGGAGGACTGGTGTCGTCGCGCCGAAACCAGCGGCATCGAAGCGCTGCAACAGTTTTCCAGACGCTTGCGCTATTACGCTTGACCCTCGGCATTATTCCGCGCCGTAGTGATTAGAAAAAAGCCGGTTGTGTAAGCAACGGGCTTTTTTATTGCGCTGGAAGCGGGCGATCATCTGTAACTGCACCCGCACCCGCATCAAAACAATTCGACCCGGCTCTGTCAATTACTCTGGAAATACCCAATGATCGCTTCACGCTCTGTTGGATTCGGCATCCGTCTATGGGCTGATTCCATATAGCCTTCCATACGCGATACAACATATGGCCATGCGGCGGGTGGATGCTGATCCCCAAATGGCAACGCGTGGCATTGCGAGCAGAAACTCCTTGCCACTTGATAACCCGGCTTGGCTTTATCAAGCGCCTCACGTTCAGCTGCACTTTGTTTGCCGCAGCCACCGAGAAACAAGGCAAAAAATATCATTACGATCGACACCTTCATTTCCAATTTCTCCTAACGGTATTATTTGACGTGTGAATTGTAACAGCCAGTTGCCCTCGGCTCCTGAATGTCCGCACTACGTGCAGGGAAATCATCTCGTGCCACAGCTCCAAGCTACCGCCTTTTACTTCCCTGGTCTAAACTAACGCAAGTGTCGCACGTCGATCTTGTATGGCTGTCTTGCGCGATCAGATTTCCTGACGTTTTACCGGAAGATTTATTGTGAAAAATATTGCATTGTTTGTTCTGACGATAATAGTCATTTGCCTCGCACCGAACTTTTCGTTTGCAGCGGACAAAACCAGGCAGGAAGCCGTTGCGGAACGCGGTATCGATGTCATGCCATTCGATCTCAAGGCGACCACCCATATATTCACGAAAAGAAGGATGGGCGGCATCCAGCAGGTTGTCGTGAAGAACGATAGCGACGCTACGCAAATCGGACTGATACGCGAACATCTGAAAAAGATCGCAGCGCAGTTTTCCAAAGGCGATTTCTCAGGTCCGGCCCGCATACACGACGCAGAAATGCCGGGACTAGCCGAGCTGAAAGCCGCGCAGCCCGCCGAAATCAAAATTCAATATCGGGAATTAAAAACAGGCGCTGAAATAATCTATACGACGAAGAATCCAAAACTGGTCGCGGCTCTGCACCAATGGTTTGACGCGCAATTGGCCGATCACGGCAATGACGCGATGGCAGGGCATGATCATTCAATGATGCATCCGCAGTAGATACCAGGTGCGAGGTGCATGAAAGATGGCATGAGGCTTTTTATACCGATACTGTCAGCGTTTATACTGGTCGCCTGTGCTTCTTATAGCGGAACAGGCCTCAAGCCTAGCGAATCCCGGCTTGAGGATGTGGTACGCATCATGGGCAACCCGGCGATGCGCTGGCAAGATCCAGACGGTTCCCAGCAACTCGCCTACCCTCGAGGTATTCACACGTTCATGGTGCAAATCGGATCGGATGGCAAGATGCAACGCATTGAGAATGTAATGGACATGAAAACTTTTTCGCGCATTCGCCCCGACATGACCAAGACCCAGGTGCTCCACATTCTGGGTCCATCGGAATCGTCAGCAACCGCTAACTTCAAGGCACGCGATGAACTGGTGTGGGAATGGCGCTACTGCGACGAATGGAATGGACCGGCTCGCTTCGACGTCCTGTTCGATGACAGCAAAGAAGTAGTGCGCTCAACCATGAGTCTGACCGAGTCTCAAATGGGGCTTTGCGGCCCTGATGGAAGTTGTGTGTGTGCGCACGCCAAATGATTATTCATCCCGGATAACCCAAACAGTTTGACCTTGGCCCTTTAATTTTTTGGAGAAGAAAGCATCGTGAAAGACAAAATGGTCGTTATCGTATCGATTTTTATATTCGTGTTAATAGTTGTTCTTGCAGGTATATCAAGCGACTGGGGCATGTCCCTGTTGTCACATTTTTTTGGGCAGACTTTTCATTTCTCCAAGTAAAACCAGCGATGTGAAATCATCATGGATTGCATGATGGACGAACCATGAACGAAAGTGATTGGGCGCTATCCCCAATGTCCGAACTTCCAATGCTACGCAACTTGAACGTCAAGATGAATGGAGTTAGCCATGCCGAAAGCAAATCGCGGTGGATGGAAAACGTGTAGTCGTGGGCACAAATATCGCGGTGCAGATACTTGTCCGGTTTGCTGGCATGATGGTGCGAGGGAAAAAGCAAAGAAAGCCCGTGATGGTTGAGTGTACGAAAAAACCCGGATCGGCTCACTCCGTCCCCAAATCGTCGTGATACCAAAGTGACTTATTGGCTACGGACGCTATTGCATTGAATGCAAGCCAAACATATTACCCTCGGTGTCAAAAGCCAGGGCAATGAAACCGTACTGGCCGATTGACATTTTCTCTCGTTGAATGCGCCCGCCAGAAGCCACAACACGGCCCGCTTCAATGGCGCAATCCGGACAACTAAAGTAAACCAATGTGCTATTTCCTCCGGAAGGAAAGCCTTCCATTTTGACCAAGGCACCAGAGGAACCCATTCGATCCATAGCCATCGGAAAACTCCACATCTCCATTCCCGGGCTATTCAGCTTCTCCAGCTTGAGCTGGAAGACTGATTCGTAAAACCGCTTCGCACGGTCAATGTCTTGCACATAAATCTCAAACCAGCCGACAGGATTGTTTGTCATCGCATTTCTCCTTTGATTACAACTTGCAAGTGAATACAACTATGGACAGAATATTTTAATCAATGGTGCCAGTATTGCAAACCAAATACCGTCGTTGAAATATTTTTCATCGACAACTTCATTCCTGCCAGAACAATCCGACTAGGGTACTGAAGGAATGGCGCTCCGACCCCAAGGCTCCTCTATTAGAACCTCGAAGAGATAATGCTGAGAACTGGCAAAAGTCGTTTATTAACTCGACCTTCCGCTCTTAGGCAGGCAACTATCAAATGTGACCTGCGGCTTTCGACAAATATTAGACTGTCAGGGTTGCGAAAAGCAGACAGTCAAGTTAAGTACATTCTCCTTTTCTACATTACCCAAGCCACTTTCAGTGGTAGTACGGTTAAAATGAATGCACCTTTAAAGTGGATGGGGACAAGGTTCTCTTGATATCACTTTCTCCCAATACCATTCTGATAGCAGACCAGTATTTCGTATACTGAATCACATGCCTAAATAAATCATAATATTCGGGTAGCAAGCCTCACAAACTGACTGGCTCCGCATTACATACTATTGATCGATGTTTCAACTGACAAATCGCTTCTTGAATTTCAGAATTGGCTTTTCCATTGCATAGTATGAAAGCGTAGCAATGGTAAAGGAAATGAATAGGCTAAGAACAATAAAGGTCGAGCCGCGAACTCCCATTGCATGTAGAGTCCGATAGATTGGAAAATGCCAAATGTACAAACCATACGAAATTGACCCTACCCAAACCAACCATCTCGTTACCAAGAGTTTTCTAATGATGCTTTTCTGGTTAATTAGTAAATCAAGAACTAAAACCGCCGTCAGCAGTTCAACTATAAAATATCCATAATGAAACATCCATGGATCACCCCAATAAACAATAACTGAGAAAGTCAGAAGTCCTATCATTGAAAGAGGGCCCAAAATCACAAGATGTTTCTGAAGTGTTTTGTATGCATTTTCACTCCCCAGCCCAGAAACCAGCACTACTCCAAGAGTGCAACCAACCATGAGGGCATCTGCTCTAGTGTCCAAACCGTTATATAGGCGTATAGGTGATGAGCCATTCATGGACAGATACAATCTAAGCATCCATGAAAGCAGTGCGGTGGAAGCCGCAACAACCAATATATGATGCCGTTTATTTGATAGTCTGAGCAGCAAAACCAGAACGGTCGGCCAAACAATGTAAAACTGCTCCTCTATTGAGAGCGACCATGTGTGCCCAAGAAAATCGGGGGGGTGTATTGAAAATGCTCTTGCCCAATTTGTAAGATACGCAACAGAAATCAGGGCATCAATGTAATTCCTGTTAGCTTTTTCTTCGCTCAACACTACAAAACTGGCAAGGCAATACACAATCAGCATGACAATTAATGCTGGAGCAAGTCGCAGTATTCGCCGGATGTAAAAGTTCTTAAGGTTAATGGACCCGTAACCGTCGAATTCTGATATTAGCAATGATGTGATCAGAAAGCCGCTCAACACGAAGAACATATCCACGCCGATAGAACCACCTTTCAATATACCGGCATGGTAGATCATGACCCCTATAATGGCCATTCCACGCAGACCGTCTAGTGCCGGGATATAACCTAGCTTGGAACGACCCTCAAACATGTAAACCTCTTCTCTACCAATCAGTTACTGTTCGAACCAATCAAATTATGCTATTCAAAATCTCGACATATACGGCTTCATTTATCTCATTGTTTTATTGTGCTTTCTCACATTCGTATATCCTTATGTTCATTATAGTACAGACAGGCGAAATTAGATTAAGGCGACGGAAAAAATGGGAATAAAACTTGAAGTTCTGCTATCGAGAATTTTTGCGCATGGCAGTTAAGACACTTAGGCTTCCCTCACCAGTACCTGCCTCTGGCGCAGTCTTCCTCCGTTCACTTCGCATCACACCCTTTTCAGATAACGCTGGAAGTTGCATATATATGCGCAACAAACTGTCACCAACCCCCCATATCCGATAAGAAAGTCTCTTGACAACTAAACTACATCGTTGTACTTTACCATCTGGTTAATTAAGTAAACAGGCTTCCATATATGCTGTCCGACCACCTGAGCGCCACCTTCGCTGCACTCTCCGATCCGACACGCCGCGCGATTCTCGCGCGTCTGGCCTCGGGCGAGACATCGGTCACCGAACTCGCAGCGCCATTCGAGATGACCACTCCCGCCGTGACCAAACACCTCAAGGTGCTGGAGCGCGCCGGCCTGATCACGCGCAGCCGCCAGGCGCAGTGGCGGCCATGCCAGCTCAATGCAATGCCGCTGCACCAGGCCGCCGATTTTATAGAGCAGTACCGTCAGTTCTGGGAACAGAGTTTCGACCGCCTGGATGCCTATCTGAAAACCATGCAAAAGAAGGAGAGGAAAAATGGACGCAAGAATAAAAAATGATACTTTAAACACCGCCAACCGCGAGATGGTCATCACGCGCATCGTCGATGCGCCGCGCGAACTGGTGTGGGAGGCGATGACCAACCCGAAGCACGTGGTGAACTGGTGGGGGCCGAACGGCTTCACCAATACTTTGGAAAAAATGGATTTCCGTGTGGGTGGCGTGTGGAAGCACATCATGCACGGCCCCGATGGCAAGGACTATCCCAACTTCAGCACCTTCACCGCCATCGTCAAACCGGAGCGCATCGAGTTTTTGCATGGCGGCAGCAGCAAGGGTGACCCCGACGTGCAATTCGATGCGACGTGGACTTTCGAGGTGCTGGGCAACCAGACCAGAGTGACCATACGAGCGGTCTTCCCGACAGTCGAGGCGCGTGACACGACAGTTAAAGTCTATAACGCGATAGAAGGCGGGAAACAAACGCTGGCGCGTCTGGCAGAGTTCCTGGCGAACAAGGCTGCCAATGGATCGATTGATCGGGAGTTCGTCATCTCGCGCGAATTCGATGCACCGCGTGAATTAGTGTTCAGCGCGTGGACCGATCCCAGGCAGTTGGCGCAATGGTGGGGACCGGAGGGATTTACGAACCCCGTCTGCGAGATGGACCTACGGCCGGGCGGCGCTCATCGCATTGTCATGCGTGGCCCCGATGGCACCGACTACCCGATCAAGGGCGAGTATCGCGAAATCATCAAACCCGAGCGGCTCGTCATGACTCTCGATTGTTCCGAACACCCTGATGCGTGGCACGATATGGTGAAACCGAACCGTCAGAAGGAAGACCGAAATACCGTCGGGATGATGCTCCAGACGGTGACCTTCGAAGAGCGCGGCGGCAAGACATTGCTCACGGTCCGCACCCGTTTTGAATCAGCCGCGATTCGCGACGCGATGGTGAAGATGGGGATGAGCGAGGGATGGGCGCAAAGCCTGGATCGCCTGCAGACGCACGTGGCAAACACCGCCGACCGCGAAATCAACATCACGCGCGTCCTCAATGCGCCGCGCGAGCTGGTGTTCAGGGCGTGGACGGAGCCCGTACACCTGATGCGCTGGTGGGCGCCGAAAGGCTGCACGACGCCTTTCTGCAAGATCGACCTACGCCCGGGTGGTAAGTTTCACTACTGCATGCGAATGCCCGAGGGCCGCGACATCTGGGGCATAGGTGTCTATCGCGAAATCATAGCGTCTTCGCTCCTCGTCTACACCGACAGCTTTGCGGATGAGGAAGGCAATCCGGCCCCTCCCGCGCACTACGGCATGAGCGCCAGCCACCCGGCCGAAACTCTTGTGACCGTGACCTTCGAAGAGCATGAAGGCAAGACCAAGCTCACGCTGCGGCACACCATCCCGGTGTCGGTCGAAGAGCGCGAAGGGACCGAGCAGGGCTGGATCGAAATGCTGGATCGACTCGCCGAAGATCTGGCAAATACTTGAGAGGAAAAAGCCATGACCACAACGAAAAATAGTCACACTGCGGAGTCGGCGGTTCGGGAATTTATCATCTCGCGCGAGTTCGATGTGCCGCGTGAGTTTATGTTCAAGGTGTGGACCGACCCAGAGCACATGCAGCGCTGGTGGGGACCCAAAGACTTCAAGGGGGTTTACAGCAAGATGGATTTCCGCCCTGGCGGCAGCTATCACTACTGCATCCGTTCCCCCGACGGGGACGACATGTGGGGCAAGTTCGTTTATCGCGAAATCGTGAAGCCCGAGCGTATCGTCTTCATCAATTCCTTTTCGGATAAGAACGGAGGCGTGACCCGGCACCCGATGAGTCCGACCTGGCCGCTGGAAATGCTGAGCACGATCACCTTCGCCGAGCATGCAGGCAAAACGACTGTTACCGTGCGCTGGGTACCGCTGAACGCTACAGAGGAAGAGCGCGAGACTTTCGAGGGCGGGTTCGAATCAATGCAGAAGGGCTGGGGTGGGACGATGGACCAACTCGCCGCTTATCTGGCGAAGGTTTGAACTTTGCACACTCCAGAATTCAGTGGCATATTCCCCATGCAAGGGGGAGGGAGTGATGTTGCTAAATTATCTGATCTAGAACGGAATATCGTCGTCGAAATTATCGAAGCTGCCCTTCGCTGCCGGTGCCGCCTTGGCTGGCGCTGCGGCGCTGCCGGATGATGATGCAGCCGGTTTGTTTTCCACCACTTCGAAACTGCCGCTGCCGGACGACTTCCCGCCCAGCATGGTCATTTCGTTGACCACAATCTCGGTGGTGTAGCGGTCCTTGCCTTCCTTGTCCTGCCACTTGCGCGTTTGCAGTTTGCCTTCGACGAAGATCTGCGAGCCCTTCTTCAGATATTCTCCGGCGATCTCGGCGAGGCGGCGGTAGAACACCAGGTTATGCCATTCGGTTTTTTCCTGCTTCTCGCCGCTCTTGTCCTTCCAGTTTTCGGAAGTCGCCAGCGTGGCGTTGGTCACTGCTTCGCCGCTGGTCATGTAGCGGGTTTCCGGGTCTTTGCCGAGGCGGCCTATCAGGATTACTTTGTTCACCGACATGTTGCTCTCCTTTCAGGTTCTACGTTTTTCACGATTGCCCCTCTACACTTGTGGGGAGGGTTGGGGAGGGGTCGTCACGAGTTGTTCCACTGCGTCTTTATCAAATCCCTGCATGTCCACTTTCAGGCAGGCGATGTTCTCCGCCGCTATCACCATCACCTCACGCACGCCTTGCACTTGCGCGAGTTGCTTTTGCAATTCTACCGCAGCCGCCTCATTCATTTCGGACAAATGATACAGCTTCGTGCTCACCGCTGCCGGAGGGTTCATCCCGGATGCGACGATCAGCCACAGCAACAGCAGCACGATAGCGAGCACGAACACTGCATTGCCGCCGACATATTGCATCAACGCGCCGCCCACTGCCGCGCCGGAGAACGCGCCGAGGAATTGCACGCTGCTATACACGCCCATCGCGGTGCCCTTGGCGGACAGCGGCGCGATCTTGCTGATCATCGAGGGCAGCGTGGCTTCCAGCACGTTGAACGCGGTAAAGAAGATCAGCAGTGCGAAGGACACGCCCCACAAGCTGTTTTGCCCGAACATCAGCAGCGCTTGTGCGCACATCGCCAGAAAGATTGCCAGCATGAATATCTGTTTCATCTTGGCCTTCTTTTCCGCGATGATGATGGGTGGAACCATCAGCGCGAACGCGATCAGCATCACCGGCAGATAGACATACCAATGCTGCCCCACGTCCAGCCCGTCGCGCTTGAGCACGAACGGCACCTGCATGAACACCGACATCAGGATCGCGTGCAGCGAGAAGATGCCGAAATCGAGACGCAATAATTCCTTGTTGCGCAGCACTTCAGCGAAATGCCCCCAACTGGCTTCGGTGTCGCTGTGGAAGCGCGTGATCGCCGGATCGGGAATCACCCATTTCACCACCCCCATCGCCAGCAGCGCCAGCACGCCGGTCAGCGCGAAGATGCCGGGCACACCGAACACATTGTTGAGCATCGGCGAAAGGACCATCGAGATCGAGAAGGTGATGCCGATGGTGATGCCTATCATCGCCATCGCCTTGGTGCGGACTTCTTCGCGGGTGAGATCGGCGGTGAGTGCCATCACCGCCGCGTTCAGCGCGCCCGCGCCCTGCACCACGCGCCCGATGATGATCCAGTAGATGTTGCTGGCATCAGCAGCGATGAAGCTGCCCACCGCGAACAATATCAGGCTGATGTAGATCACCGGCTTGCGCCCGTAGCGGTCGGACATCCAACCGGCCGGGATTTGCAGGATCGCCTGGGTCAATCCGTAGGCGCCGAGCGCGATGCCTATCAACAGATGGCTATCGCCGCCAGGCAGATGTTGCGCATAAATGGCAAAGATCGGCAGGATGATGAACAATCCCAGCATGCGCAGGCCATAGATGCTTGCCAAGCCAATGCTGGCGCGACGCTCGATCGCGGTCATGGTATCGGGTACTTGTTGCATGGATGTTTTTGAAAGTGATGAGAAGTGGCGCATTTTAGCAGGTCATCGCACTTGCCGACAGGGTTACACAAGTGCAGCAGGATGGGTGGAGCATCTAAGCTTGACGCAAACTGTAGTTGCTCACCACATGAAGGTCTAGAAGACTAACTAATTGCGAAGCTCTGACCCCATCAGCACGTTGTAAATGCGGGGAGTGGCGTGCCAACCAAAAAGTCTTAGCCCGTGGCTTGGCGGCATCCAAGAAAGATCGGTGACAGTTCGGCAGGTCCAAAGGATATTCAACCGCCCATCAACGGCGTCGTACGCATCATCACGCGGGGGCATCCGGTCGCGATGAGAGACTAAAACCATCTGTACGGCATCGCACAGAGCGCCTTGCTTGGCAAGACGACAATCTGAATCCTGGCCGAGCGACCTGCGTACTCGGGATTACAAGATTCAAGGAGAACAAGCATGACCCGAACGAGAAAGTGGCTTGTCTGGATTGCCGCGTGCCTGTTGCTGCTCGTCACGGCAGTGTATTTTTTCGACTGGAATCTCGCTCGGCCGTATATTGCGCGCAAAGTGACCAGTTCGACGGGCAGAAGCTTTGCGATCAATGGCGATCTGGACGTGCGCCTTTCGCTGTGGCCACGCATTATCGCCAACGACGTCGTGATGGGCAACGCGGACTGGAGCAAGGATCCGATCATGGTGGAGATCAAGCGCGCCGATTTCAGGATCGACATTCTGAAACTCCTCGGCGGCCACCTGGCGTTTCCTGAAATCTCGTTGTCCGAACTCCACTTGGTGCTCGAAGTAAACAAGGACGGTGTGCCGAACTGGGCTTCCGATCAGCCGGGCAAGCAACAGGAATTTCCCGCCATAGCTGCGCTCGCGATAGATCACGGAACCGTCAAGTACCGCGATCCCACGATCAATACCGACCTGGCCTTCGAGCTCAATACGCTGGCCGCCACCAGGGACGATCCTGAATCCATGCTCGAAGCGGCTGGTACAGGCCGGTTCAAAGGCATGGAAACCAAATTCCATGCGCGCGGCGGAGCGCTGCTCGCGCTGCACAGCGCCGACCGGCCGTACCCGATCAAGGCGGGCGCGACACTGGGGACGACGAAGGCCAGCATCGACGGAACGATGATCGATCCCCTGCACTTCAATAACGAGGAAGTGAACTTCCAACTCGAAGGCAGCGATCTTGCGCTGCTGTATCCGATCGCGGGCGTGCCGTTGCCGCCGACACCTGCGTACAAGCTGGCAGGGTACCTGAGCCATAGCGGCGACATCTGGACACTCAAGCGCTTCAAGGGGACAGTGGGTAATAGCGATCTTAGCGGGGATTTCTCGCTGGATCTCGGCAGGACTCCCCAGCTGATCACCGCCGACGTGGAATCGCGCAGCCTGGATATGAAAGACTTGGCCGGTATCATAGGCGCGGACAGTGGCACCAAGACTAGCGACAAAGTATTGCCGACAGAGCCCTTCAACCTCGACAAGCTGCGCGCCGCGGATGCCGATGTCCGCTTCAAGGGCACAAAGATCATTACCGAGAAGTTGCCGATCGAGAAAATGACCGCGCATCTCATCGTAAAGGACGGCACGCTCAAGCTTGCGCCGCTGAACTTCGAAGTCGCCGGCGGCAACCTGGTCACGGAGATCACGATGGACGGGCGCAAGTCGCACATCGTCACTCACGCCGACATCACGGCGAAAGGCCTGTACCTCGAACAGCTATTCCCGGCCTCGAAAATCAATGCCGCCAGCGCGGGCACCATGGGCGGACGCGCAAAGCTCGATGCCAGCGGAAACTCTATTTCACAAATGATGGGGACGGCGAACGGCGAGGCGGCGCTGATCATGGAGGGCGGCACCGTCAGCGAGCTGCTGCTCAGGTTGTCCGACCTCGACATCGCCAATTCGATCAAGGTGCTGCTGGGCGGCGACAAGCAAGTCCCGATACGCTGCATGGTCGCGAACTTCAAGGCTGTCGAGGGGGATTTTAAGGTCCAGAATCTGGTGCTCGATACGCCCAAGGTAAACATTACCGGCGAGGGTAATGTGAACTTTGCCGATGAATCGCTGCACCTGAAATTGGTATCGCATTTGAAGGGGTTCAGCCTGGCATCGCTGCGCGGTCCCATCGTTGTCACCGGCCGATTCAATAAACCGTCGGTGCGTCCCGACATGCGCAAGGTAGTGGCACGCGGCGGCCTCGCGGTGGTCCTGGGCGTGCTGACTGCGAGCATCGCCGCGCTGATACCACTGCTAGATTTCGGCAAAAACAAGGACAGTAACTGCGCCGCGCTGATGAGTCAGGCCAAGTCGAATGTGGGCATAAAGCAGAGCGATATCGCGCCTCGCTGACAGCTGACCGGATGCTGCCTGCCAGTCTATACGACCGACTCATGGAGAAAATCCAGCACCACCAGTTCGTCGCGCCGCAGCGCCGCATGCGACATCTCATGGGAGGCGTTATACGTTTCCGGCACCTGAGAATGCGGAGCCGTGAGACCCAAGTGATAGGCATTCAGCAGCGCGGGATGCACGTAATACTTGCGGCACACAGCGCGCGTGTTGCCGAGCCGCTCCGCCACCGCGTCGAGCGCCCGCAGGATGTTGCGATCCGCCTCGCTCCGGCTGGCCGCCGGTCCCATCGTCCGCAACGTAACGGCGGCCAACATGGTGCCACCCCAAGTACGAAAATCCTTGGCCGTGATGTCGCGGCCGCTGACTTCCCTCAGATAGTCGTTCACGTCGTCCGATAAAATCGGCTTGCGCGTGCCGTCCGCATCGAGATACTGAAATATTTCCTGCCCGTGCAGATCCTGGCAACGCTGCACGATACTTGCGAGCCGCGGGTCGTCGACCGCCACGATATGCTCGACTCCACTCTTGCCGCGAAAGCTGAAGCGCAACAGCGTGCCAATGACCTTCGCATGCTTCCTGAGCATCGTCGTCAGCCCATAGGAGTGGTTCTTGCGCGCATATTCGTCATTGCCTACGCGAATCAGCGTCCTGTCCAGCAGCCACACCACCGAGGCGAGCAGTTGACGCCGGGTCTGTTCGCCGGCGCGCAGATCGCGCTCCACTCGCTCACGCAACATAGGCAATATCTCGCTGAATTCGAACATGTGGAGAAACTTGGATTGGTCGCGCGCTGCGCGGTACAAAGGATGGTAGTGATACTGCTTGCGGCCGCGCGCATCGCGTGCCGTCACCTGAATGTGGCCATCGGGATCGGGGCAAATCCAGACGTTGGCCCACGCCGGCGGGATCGCCAGCGCATTGAACCGCTTGCGCATGACCGGGTCTCCTATGCGCGAGCCGTCCGCATAGGCATAGCTCCACCCCTTGCCGGAACGGCGCCGGCTGATGCCGACAAGGATATCGGTGACATAGTGCAGGCCGGCGCGGATCGCCGCCTTGCAATATTCGAGATGCTTAGCTGAACTCACTCTGTTACTCCTTTTCTTTCAAGCGGCATGGCGCATTGTGTATATTCGCGCCGGCTTGGTAGCTATGGCTTCATGGATTGATTCAAGTAATTAAAGAGCCATGTACACCATCTTTCCGAACAATTCGAGCCTGGTACCTTTAATTCTTATTCGTTGTGGACGAGCATGCATAATGCACCGGAAGCGGCATCCTTTCCGTTCGGTAACCCACACAGACCACCGGTTTTCCAATTTGGAGAAACAGGACGGTTTGGCAAATGCAAGGGGAGATTAGAGAACATGTAAACCGGCGGTTGATGCCGCCGTGGAATCGTTTGCTAAAACCAAAGGTAACGGAGTCAAATTATCTTGCCAGCCGGAACGAAAAGTGAAGAAAGGTTTTCGACTCCAGTACGTGATGCTATTATTGAGCTAATCATAAATTAGCGATAAACCTGCCGTTCGGGCTGAGGTATCGAAGCCCAATCACTAGGCGGTCTACACCCTTCGATACGCTTGGCGTACCCTGTCATGAGCTTGTCGAATGGTCAGGGCGAACGGTGTAATGAATAACGGAAAGATCAATAACATGAAACTAGGCGTCCGTTGCATTGCCGCTTTGCCTGATCCAGTCCCATGCGTCATCCTCGCGCGAGAATTCGAAATGCTGCACCTGAGCGTGGACGAAATGGTTTGCAATGTTCGGCATGATATTCGCCAAAACGCCATCCGCGACGACCGCAACTTTCTCGATTTTCCGAAGATGCTCCTTGAGGAACTTCAGGTGAGCAAGCAGCGCGCCAAAGTCTTTCCAGCCGGGAAACGATTTTGCGTGTATCAATACTCCGCGCAGCTTCCCATGCCCCTCCAGATAAGCATCTACCTGGCTCGCCAGCGTCGTGAAGTCTGCCGCTTCAAGCGGCCCTTCTGGATGCAGCACTAGCAAGCCTTCGTCGTTTCGCAATTCGTAGTTGATCATTGGATATCCTCCTTAGGTAATGGCGCGAATATTCCTCACGCAGTAAACATCCCCACACGCATCTTCAACCATCGCGTACTTATTCTAGATATGGTTGAAGGTTCGGGCTATGTTTAACAGGATGCCCGCTCCAGAAAGGCGGGTCTGTGTGTTACCGCACTCAGGAAAAACACAAAAAAAGGATGGTTGAAGCATTCAGGCTTGACGCAAGCCCTAGTCGCACGCCGCATGAGATATTGCTGCTGGAACTGATCGCGTAGCTGATGGGCTCAGCTACGCGTTTTAATTCCGTACTTAAATGAACATACCCCCAGATGCCTCGATTCGTTGCGCATTGACCCAGCGATTGTCTTCCGAAAGCAGCGAGGCGACAACGCCACCGATATCATCGGGCAGTCCGACGCGCCCCAGCGCTGTTTGACCCGCGATAAAACTATTGATCTGTTGATTGTCACGCACCGCGCCGCCACCGAAATCGGTTTCGATCGCACCGGGCGCAACGACGTTTACGGCAATGCCGCGTGGTCCGAGTTCTTTCGCCAAATATTTTGTGAGTGTCTCGATAGCCCCTTTCATTGTGGCGTAAGCCGAATAACCGGGCAGCGCAAAGCGCGTGAGGCCGGAAGAGATGTTGATGATGCGGCCCTTATCTGCCATCAAGGGGAGCAGTTTTTGTGTGAGAAAGAACACGCCTTTCAAATGAATATTCATCATCTGGTCGAACTGCTCTTCCGTCGTTTCGGCAAAAGCGGAGTTCACACCAGTGCCTGCATTGTTGACGAGAAAATCAAAGCTGTCGCTATGCCATTTTTCCTTAAGTACGTTCTTCACCTGTTGTGCAAAAGCTGCAAATGACTTGCTATTGGAAACGTCCAATTGGAGAGCGAAAGCCTTTTGCCCGTTCTTTTCGATTTGCGTGACCACCTCATCAGCCTCGGCCTTCTTGCTGTTGTATGTCAGGATCACAGCGATGCCTTTCTGCGCAAGGCTCAAGGCCATATTCTTACCAAGACCGCGGCTGCCACCGGTCACGATTGCAATTTTGCTGCTCATATCAGACTCCTTAGAATATTGTTAAGGTACTCAGCAGTTATCAATTATGGCTACAAGAACACACATGTCACTTACGTAAACATCCCGAAAGTTTGTAGGGGCGGGCCATGCCCGCGAGAAATGTTTCCGCAGCACCATCGCGGGCATGGCCCGCTCCTACAGGGACAATATCTTCTTTACCAAGAACGATCACGGCATCCAGAAATCACGCGCTAAATCATGTCACTCTTTCGGCGTACCAGCACCCTCTTGCTTGCGATTTCCGCACCAGCCACGCATACCCGCCTGGAATTTCTCGCGTTCTTCCGGCGTCATGTTTTCCAAACGATGGCGATGCCAACCTCCATGACAGCCGTGCCCGCGGAAGCCGCCAAACAATATCTTGCTCAACAGCAGCAGCCCCATCGCCTGCACGTAGCCGATCTCTTTTCCGCCGGCGAACAATGCCGGGATCAGCCAATTCCACAGTGCCATCACCACCCAGCCCAATGCCGCGATGCCAACCACGACCAACAGCCCGATCTTCCAGCATTTCGATTTACAGCAATTCATGCCCATCTCACTTCTCCTTTACAAATTAAATTCATCATAGATAACTTTTAATTTCGCGCGCAGATGCATCACCGCATAACGCTTGCGCGCCAGCAAGGTATTCACACCCACACCGCTTTCCGCCGCCAACTCCTTGAAGCTGCGCCCATCCAGTTCGTGGGCGATGAAAATGGTTCGCTGTTCCTCCGGCAGTTCGGCTAGCGCGGCATACAACTCCTCCAGCAACACCGACCGCGCATAGGCCGCTTCCGGCCCGGCATCCGCCGATGGCAGAACTTCATCCAGCCAGGTTCCCTCATCAGCCTCGCCTGACACTTGGGGAAGCGGCTCCTCTTTCTTCTTGCGAAAGCGGTCGATGATGCGATTGCGCGCCACTCGAAAAAGCCACGCACCCACCTGCTCGATAGGTTCCGGCAGACGGTACGCCGCCACGAACTCGTAGAACACATCCTGCAGAATGTCCTCGGCCTCGCTCGCATCAGGCACGCGCCGCCGGATGAAATTCCCTAGCCGCCCGCGCTCGCGCGAGACGGTTTCAGCGATGCGTTTATCTTGTTCGGCCATCATCGCGTTATAGGTTAGCGTCGTATCCATACCAGTGAAGACGAATCACAGAAGAAAATATTGTACGGAGAGTTAAAAAAAGAATAGGTGCTGCGTTGGTTTGTTCAAACTCGGTCGTTTCCCGTGTTACAACCTAAACGGCTAACACAGTCTACGCTTGCCAACAGAAAATCGTGGCCTGTCCCGATTGTTCACTTTTCCCTATTTCCGGATAGCTCTATTACCACAACGAGCGGCCAGAGAAAAAATGAAAACAATGTCATCAGCATCAAATTCCGCACTGCCAACACAATAAGGGAAAAGCCAGTTTTATCACCCGGCTGTTTCACCAGTCGATTTGCAGTCTTTGGTAAATATTTATAATCCCAAAGGACGACGAAGAACATTGCCAGGCCGAGTATGAAATATATTTTTACGAAGTACATGATGTCACCTTAATAGCCGGCGCTCCTTCAAGGACATTCAGAGTTCTTCGTCGACCATGCTTTTGTAGGTGTGCAAAAAGCCATCCGTATGTTGGCTGCTCACCTTGCTGACAGAAAAGATGAACTTGCTGTCCACTCCCTTGACTGCAGCCTCGGTACCTTTCAAGCGAACACCGGCAAGATCAAACCGGCTATGGACAGCATTGATCGCGATCACTCCCGAAATCTCTCCATTGGTGATCGTGACATCGGAATCGTCCGCGAGCAGTCCCACATTCTTTCCCAGAATATCGGTATCGATTATCTCCAGCCTCGAATTGATCGCACTCAGTTGACCCACTCGTGCGTCGCGGATAGTGATATTGCTACAGTCACGCAACTCTATGGCGCGATAATCACCCTTGAATACCATGCCGGACTCGCCGGAACATCGACCCACACGTTCGCTGGCAAACGCGGGCAGGGGTGGGGCTTGCCGATAATACTCGGCCAGAACATCATCACTGGCCAGCAGATACTTTCTTAGCAGGGCGTTTAACTGATTCGCCTGTTCCAGCATGGGCTCATGACCGGAGTCGGAAATAATTTCCAGCCGCGCATGCGGCATGTTTGCGGCAAGCACTTTCCCGGTGCGTAGCGGAACAACAAGATCGTGGTCCCCCCAGATGATCAGAGTGGGTTCGGTCACCGATGCAATGGCGTGGCTGAAATCCTCTCCTGCCAGCCCAAGCGCGGCGATCTTTTCCGGGCCGCCCTGAAGTACACGATCACGCCCCAAGGCGGTATCAACAATTTCGGTGAGTGAGATCGGCAGCCATTCCGCGTGCTCCAGTATCATGCCGGACAAGCGCTCGACAAAACCNNATGATAAGGCTTGTCCTGAAAATAATGATCGGCCAAAAAATGCGCCAGGCGTGCATAACGTGTTGGTGAATAGTTTTGACTGCCTTTGTCAGACTTGCCAAATCCGGGCAGATCAAAGGCGACAACATGAAAATCTTTTGCCAGGGCAGGGATGATACTTTGCCAGTCGTCGGTGGATCCGTTGAGACCATGGATCAGTATCACCCCAACCTTGGCGTCACGGTTGGCCTGCACAGTGCAGACCCGGCCTTCGAATATCGGCTCCTCGATACACTCTTCATAGGTTTTAGTGATCGCATCACCACACCATGCAGACTGCAGCCACATGAATGCCACCAAGCCGAGGATCAATCGCACAGCACCATTCATATCATGATTCTCTTTTCGATAAGTGGACTTGACGTGGCCAAGAGTTTACACGAGATGAAGGTTTTGTCCGTAGGCGCCAACAGAACTATCAAGCATCAAGGTCACTTAACGTCATTCGAGCCAGAAAATTAAAGGGGCCAAGGTGGCCCCTTTAATTGATCGGCGAGGTGACCAACAAGCATTGAGTGCGCAAGACTTGCCGCTATAATGACGCAACATCCCCACTCCCGGACATCCCATGTACCAGAGTTACTTTGGCCTTGCCGAAGAGCCGTTCTCCATCGCACCTGATCCTCGCTATCTCTACATGAGCCAGCGCCATCAGGAGGCGCTCGCGC
>PLBS01000085.1 GCA_003134595.1 Gallionella sp. | reverse complement strand
TGATCGCGGAATTACGCGACGATGCAGTGGGTGGCATTCTCGCCGTGCCGGTGGCGGATACGCTGAAGCGTGCCGATGCCAACGACCGCATCCTGCGCACCGAGAGCCGCGAGCAATTGTGGCAGGCGCAAACGCCGCAGATGTTTCGCGCCGGACTGCTGGCGCGGGCGTTGCAGCAGCCCAGCAGCTTTACAGACGAGGCGTCGGCGGTCGAGGCGTTGGGCTTGCAGCCCAAACTCGTGTTGAGTGAACCGACTAATTTTAAAGTGACCTATCCGCAGGATTTGCTGCTCGCGGAATTGCTGCTGACTCAACAGAGAAAATGAACATGAGAATCGGTCAAGGTTTCGATGTGCATCAGTTGGTTGAAGATCGCAAGCTGATCATCGGCGGGGTGGAGATACCCTATGAGAAAGGCTTGCTCGGGCACTCCGATGCGGATGTGTTGCTGCATGCGATTTGCGATGCTTTGCTGGGCGCGGCGGCACTGGGCGACATCGGGCGGCATTTCGCCGACACCGATGCCAAGTTCAAAAATATCGACAGCCGAATCCTGTTGCGCGAAGTGGCGCATCTGGTTCGTGAACAAGGCTTTCGCGTCGGCAATGTGGATGCGACCATCATCGCGCAAGCACCGAAAATGGCACCGCATATTGCCCACATGGTGGCGAACATCGCTGCCGATCTGCGTGTGGAGAAAAGTGCCATCAATGTCAAGGCGACCACTACCGAAAAGCTGGGCCTTACCGGGCGCGGCGAGGGGATTGCGGCGCAGGCGGTGGCGATGCTTTTAACGGATAATTGATGCGCATATTGGCATTAGAAACCTCCACTGAATATTGCTCGGTCGCGCTGTGGCAGGACGGCACGGTCGTGGAGCGTTGCGAGTTGGCCGGGCAAAAACATTCCGAGCTTTTGATGGGGATGCTGGATGCGCTGCTGTGCGAGGCCAGCGTTAAACTCACGCAGCTGGACGGCATCGCTTTCGGCATGGGGCCGGGTTCATTCACCGGAGTGCGCATCGCGTGCGGTGTGACGCAGGGTTTGGCGCTCGGGGCGAATCTTCCGGTGGTCGTGGTGTGTACCTTACAAGCGTTGGCCGAAGCTTCCGGCAAATCGCGCGTGATCGCGGCGCTGGATGCGCGCATGGGCGAGGTTTATCACGCGGTGTATGAAAAGCATGATGATGTTTGGACGGCGGTGAGTGAGCCATGTTTGTGCAAACCGGAAGATGCGCCTTCAGTGTCGGGTGACAACTGGTTCGGCGCGGGCAGCGGCTTTGCCATACATGGTGTGGCGTTGGATGAAAGATATGCAGGGCAGTTGCGGGGTGTGGATGGCGCTGCCGTGCCGCAGGCAGCGGCGATAGCCGCGCTTGGCGCGGCGCAATTCGCACTCGGGCGCGGTGTGGATGCGGCGGAAGCCTTGCCGCTGTACCTGCGCGACAAGGTGGCTTTAAAAACCAGCGAAAGAGCGAAAGGTTGATGCGCGCCATGACATTAAACGATGTAGATGCGGTGCTGGGCATCGAGCTGGCGGTGCAAGTCTATCCGTGGACGCGCGGCAATTTCATTGATGCGCTGAGCCACGGCTATGTGTGTCGTGTGGACGAAGACGGCGGCGAGACACGCGGCTACGCGGTGCTGATGCCGGTGCTGGATGAGGCGGAGCTGCTGAACATAGGCGTGGCGGCGGGGCAGCAGCGCAAAGGATTGGGACGCGCGATGTTGCACGAAATGCTCGATGTGGCGCGTGAAAAGAATATGCGCCGCGTGTTTCTCGAAGTGCGCTCTTCCAATGCCGCCGCGCTTGCCTTGTATCGCAGTACCGGTTTCGGCGAGATCGGCGTGCGGCGCGGTTATTATCAGAATGCGAGCGGAAGCGAGGATGCAGTCACTATGGCATGTGAGTTACCCTCTCCCCTAACCCCTCTCCCACAAGTGGGCGAGGGGAATTAACTTGGAGTTTCTGTTTTATGGATAGGCGCGAAGCGATGTTGCGCGAATTGAATCTGTATCCGCTGTGGAAACGGCGCGGTCAACCTGCACCGATTGAGGCGGTTGTTCCAAATGCAACAAGTAGGTTGGGTGGAGGCGAAGCCGATACCCAACAATCGGCAATGGGTATCGCTACGCTCAACCCATCCTACTTAAGCTCCCCCTCCGACGGGGGGCAGGAGATCGCGAACCTCGATTGGCCACAACTCAAGGAGGTTGTGCGCGACTGCACCGCCTGCAAGCTGCGCGCCGGATGCACGCAGACGGTGTTCGGCGTGGGCGACGAGAAAGCCGATTGGCTGTTCGTCGGCGAAGGGCCGGGGGCGGACGAGGACGCGCAGGGTGAGCCGTTCGTGGGACAGGCGGGCAAGCTGCTGGATAGCATGCTGGCGGCGATCAAACTCAAGCGCGGCACGAATGTTTATATCGCCAATATCGTTAAATGCCGTCCGCCGGATAATCGTACTCCGGCAGCGGATGAGATCGCGCAGTGTCTGCCGTACCTTGAACGCCAGATCGAACTTATACAACCCAAGCTGATCGTGGCTTTGGGCAAGACCGCCGCGACTGCGTTGCTGGGCAAAGACGCTACGATAGGTTCGTTGCGCGGCACGCTGCATGACTACCACGGCATCCCGCTGATCGTCACCTACCACCCTGCATACTTGCTGCGCAGTCCGACGGAAAAGGCCAAGGCCTGGCAGGATTTGTGTTTTGCAACCGATACGATGCAAAAATTGTAGGGGCACGAGAAACTTTTGATGGAGCTACTAGCCATTCCACTAGGCCGTCAAAAGACGACAGCCAAGGCTGGTTATGTTCGGGCACCCGCACGGCGCGCCGTGCCGACAATAGGGACACGGCGCGCCGTGCCCCTACGGGTATCTGCTAGAATCCTGACTAGGTGCATTTAAGGCGCATCAAATTAAATCATGCAAAACCCGCTTCGCGGTAAAGCCAATCTGATCGTTGTCATCTCGGTGGCCGTGGTTATGTTGTTCGTTGCGCTGCTATATAGCCAGTATGTCCGCGCCAAGCCAGGCATAAAAATCGGTGTGCTGCATTCACTCAGCGGCACGATGGCGGTGAGCGAAGCACCGCTGGTGGATGCGGTGCGGCTGGCGGTTGAAGAGGCGAATCAGTCGGGCGGGGTGAACGGTGCGCAGATCGAGATGATTGTTAGCGACTGCCGTTCGGATGCCGCGTATTGCGCGCAACAGGCCGAGCGGCTCATTTCCCAGGATAAGGTGCAGGCATTGTTCGGCTGCTGGACATCTGCCTGTCGCAAGGCCGTCAAGCTGGTGGTCGAGAAGCATCATCATCTGCTGTTCTATCCGGTGCAGTACGAAGGGTTGGAGCAATCGCCGGACATTATCTATACGGGTGCCGCGCCCAACCAGCAGATCATCCCGATGGTGAGCTGGGCGTTGCAGCAGCGCGGCAAGCGCGCCTACCTGATCGGTTCGGATTATGTGTTCCCGCGCACCGCGAATCAAATTATTAAAAAGTTGCTGCTGGCGCAGGGCGGACATTTGGTGGCGGAACGCTACACGCCGCTGGGAGAGCAGAACCTGGATGCGTTCGTGCGCGAGATCGCGGCACAACGTCCCGATTTCGTGGTGAACACGCTGAACGGCGACAGTAATCTTTATTTCTTCCGCGCGCTGCAAAAGGCGGGTATCCGTGCCGAAGACATCCCGGTGTTCTCCACTAGCGTCGCCGAGGCAGAGCTGGCGGCGATGGGGCCGGAGCTGATGGCGGGGCATTATGCGGCGTGGAATTATTTCCAGAGCATTGATAGCGAAGAGAACCGCGCTTTCATCGAGCGCTTCCGCCACCGCTTCGGCCAGCAGCGGGTGCTGGATGACCCGATGGAAGCGGCCTACATCGGGGTGCATCTGTGGGTGAACGCCCTGCGTAGCGCGGGGACGACGGACATGCCCGCCGTAAAGACGGTCCTGGCCCAGCAGACGCTGGCTGCGCCGGAAGGCATTGTGGTGGTGGATGCCGACACGCGTCATCTTTGGAAGCAGGTACGCATCGGCAAGGCGCGCGCCGACGGCCAGTTCGAAATCGTCTGGCAGTCCGGGCGCAGCATGGCGCCCGCGCCGTTCCCGTTCTTCATTCCACGTGCCGAGCAGGCCGCGATGGCGGGAGGCGTGCCATGAAGATCTCCACACGCTTGCTGTTGCTGTTCCTGATAGTGGGCGTGTTGCCGCTGGCGCTGTTCAGCTATTTCAATTTGCGAGGGGATGAAGAGACGCTACGCACAGAGGCGTTGGGCAGGATGTCCACCTTGGCGGACAAGAAGGCGATCCAGGTCAAGAGCTACCTGGCGGAGCGGATGCAGGATGTGCGCATGCTGGTGCGCGGCCCCGGGGTGATGAGGGCGATCGGCATTCTGCCAAGAGCATATGCCACCAGACGGCTAGATGTGGGGGGATATGCCAGGGAAGATGCGCTCACGCGCCAGTATTTCGACCGCTATGTGGAAGAATCGGGGGTGTTATATGACGTGTTCCTGATCACCCCGCAGGGTGAGGTCGTCTATACCCAGAAGCATGAGGCCGACTTTGCCACCAACTTGCTCACCGGCCCTTACCGCGATTCGCAATTTGCGCAGGCGTTCCGCGCCGCGCGCATGACGCTGGAGCCGGTGATTTCCGGTTACGAATATTACATCCCATCGCAGGCCCCGGCGCTGTTCATTGCCGCACCGATCATGGTTGACGGGCAGTTCAAGGGGGTGTTCGCGGTGCAGTTGGGCAACGAAATGTTCTACCGGGTGGCGACGGATGCGACCGGGCTGGGGCTGAGCGGCGAAGCCGTGTTTGCCCAGCGGGATGGTGATGGGCTGCTGGTCACTACTCAGCTCAAGTACCGCACCGATGCCGCGATGAAGTTCCGGTTGGGCCGACAACAGAGCAAAACGGTTCCGATGTTCGGCGCGCTTTCCGGCGAATCGGGCGGGGGGGTGAAACCGGATTATCGCGGCAAGCCGGTGGTGGCCGCGTGGCGTTACTTGCCAGAACTGGATTGGGGGATGGTGGTCAAGGTGGATGAGGATGAGGTGTTTGCGTCCATCTACCAGCAACGGGTCGTCATGCTGGAGACGGTGCTGGGATTGCTGCTGTGCGCCGGGCTGGCCGCGTACTATTTCGGAAGGAAGCTGGTGGTTCCGCTCCGGGAATTGGCAAGCGGCGCGGAAGATGTGGCGCAGGGAAATCTGGCACGCCGGGTGAATGAACAGGGTGCCGATGAAATCGGCCTGTTGGGGCGCGCCTTCAATCGCATGGCCAAAAACCTGCAATCCCTGTATGGCACGCTCGAGCAACGAGTCGAACAGCGCACACAAGAACTTAACGTTACCAATGAGCGGTTGCAGGAAGAAATTTACGAACGCGAACGAATAAGTGAGGCCGTCAGGCTGGACAATGATTTCCGCAAGGAGATGATCGATTCACTGCCGGGTGTTTTTTACATGCTGGACTCGTCGGGACGTTTTTTGATGTGGAACAGAAATCTGGAGAGTGTGCTGCATTGCAGTAGCGAGGAAATCTCACTCAGCCACCCGCTGGAATTTTTTGAAGGGACAGATCGCGTCCTGATCGAGGAAAATATACGTAAGGTATTCGAGGCGGGCGAGACTTCCGTGGAAGCGGTGTTTGTGGCAAGAAACGGCACAAAAACTCCTTACTTGTTTACCGGACGGCGCATAGATCGGAATGGTGAGCCGGTGCTGGTCGGTTTGGGTATCGACATCGCCGAGCGCAAGCAAAAGGAACAGGAATTGCGTGTCGCGGCTATCGCATTCGAGACGCATGAGGCGATCATGATTACCGGTCCGGATGACCGGATAATCCGCGTGAATAAGGCTTTTGAAAGGATCACCGGATACAGCGCTGATGAGGTGATCGGGCACACCCCCCATCTATTGAGTTCCGGAAAGCATGACCAGGCTTTCTATGATGCAATGTGGCAGCAGATAACCGCCACCGGGCTGTGGGAAGGGGAGATCTGGGACAAGCGCAAGAATGGTGACATATACCCGAAATGGCTGACGATCACGACGGTGCACGATGCAGCTAACCAGGTGAGTCACTATGTGGGAGTTTTCAGCGATATCAGTCAGCGCAAGCTGGCCGAGGAAGAAATTTACAGCCTGGCGTATTACGACACGTTGACCAAATTGCCGAATCGGCGTTTGTTGCACGATCGCTTCGGCTTGGCTCTTGCCGTATCCGAGCGCAGCGGCAGCTACGGGGCGGTGTTATTCCTTGATCTGGATAAGTTCAAGACGCTTAACGATACGCTGGGACATGGCTATGGTGATTTGCTGTTGATCGAAGTGGCGGGGCGCATCAAGGCCTGTGTGCGGGCAATGGATACCGTCGCCAGGATGGGCGGCGATGAATTCGTGGTGCTGATCGAAGAGGTGAGTTCAGACGCTGAAGAGGCTACACAAAAGGCCGCGCATATCGCCGAGAAGATCCGGAGTGTGCTGGCGCAACCCTATTTCCTTGAAGGACATGAACAGCATAGCTCTCCCAGCATAGGCGTATGTTTGTATCGGGGACGGGCAGAGTCGGTGGAGTCCCTGCTTAAACATGCTGATTTGGCGATGTATCAAGCCAAGGAAGCCGGGCGCAATACGGTATGCTTCTTTGATCCGGTGATGCAGCATGCGGTGGAAAAACATGCCGCGCTGGAGGCGGATTTACGCCGTGCCGTTTCCCTGCAACAACTGCGCTTGTATTACCAGATTCAGCTGGATAACGAACATCGTCCGTTGGGTGCTGAAGCTTTGCTGCGCTGGATACACCCAACCCGCGGCATGGTCTCGCCGGCGCAATTCATCCCGCTTGCCGAAGAGACCATGTTAATCATTGAAATTGGCCACTGGGTGCTTGAGTCGGCCTGCCGGCAGTTGAAGTTGTGGGAACAGCACGCACGAACGCGCGATTTGACGATAGCGGTCAACGTTAGTGCGCAACAATTTGCGATGCCGGACTTTGTCGGGCAGGTTGCTGCGGTGCTGCGCAAGCATCGCGTCGATCCGGCGCGCTTGAAGCTGGAGTTGACCGAAAGCGTGGTGCTGGATGACGTGCAGGGCACGGTGGAAATAATGCATGCGCTCAAAGGATTGGGAGTCGGGTTGTCGATGGATGATTTCGGCACCGGCTATTCGTCGTTATCCTATCTGAAGATACTGCCGCTCGATCAACTCAAAATCGACCAGAGCTTTGTCCGCGACATCACCTCGGACCCGAACGATGCGGTATTGGTGCAGACCATCATCGACATGGCACGGAATTTCCGCTTGAATGTGATCGCCGAAGGGGTGGAAACAGAGGCGCAACTGGCCTTCCTCAAAGAACACGGCTGTATGGCCTATCAGGGCTATCTATTCAGCAAGCCTGTTCCGCTTGAGGAGTTTGAAGCGTTGTTGGGCGGGTTGTAGGGGCACGGCGCGCCGTGCCCGTACTGATGCGCGCCGTACCCCTACATCTGCCCATGATCCTGGTCATGCACGTGACGTTTGTATAGCGCAGCCATGATGCCGGATAGCAGTAGGCCGAACACCAGGATGATGAGGTAGATGTTGAGTTCCAGCTTCTCCATTGCGGCATATAGTCCCAGCATCGCGAAGATACTCAGGTTCTCATTGAAATTCTGTACCGCGATAGAGCTGCCTGCACCCATCAGCAAGTGTCCGCGGTGTTGGAGCAGCGCGTTCATCGGCACCACGAAATAGCCGCCCATCGCACCGATCGCAATCAAAAGAAGAGTTGCCAGCGTACTGTTGGTGATGGGAATCATCACCAGCACCATCAAGCCCATTGCGATGCCGACCGGCAGTACTTTCACCGAATGCTCGAGTTTGACGAATTTCGCCGCCAGCACCGCGCCGATGGTGATGCCGACCGCTACCCAGGCCGTCAATGCCGCTGCGTGGGCCATGTCGTAATGGAGTGCGATTGCCGCCCAGCTGAGTACCAGCAGGCGCAGCGTGGCTCCGGTACCCCAGAACAAGGTGGTGACCGCGAGCGAGACTTGTCCCAGGGGATCTTTCCACAACAGTTTGAAGCAGTGCCAAAAATCCTTGGTCAGGAAAACCGGATTGCGGCTGAGCGGCTTGTGGTCGATCGCCACGTGCGGGATATAGAGATTGAAACAGGCAGCGACGATGTAAATTCCGGCGATGATGGCAATCGCCAATTCTGGCGGAGTGTCGATGCCGGTGTCGATGAATGGCACGTCCCACCACTGCAGCATTGGCTCGGCGATGGCCGGGCTGATGAATATGCCGCCGACGACCGCACCCAAAACAATAGCCAGCACCGTCAGACCTTCCATCCAGCTGTTTGCCAACACCAATTTTTCCGCGGGCAGATATTCGGTAAGGATGCCATATTTGGCGGGTGAATAAGTCGCTGCTCCAAGGCCGACCAAACCGTAGGCGATCAAGGGATCGACACCGAACAGCATGGCGATACAGCCCAGAATTTTGATGTTGTTGCTGATGAACATCACGCGCCCCTTGGGCAGCGAGTCGGCGAATGCGCCGACAAAAGGAGCCAGCACGATGTAGGAGAAGATGAATGCTTCTTGCAATACTGGCGTGTACCAATCGGGTGCCTGCAAGGATTGCAACAATGCAATGGCGGCAAACAGCAGGGCATTGTCCGCGAGCGCGGAAAAAAACTGCGCCGCGAGGATGATGTAGAAACCGGGATTCATTCAACTGAGATTGTTTTTATCAGGTCGTTTTATAACACGAAAGTATTGCCCCTGCTATTATTCATTCCTATCCAAATATTCTTGCGGTAAGTCGGTTTTCATGGCACGTCCTATACAAGCCCGTATCGATTTGAGCGCGCTGGAGAATAATCTCCAGGTGGCGCGCCGCGCCACCTCGGCGCGCATCATGTCCGTCATCAAGGCGGATGGCTATGGTCACGGCCTGCTGCATGCGGCCGAAGCTCTGGCTGCGACCGACGGATACGCGCTGCTGGATATTCAGGATGCGATGCGCTTGCGCGAGGCGGGTTTCCGCCAGACCATCCTGCTGCTGGAAGGTTTTTTCGGCGCGGAAGATTTGCCCGTCATCGCAGAATATGATTTGACCAGCGTGATCCACAGCGCGTGGCAGGTCGCCATGCTGGATGCCTATCCCGGTAGCGGGTCGCCAGGAAGCGGGAAACTCGATGTCTGGCTCAAGGTGAACAGCGGTATGAACCGCCTCGGTTTCGCGACGCAGCAAGTGGCGCAGACGATGGAACAATTGCGTCGTCATCGCGCAGTGCGCGACATCACGTTGATGACACATTTCGCCAATGCCGACGAGGCGCGCGGCGTGGCCGAGCCGCTCGCCTTGTTCAACGATCTCGCCGCACCGCATCGCGTCGCGCGTTCACTGGCGAATTCCGCCGCCTTGCTGCGCTATCCGGCAACCCACGCCGACTGGGTGCGCCCCGGCATCATGCTGTATGGCGCGTCGCCATTCGCCGAAGTCAGCGCGCAGCAATTGGGACTCAAACCCGCGATGACCTTGAGCAGCCGCATTATCGCCACGCAGGAATTGCGCGCCGGCGACGAGGTCGGTTATGGCGCGTTGTTCCGTGCCGAACATGATATGCGCATCGGCATCGTCGCCTGCGGTTATGCCGACGGATACCCTCGACATGCACCGAGCGGAACACCGATACTGGTAGATGGACAGCGTATCATGACGCTAGGCCGTGTCTCGATGGACATGCTGTACGTGGACTTGAGTGCGTTGCGGCAAGCCGATGTCGGGAGCCGTGTCGTGTTGTGGGGTGCTGGATTGCCGATTGAAGAAGTTGCGCGTGCAGCCGGGACCGTCAGTTATGAATTGATGTGCGCGTTGACACCGCGCGTGCCGGTAAAATTATGAAGGAGTCATCATGAGCGATGAATCGCATCCGGGCCTTAACGGCAAGTTGCCTGAAGTGCCCGCAGATTATGTTTTGCAAAAGGAAATCATCCGGGATTTATTGACGCTAAATCTGGGTATAGGGGATGCGCTTCAGCTGCAGGGTTCCCCGGATTCGAAACATCGTTATTACGCCAAGCTGATCGGTTTTCTGAACAAGGCAAGCGTCGTTGTTTCTCACCCCATGAAAGATGGGGAATTGCTATCCGTTGATGACGGACAAAGCTTTCTGGTGCGCGGATTTTCCGGCAGAAAGACCTATGAATTCAATGCCGGTGTATTGTCTGTCAGCTACATCCCTTATCCTCTATTGCACTTCTCATTTCCAAACCAGATAGAGACTATGACCATGCGTCGTGCGTTGCGTATCAAACCGAATCTGGCAGGCTGGATCGAGTCGAAGGATACCTCTTCCGCCCAGACCAAAATTCCGATGATCGTGGTTGACATCAGCACCTCCGGCGCGCGTGTCCATGCCAAAAGGCAATTTGGCAAGATCGGCGAAATGATCAGCGTTGCTTGCCGATTGCCGATTGATGATGAAGAGCAGATCTTTTCCATATCAGCGGTGATTCGAAATTCATACAATGAAACATTGAAAGAAGATCGTGGCGACATGGAGGTTGTGACGTACGGCCTGGAGTTCATTCAGCCGGTAGGGAATGTGCGTATGGCACTGCAGAACTATATTTATAAAACCATGGCGGAAGGCTAAACCAAAAACGGCGATTGAATCCGCAGGATTGTAGGTCGGGTTTTAACCCGACATGTCGGGCAAAGCCCGACTTTTATCCTGGAAAAACATTTCGTGGATAAATTGCCGTTTGTGTTCGTTGTATCTATTGGACTAAAAAGGGGGAGAAATGCCAAAGGGAATGCTAGCCATCATCGGCGGCAGCGGCGTTTATAACATCGAGGGTCTGGAGAACACCCGCTGGGTGAAGGCGGCATCTTCGTTCGGCGAACTGTCCGACGAAGTTCTGATCGGCGAGCTGGCGGGGCAATCCATCGCGTTCCTGCCGCGCCACGGGCGCGGGCATCGCATCCCGCCTTCGGACATCAACTTCCGCGCCAACATCGACGCGCTCAAGCGTCTTGGCGTGACCGACATCATTTCGGTGAGCGCGGTGGGTTCGCTGCGCGAGCACCTTGCCCCCGGCACTTTCGTTATCGTCGATCAATTCATCGACCGCACCTTCGCGCGGGAAAAAAGTTTTTTCGGCAACGGCCTGGTCGCGCATGTCTCGATGGCACATCCGGTGTGTCATCGTTTGGGTGAGCACCTGCACGCAGCTGCGCAGAAAATCAACATCCCGGTGTTGCGCGGTGGCACTTATCTGGTGATGGAGGGGCCGCAATTTTCCAGCCTGGCGGAATCCGAGCTGTATCGCTCGTGGGGGTGTGATGTGATCGGCATGACCAATATGCCGGAAGCCAAGCTCGCGCGCGAAGCCGAGATTTGTTACGCCACCGTCGCGATGGTGACCGACTACGACTGCTGGCATCCCAATCATGATGATGTGACGGTGGACGCGGTTGTGAAGGTGATGCTGGAGAATGCCGAAAGGGCGCGCGCCCTGGTGAAGACCGTCGCGCCGCATGTGCAGGGCGATGCGGCAGGCAGCCAATGCAGTTGCCGCAGCGCATTGCAATACGCCATCATCACCCCGCCCGAAGCGCGCGATGCAGCGATGGTTGAGAGGTTGTCTGCTGTCGCAGGCAGGATATTAAAAAAATAAATGTAGGTCGGGCTCCGCCCGATATTTGACAATGATGGCGGGCAGAGCCCGCCCTACAAAACCTAACATCCCCTCCCCCTTGCAGGGGGAGGGCTAGGGAGGGGGTAGAAGTTATGAAGTTAATGTGTCGCCAGATTTCTACCCCCACATCCCGCGACACGTTACTGGCGAAGCCAGCCGCTTGCGGGAGCGGGTGTGAGGCGGCCATTCCCGCCCCGGATGCTTCGCAACGCCGTGTCATGGCCGCCATCCTACCCTTCCCCCTGCAAGGGGGAAGGAACGAAGCACAGGATCGCATAGTTTGATTTAATAAATTCAGTGAGAGAACAAATGCCAATCAAATCCAAAATCCGCACCGTCCCGCACTACCCGAAGCAGGGCATCCAATTCCGCGACATCACCACGCTGCTCAAAGACCCGGCAGGTTTTCGCGCCACGATAGATGAACTGGCGCAGCGCTACAAAGACGTGAAGGTAGACAAGATCGCCGGCATCGAAGCGCGTGGCTTTATCTTCGGTGCAGCGCTGGCTTATGCGCTGAACAAAGGTTTCATCCCGATCCGCAAGAAAGGCAAACTGCCCGCCGAAACCATCGGCCACGACTACGAACTCGAATACGGTACCGACCGCATCGAGATCCACACCGACGCGATCCAGAAAGGTGACCGCGTGCTGCTGGTGGACGACCTGATCGCTACCGGCGGCACAGCGGAAGCCGCCTGCACGCTGATCGACAAGATGGGCGGTAAGATCGTCGAATGCTGCTTCATCATCGACCTGCCCGACATCGGCGGACGCGCAAGGCTGGAGAAGCACGGGCACAAGGTGTTTGCGCTGTGCGAGTTCGAGGGCGATTAAATTTTTTGGGTAGGGGCACGGCGCGCCGTGCCCGTACGGGAATAAGCACAATGAAAATCAACGGTATCCCCTATCGCACCATCTGGCCCACCTCCGACAACACGGCGGTGGAGATCATCGACCAGACCAAACTCCCTCACATCTTCACCACGCTGCGCCTTGAGAACATGCGCGATGCCGAGCGCGCGATACGCGAGATGCAAGTGCGCGGCGCGCCGCTGATCGGCGTCACGGCGGCTTACGGCGTGGCACTATCCATGCGGGATCATGCCTCGGATACCGCGCTGGCAGCCACTTGCAGTGTGCTGCTGGCTTCGCGTCCCACGGCGGTGAATCTGCGCTGGGGTGTGGAGCGTATGCGCACCGTGCTTGCGCCGCTCTCTGCGAATGAACGCGCGGATGCGGCATGGCAAGAGGCGGCGCGTATCGCCGATGAAGATGTGTCGATCAACGCCGCAATCGGTCGCCATGGCTGCGAAATTATTCGCGCCGTCTATCAGAACAAAGTCGGGCAACGTAAAAAAGACTCGGTCAATATCCTCACCCACTGCAACGCGGGTTGGCTGGCCACGGTGGATTGGGGCACGGCACTTGCGCCTGTCTATGCCGCTTTCGACGCGGGCATTCCGCTGCATGTGTGGGTGGACGAAACCCGCCCGCGCAATCAGGGCGCCAGCCTCACCGCGTGGGAACTCGGACAGCACGGCGTGCCGCATACCGTCATCGTGGACAACGCCGGCGGGCATTTGATGCAGCATGGCATGGTGGACATGGCAATCGTCGGTTGCGACCGCGTCACCGCGCGCGGCGATGTGTGCAACAAGATCGGCACCTACCTCAAGGCATTGGCGGCGCACGACAACGGCGTGCCGTTCTACGTGGCGCTGCCGACGCCAACGATAGACTGGACGCTGCAGGACGGCGTTAAGGAAATCCCCATCGAGGAACGCGCAGCGGAAGAAGTGACGCACATCGCCGGACTGTGTGAGGATGGGCAAGTGCGCACCGTGCGCCTCACCCCGCAAGGCGCGCGCGCAGGCAACTACGGCTTCGACGTAACACCGGCGCGACTGGTGACAGGATTGATCACCGAGCGCGGTGTGGTGAAGGCGGATGCGGGGGCGATGCGGGTGTTGATGCCATGATCTACTCCTTCCCCCTTGCAGGGGGAAGGTTGGGATGGCGGCCATGACACGGCGTTGCGAAGCATCCGGGGCGGGAATGGCCGCCTCACACCCGCTCCCGCAAGCGGCTGGCTTCGCCAGTAACGTGTCGCGGGATGTGGGGGTAGAACAGCGGAGGTGCAGAGTTTCTACCCCCTGATAAAACTACTAGCCATTCGACTAAGGCAGCAAGCTGCCAAGTCGCTGGTTATCCCTATCCCTCCCTCTGCAAGGGGGAGGGTATTGAAAAGGTGAAATGATGAAAGAAAATGAATTACGCAGCGAACTGGTGCGCATCGCCAATAAACTCGACGCGCAAGGATTGAATCGCGGCACATCCGGTAATCTCAGCGTGCGCTATGGCGAGGGTTTGCTCATTACCCCTTCCGGCATGGGTGCGGAAGGTCTGACGAAAGACGACATCGTGTGGGTGAACTTCGACGGGACTACACGCGGACGCTGGCAGCCTTCCAGCGAGTGGTTGTTCCATCGCGACATATTTGTGCAGCGCCCGGAATTCGGCGCAATCATCCATACCCATTGCATCGCGGCGACCGCGCTGGCCTGCCTCAGGAAAGACATCCCGCCATTCCATTACATGATCGCGCTGCTGGGCGGCGACAGCATACGCTGCGCAGACTATGCCACCTTCGGTACACAGGACTTGTCCGATAATGCGCTGCTCGCGCTGCGCGGGCGCAAGGCTTGTTTGCTGGCGAATCACGGCATGATCGCGGCGGGCGAGGATCTTGCCGAGGCATTCAAGATCGCCGTGGAAGTGGAAACCCTGAGCGAACTTTATTTGCGCACTCTTCAGGCCGGACAGCCGGTACTGCTGAGCGCGCAACAGTTTCAGGATGCGCAGAGCCGATTTGCCGGTTACGGGAAGGCTGCGGAGTCGAAGGAAACAGGTGCGGAATGAAACGCGCAAAAAATTACTCTCGCCCTAAGTTATACGACACCCCAAGGTTGTATTGTGCGTTAGCCAAGCCTTGCGCTGCCGCAAATCTCCACCACTTCACGGCTTCTTTGTAATCTTGCGGAACACCTTCTCACTTGTGTATATACTCCCAAGGCTGCCTTGAGCATCAGCATTACCTTGCGCTGCCGCCAGTCTCCACCACTTCACCGCCTCTTTGAAATCTTGAGGAACACCTTCTCCATTGTGATACATGACCCCAAGGTTGACTTGTGCAAGTGCAACGCCTTGCTCTGCCGCGAGCCGATACCACTTTACGGCTTCTTTGTAATCTTGCGGAACACCTTCTCCATTGTGATACATAAATCCAAGGTTGACTTGTGCTGCAGCTTCGCCTTGTTCTGCGGCCAGTTTGAACCACTTCACCGCTTCTATGTAATCTTGCGGTACACCTAGCCCCTGGTCATACATCACCCCAAGGTTGGATTGTGCATCAGCAAAGCCTTGATCTGCGGCCAGTTGATACCACTTCACCGCCTCTTTGTAATCTTGCGGTACACCTTGTCCATTGTCATACATCACCCCAAGGTTGGATTGTGCATCAGCAAGACCTTGATCTGCGGCCAGTTGATACCACTTCACCGCCTCTTTGTAATCTTGCGGAACACCTTCTCCGCGGTCATACATCACCCCAAGGTTGTATTGTGCGCCAGCATGACCTTGATTTACCGCGAGCCGATACCACTTCGCCGCCTCTTGGTAATCTTGCGGGACACCTTGCCCTTTTTCGTACATAAACCCAAGTCTGGATTGTACGGAAGCATTACCTTGTTTTGCCAGCGGTCTGTATAACTTTGCTGCTTTTGCATAATTACCCGCACTGTAGGCGCGATCTGCATCTGATAGCGAATCGGCTATTGATTGTGAGGTCAACGCAAACAAACACACACAAACCAACAACACCTGTTTCGGCAACTGATTCATTTTCGTTCTCCCCGGAATGCTTGCATTGCTATAGTGGGCAGATCATTCCCTGTCCATTTTTTCTTTATTTTATGCGTGTAACTGGAGCCTTTTCCGCGTTCTCGTCCTTGTTGATAATTTCTTCATCATGCCTCCCTATGACTTTTCGAAGTAGATAATTGTCTGAAATTCAGTTGAAGGCTATTCCGATTGCATCAATTGCGACGAAATTATTCGCCGTTGAATTCGCGGCTAACGACGTTATGGCAATATTTGTGGGGCTGAATGTAAAATCGGAGAGGGAAGGCGTCACCGTGTAGCTCCCATTCGCGAGGCCGGTGAAGTTGTAGCTCCCGTCCGCAGCCGTGGTGGTGGTCGCCGTTGACGCGCCTGTCAGGTTGATCATCACCACACCTGGCAGAAAAAAAACTGGGTGCACTAAACCAGTCGTAACTGTGCCGGAGATGCTGTGAGTACCGGGAGCAGAGCTTCCACCACTGCCGCCACCGCCGCATGCGACAACGGCTATACTGAGAAATGTTGCCAATAGAAATTTAATCGTTTCCATGAAAATTTCTCTTCTTGATTTAATGAATTGGAAAAATTGGGTGCAACACAAACAATCAGAGCACCTCGCTAAATAAATCTTCAATTGCACTTACACAGGGAACCCACTCATCATTCCATCTTGTGATTTAGGCTACCCCCATGATATTGCTTAGTCAATATCATTTGACCAGGCTTATTTAATCCACTGTTGCCATATTATCTTGGCAATCTCTTTGATCTCATCCCGTTGCTCACGCAACAGCGCGGACATTTCGCGCAGGGAGCGCACCGTCCTTGTAAGCGTTGCGTGAGGCTACCGGCGCATCACTTTTTCACTTTAGTGTGCTCTGTTCTGAAATGCACAATGCATGGATGCGCTACACCTGCGGACGATTGAAAAGCGACTTCCGTTATTACAAGGACATCGTGTACAACAACTACCCGTGGCCGGACGAGCCATCCGATAAACAACGCGCAGCCGTGGAAGCCGCCGCCTAAGCCGTGCTGGATGCACGTGCGCAATTCATGCTCCCCTCGCCCGCTAGCGGGAGAGGGGCTGGGGGAGAGGGGGAGCGTGTGAGCGCCGCGAACTCAGCATTCCTCGCCGACCTCTACGACCCGCTCACCATGCCGCCCGCACTGGTCAAAGCCCACCAAGCCCTCGACCGCGCCGTTGACGCCTGCTACCGCAAAGCCGCCTTCACCAGCGACGCACAACGAGTGGAGTTTTTGTTCGAGCGCTACCAACAAATCACCAGCTTGTTGCCGACAGAGAAGAAGCCAACAAGACGAAAGTAAAATTTATTGGGGGGAGCGTGATGACAGACGACGATCTTAAAAAACAACAAGAAGTTGAGTTTTATGCAGCTGGAGTAACCGCCTGGTACAACACAAGGTTAGAGCACGACAAAAGCTTGCTTGCGCTTTCAGCGGGTGGAATAGGACTGCTAATTACGCTGCTTACGACGATTGGAGTATCTTCAGCGGAAGGTCTGGTGCTGCATCTACTCGCAATGTTTTCATTCCTACTGTGCCTTGGTGCAATTCTTATTATCTTCAAGAAAGATAGTAAACACATTGAAGATGTACTCAAGACAGGTACACAGCCATTTGATGACCCCTTATTGGCGAAACTTGATAACATTGCCATCGCGGCTTTTGCGGCAGGGATTATATTTTCATCGGTGATAGGTGTTTTCGCAGCAATCAACTCATACTCAAATAAGGATAAAGCAATGGCAAACGAAAATAAACAGAAAACTAGCATTGTTGAAAGTGTTAATGGCGTTTCAAATTTGAAGCCAGCAGGAGAATTAAATAGGAGCTTCAACGGAGTGAATACCCTCAAGCCCTCCGCCCCTCAAGGCTCATCAAACTCAACGTCTGGGGCATCACAACCAGTAACTCCAGCGGCAACGCCAGTTACCAATAAAAAATAATAAGCGAGGTAGCGCCGTAGGATGGGTTGAGCAACGCGATACCCATCGTTGTTTATGCTGTCGGATTTTTGTTGGGTATCGCTACGCTCCACCCAACCTACAAAAGCTCAGCGTCATAGAATGTGTAAATTGCATGGTTGTCTTCACGCGGCTTTGCACATTTCTTCACGGATCACCTTGCGCACCACAGCCTCCAGATTCTCCGCCTGAATCGCTTGCTTGAGCGTTTCGTTTATTGGGGTTTGGTAGCTGGTTAAGCAGCAAGGCGTAGCGGCTCAATCTTCGGGCGTTTGCCCTTTGCCACTTGCCACAGTTCGTAATCGTCCTGTAGCCCCATCCACATTTCCGGGCTGGTTCCCAGTGCGGCGCGTAAGCGCAAGGCCATGTCCGCCGATATGCCGGACGATCCATTCAGCACGCGGGAAAGCGTGGCGCGGGCTACGCCCAGATGTTGAGCCGCATCAGTCACACTCATATCGCCCAGCCATTCGCGCAGGATTTCGCCGGGGTGCGGGGGGTTATGCATGGTTGCCATCACGCCGCCTTAAGTTGCCTGATATGTTCATACCCGCCCTGATGTTCAAGCTGCCACACGTCCAGCGCTTGCTGCATATGCAGCCAAAGTCCCGCACCATTGCCCAACAGTTTGCCCAAGCGGATCGCCATGTCCGGCGTAACCGGGCGGCGTTCATGCAGGATTTCTGACACGGTGCGGCGCGACACGCCCAGCCGGTCGGCAAGTTCACCTTGGGTAATTCCAAGTTCAGGCAATACCACTTCGCGCAGCAATGCGCCGGGGTGGGTGGGGGCACGGTGTTTATTTCGCAGGGTTTCCATTAGTGATAATCCTCCAGGTTCAAAATGTGTGCGTCGCCATCGGCAAACTCAAACGTGATGCGCCAGTTGGCTGATACGCGCACGCTCCATAGGTTGCGTTTATTGCCTTTCAAACGGTGCAAACGAAAGCCGGGCAAGTCCAGTTCCTTCACTTCCGCCGCCGCGTCTATCGCGTCCAGCATCAGGCTAATGCGGGGCGCATACTCGGCCTGTATGCCGCTGGTGCTGCCCTTGGTGAAAAACCGCTCCAGCCCTTTGTGCGCGAAACTTTTAATCATGGGGGGATTGTAACTTGTTGCGTTACTTATTCCAATACATAGACGGAAAAAGGCGGCAAAAACAAGATAGCGGCTAACTGCTATTATTTATGCGGGTTTGGTGGGCGGTACTGGATGGGGCTGAATAATTATTTGGTGTCCTCGACAGGAATCGAACCTGTAATTGACCCTTAGGAGGGGCCGGTTATATCCATTTAACTACGGGGACAGCTTGCACTACAAAAGCAGCGCGCGCATTCTAGCGTAAACACCACACAACTAACATGCCCCGACATAAATGACCCGGCACAAATTACCCGCCACCGTGATTGCCATCGGTTTGGTCAGTTTCCTGAACGATCTGGCTTCGGAGATGGTGACGCCGTTCATCCCAATACTTATCGCCACCGTGCTCGGCGCGGGGCCGGTGATACTCGGTCTGGTGGAAGGTGTGGCGGATGCGGCGGCGAGTTTCCTCAAGTTGTGGGCGGGACGTTATTCAGATGGCAAGCGCGGACGGCGCAAGAGGTTGATGGTGTTCGGCTATGCCTTGTCCAATCTGGCGCGTCCGCTGTTGGGCCTGGTGTCGAGTTGGGGCGCGCTGTTATTGCTGCGCAGTCTGGATCGCGCCGGCAAGGGTTTGCGCGATGCACCGCGCGACGCGTTGCTGGCGGACAGCGCGCATCCCGAGATACATGGACTTGCTTACGGCTTTCATCGCGCCATGGATAACGGCGGTGCGTTGGGCGGCACGCTGCTCGCCATTGCCGCGTTGAGCTGGCTGCACTGGTCGGTGAGCGAGGTGATTTTGTGGTCGGCGCTGCCGGGCGCGCTGGTGTTGCTGGTGCTGATTTTCGGCGTGCGCGAACCGCCGCGCCTGGAAGTGGAAATAGAAAGATTGCGCGCGCCGCTGGCCTGGTCGGAGCTGTCGCTCAACATGCGCCGTTATTTGTGGGTGCTGGTGCTATTCACCTTTGCGCGCGCGTCGGAAACTTTCATTTTGCTGCGCGGCAACGAGTTGGGCATGAGTCTGGTGCAGGTGTTATTGCTGTGGGCGACGCTGAATGTCAGCAAATCCGCCACATCGCTGCTGGGCGGACGCATGGCGGATGCGTTTGGGATGCGGCGTGTGACGATCATAAGCTGGTCGGGATACGCAGTGAGTTTTGTCCTGCTCGGTCTGGTCGAACACGGCGATGCGTTGTGGATCGTCACCGTGCTGTACGGCTTGCTGATTGGCTTGGGAGAAGGCTCGGAGCGGGCATTGATCAGCCTGTATGTCGATGAGCGCGAGCGCGGCACGGCGTTTGGCTGGTATCATCTCGCCGTCGGTATGAGTTCGATTCCAGCCGGAGTGTTGTTCGGCGCGGTGTGGCATTACTGGAATGCCAACACGGCATTTTTATTCGCCGGTGCGTTGGCGTTGCTGTGCGTGCTGTTGCTGCGCTTCTGGAGTTTCAGGAATTTATCAATCGGAGGAAAATAATATGAAATGGTTGGCTATCGTTGTTGCATTGATTGTGTTCGCGGCGTTGTATGTTGCGCGTGCGGCGCGTGCCGGTGAATTGCCGGAAGTGGGCAAGCCTGCGCCGGATTTCAATCTGCCCGACCAGAATGGCAAGCAGCACGTCTTGCAGGATTATCGCGGCAAATGGCTGGTGCTATATTTTTATCCCAAGGACGACACACCGGGCTGCACGCAGGAGGCGTGCGCGTTTCGCGATGACCTGAATCAAATCACCGAGCTCGGCGCACAAGTGGTAGGCGTGAGTGTGGACGATACCGACAGCCATGCGGAATTCGCCAAAAAGTATCATCTGCCGTTTCCGTTGCTGGCGGACAAAACCACCGAAACGGCGGAGCGATATGGTGCGTTGATGAATTTGTTTTTTATCAAGTTTGCGCGGCGATACACATTTTTGATCGACCCGCAAGGCAATATCAATAAAGTGTATTTGAGTGTGGAAACTTCGCGTCACTCAAAGCAGATCATCGATGATTTACTAAAATTAACCGCAAAACCGTAGGTCGGGTTTCAACCCGACAAGTCGGGCTGAAGCCCGACCTACGGATTGTTTTACCTTCAACCGTTTGTGCGAGTCAGAAATTTCTTTTATCAATTTATCTTTTCAGAAAAATAATTTATGCCATTTATCACTTTGGACAAGGCGAGCCTCGCCTTCGGCCACGTTGCGTTACTGGATCATGCCGATTTTCAACTCGATGAGGGCGAACGCGTCGGGCTGATCGGACGCAATGGCGGGGGCAAGTCGAGCATGATGCGCGTGCTCGCAGCGCAGGGAAACCTTGATGATGGTCTGGTGTGGCGCGCGCCGACGGCGCGGATTTGCTACGTCAGCCAGGAGCCGGTGTTGGATGCCGATGACACGGTGTTCGATGCCGTGGCGAAAGGTTTGGGCAAGCTGCAAAAGCTGCTGCATGATTATCACCATGTATCCCATCAACTCTCCGAACCGGACGCGGACTTCGACAAGCTGCTGGAAGAAATGCAGCACTTGCAGACGCAACTTGAAGCGCAGGATGGATGGAAGGTCGAAGCGCGCATCGAGACCGCGATTGCGCGTCTGGATCTGGGTCCCGACAAGCGCATCGGCGATATGTCCGGCGGCCAGCGCAAGCGCGTTGCTTTGGCTCAGGCCCTGGTTGCCGAGCCGGATGTGCTGATCCTGGACGAGCCGACCAACCATCTGGATTTCGCCTCCATCGAATGGCTGGAAGGGCTGCTGATTAATTTTATCGGCGCGGTGTTGTTCGTCACTCATGACCGGCGTTTTCTGGACAACGTCGCCACCCGCATCGTCGAATTGGATCGCGGCAAGCTGGCGAGTTTCCCCGGAAATTTTTCTGCCTATCAGGCGATCAAGGAACGCATGTTGAGCGACGAGGCGGTGTTGAATGCCAAGTTCGACAAAGTCCTTGCCCAGGAAGAAGTGTGGATACGCCAGGGCGTCAAAGCCCGCCGCACTCGCAATGAAGGACGCGTGCTGCGCCTCGAACAGTTGCGCCGCGATCGTGCCGCACGCCGTGAAAAAATCGGCAAGGTCGAGATGAGCGTGGACACCGGTGAGCGTTCCGGCAAGCTGGTCGCTGAGCTGAGCAACGTCAGCAAATCGTATGGCGGGCGCAAGATCATCAACGATTTTTCCTGCCGCATCCAGCGCGGCGACAAGATCGGCCTGCTCGGGCCGAACGGCTCTGGAAAGAGCACGCTGCTCAAGATCATCCTCGGCGAGTTGCAGCCGGATGCGGGGCAGGTGAAGCTCGGCACAAAAATTTCGGTGGCATATTTCGATCAGTTGCGCGCGCAACTCGATGACGAAGCCACGCTCGCCGACACCATCAGCCAGGGCTCGGACTTCGTCGAGATCGGTGGGCAGAAGAAGCACGTCATCAGCTATCTAGGCGATTTTCTGTTTGCGCCGGAACGCGCCCGTTCGCCGGTCAAGAGTTGTTCCGGCGGCGAACGCAATCGCCTGCTGCTGGCGCGATTGTTCACGCAGCCCGCCAACGTACTGGTACTCGACGAACCGACCAACGACCTCGATATCGAGACGCTGGAGTTGCTTGAAGAGTTGCTGGCGCAATATGACGGCACGTTGTTTCTGGTCAGCCACGACCGCGCCTTCCTCGATAACGTCGTGACGCAAGTGATCGCCTTCGAAGGCGAAGGCAAGCTGATCGAATATGTCGGCGGCTACGAGGATTGGGTGCGGGTGAAAAAATACCAGGCTGGCGTTGCGGCAAATAAATCCCCCTCCCCCTTGCCCCCGCAAGGGGGAGGCCGTGGTAGTACAGCCGCTAAAGCGGCAACAACCACGCACCAGGGGGAGGGTAGGGGAGAGGGAAGAAGCGGCGGATCAAAAGCCTCACCCTCTGATAAAACTACTAGCCATTCGACTAGGCCGCCGAAAGGNNGCTACAAGGAAGCGCGCGAACTGGAAGAGTTGCCCAAGCACATCGAGGCTCTGGAGCGCGAGCAGATTGATATTGCCGCACATCTGGCGGACGGCACGTTGTTTCGCAACGATGCCAAACGCGCCAAACAACTGCAAACACGCAACGAGGAAATCGAGACGGAAGTGTTGGCGGCGATGGCGCGTTGGGAAGAGCTGGAAAAGCGCAAAAGCTATAACCAATGACTTGCCCAGCGTCTTTCGGGTGCCCGTCAAAAAGTTTTTTGGATGCAAGATTATAACCAGCCACTTGGTTGTCGTCTTTTGACAACTTAGTGGAATGGCTAGTTGTTTCACCAGTAGTCCTATCAGATTGTTTTGGTGTCCTGACCTGCTCCTGCTGTTTCTGATGCTCCCAAATAATGCGCATCCAATTCTGTGATTGATTGCTGGATGATATTTTCACTGCATCAAGCTGTGTTTTGTGTGACGAGCAGCTATCGGAAGAGATTCAACGGCAGCTTTCGACACAAACCCATCCTTCAATTTGCACCGAAGCTGCCATTCGGTTTCCGCCTCAATTTCAATCAGTCTTGCGTCAACAGCGCTTCAAACTGCGCAATTAATACCTGCCTCACCCGAAAGCAGTGTGTTTTCAGTGGTGCAGACTGCAGCATGGCGAATGGTATCGCGGTATGCAATTTTACGTGCCAGCGGCGGGAGTATTTTGTATGTAGAGACACTAAGAGCTGTTTTGTTGGCTTGCATCAGGCATCGCAGTTAAATGCTGGTTGTTCAGAATCTCCCTAGGTGCGATAGCGCACAGTCGGGCAAACATAATGTGCGTATCGTTCTTTTTACTAAGGACAACTACGTGGAGATCACCATGCATCCGAAATGCAGCTCAAACCTAATTGACTCTATCGCACCAAATAATATCAGGCCGCACAGAATGCAGCCATATCGAACCCGATATTTTCTTAAGCAGGCATTGTTCGCCGCGATTTTCGGCGTTGCGGGTGCGGCGCAGGTCATGGCCTCACCGCTCCAGCTTCCAGCGATCGTTGAGCCCGCCAGCGAAGAGCATCACGTCGGCAAAGTGATCTTTGTTGAGCTGGTGACGCCGGACCTCGCCGCAGCCAAGCAGTTCTATGCGGGATTGTTTGGCTGGAAATTTCGCGATATTCAGGCCGGTGGGACAGAATACGCCGAGGCAATTCTCGACGGTCATCCGGTCGCAGGACTGATTCACAGGGATGTACCGGCGGACAAGCATCGGCAGCCAGCGTGGCTGAGCTTCATCGCCGTGAGCGATGTCGACGCGGCAAAAGAGATTGCGTTACAACATGGCGCGAAGGTGCTGTTTGAGCCGCACAGCATCCCTGACCGTGGCCGGGAAGCAGTCTTCGCGGATCCGCAAGGGGCAGTTTTTGCGGTTCTCGCCTCCAGTAGTGGCGACCCGCCCGATGTCCTGGCCGCACCCGGAGAATGGGTTTGGAGCTCGCTAATCACGAACGATCCGGACACCGATGCTGCTTTCTACCAGACGCTATTCGACTACGAAGTCTTCGAGTTGCCCGCTGACGACGGCGCCCAACATCTCATGCTCGCTTCCGGCAATTATGCTCGCGCGAGCGCGAATACGCTGCCAGCGAATAAACCCAATATGCATCCCCACTGGCTCAATTTCGTACGCGTCGAAGATGCGATCAAGATGACTGAAAAGCTCGTGGCGCTCGGTGGCCGCGTGCTGGTTGAGCCGCGGGTTGATCGCCATGGTGGCAAGGTCGCGGTCGTCGCCGACCCTCTGGGGGCGCCCTTCGGACTGCTTGAATGGCCGGACACTGATAGTAAAGAGGTGACCAAATGAAAATCTTACTCGCACGCTGGTCAGCGGTCTCCTTTGTGATCGGGCTGTTCACGGTACTTTTATCCGGCTGTGTCATACCTGGTGACGGATACGACGCTAGAGTGGGCGTCGGGGTGGATTACTATGAACCCTACGGTGCCTTCTACGGGGGCTGGGGTCCTGGCTACTATGTAGGGCCTTATCGAGATGGTAACTACCGTCCATACCGTGGTGGTGGTCCAACCCCTCATGCTTACAGGTCCGCGCCTGAATCCCGCTCGATGCCGTCTATTCCGGCACGTCGGCGTAGTGGCAACTTGAGACATCAACCATTGCAATAGCAATTATAAGGAGCCGTGTTCGAATTGGCCCGCTTGGAGTGGGGGAGTAATGTGTGTGCCATTGTTTGCATCACGCAAGAGGTTTTTTGTGTAGCCCATTGGAGGAAGCAAATCATGAAGAAAATCGTTATCGCTGCGCTGTTGTCCGCTTTTATTGCCACTCCCGCCCTGGCTGACAACACGGGCAGATTTTATTTTGCGGGTGATTTTGGTTCGGCCACTTACAGTGGCTTGCCTGGCTGGTCTAATCCAAACGTTATCCGCATCGCGGGTGGCTTCCATTTCAGCCCTGTATTTGCTGTTGAAATGGGTTATTCCATGTTTGGTGATTCCAATACGATAGATCCCCTTTATGGTCCCGCTACCATCTCGGCCTCTTCATTCCAGGTATCGGCTGTGGGCAGCCTGCCGCTAAGTCCACAATTCGATTTGATCGGCAAGCTGGGGATAGCCGATAACTACGAAGAATATGCTGACGCAACTGGATATACTGCGAGTTATTCGCGAAGCGACTTGTTGATCGGTTTCGGCGCGCAATTTAACGTCACCCAACAAGTCAGCGTGCGTGCGTTATACGACAACTATGGAAAGTTCGACAATATTTTCCCGCCTATGAAGGCAAAATCCTTATCCTTGGGTGTGGTTTACAACTTCTAAGGTTGTAGTTTCGCTCATGCATCAAGCTGGGCGAGCCCAGCTTTTTAATTTGCAGCACGCGCCGCATGGATGCATCAGTTATATGGAAATTGCTCGGCCGTCTGCTTTGGAGCACATTCTCGAATGTCCGGAATTGGCACCAAGCTGCATGCCATATTGCCATTTTGCCTTCCTGAAAGCGGCAGCTCGACAAGTCTGCTGCTTTCGTGGATTCAATAGCACTTACTGGCTTTTTTCATCACTTCTCTTCGCTGTTCCGGGAGTAATTTTCTTGTTCTTGTCTTGGCGGCGTTGTACCTTCTTGCGCTTGGTGGGCTCCATTTTAGAAAAACTATTCCCGTTCTGCCGTTGCTAACACCCCTTGAATTTATTTGAGGTGCATTTTCTGGCGAGTTCCTGCGCTTCGACAATCTGTTGTAGAGTCAATTGCTTTAATTGCTTTAATTCACCAGTTGGAGCATTGGCAGCCGCAATATTTTTCCACATCTGCGCAAGTACATAATTTTTAGGAACGCCTAACCCATTTTGATACATATCCCCAAGCCTAGATTGTGCCGGAACATAACCATTCTCAGCGGCCAATCGAAACCACTTCACCGTCTTTTTGTAATCTTGAAGAACACCTCTTCCGTTAAGGTACATATCCCCAAGCCTAGATTGTGCCGGAGCATAACCATTCTTAGCGGCCAATCGAAACCACTTCACCGCCTCTTTGTAATCTTGAGGAACACCCTTTCCATGGTCATACATCAACCCAAGGTTGGTTTGTGCGCCAGCATCACCATGTTCTGCTAGCGGTTTAAATAACTTAGCCGCCTTTGCATAATCCCCCGCATCGTATGCACCCTTTGCATCTGATAACGAATCGGCTATTGCCTGTCCGGTCAATGCGAACATGCACACACACACATACACACAAACCAACAACACCTGTTTTAGCAACTGATTCATTTTCGTTGTCCCCTTATTGATGCCAAACTCTGAGCGCAAGCTACCCCTATACCGCCAAACAATCAATGCGCCGGATATCTAGGCAGTTTCTTTTAGCCTATCCCGTTGCTCACGCAATAATACGGACATTTCCAAAGATTCTCTATGCTGACGACTAATTTGAAAATACTTGCCGTAGTTGCTGGATGACGTGCTCAGAAAAGTTGGGATTTAAGTTATCTAGTGCCATGGTCACCAGAAACGCAACAATTACCGGTTGAACTATAAAAAAAGCAGCGATGGCGGATATCTCGATAAGGAGCCTCAAAATCCTTCCTGATTGATATAAACGCATCAGACGTGTTCTGATTCTTGATGCAAGTTTCCGCATTGCTGCAATTTCAATGACTATAAGGAAAAGAGATAGGACGACACCAGCCATGAAGACAAGCAATAATTGTGTTTTCATCTCGGGAATTCCAATATATTTACCTTATCACCACTAATCCCGGCCAAGGCCAATTTGGCCTTAAATTCCGGTGCATCATTCATATTCATCCTTCTCATGCCCTTGCTCCTCTGTTTACCGTGTGTTCACGGCGCTGGTTGAGCAAGGTTATCACTTATCGGGCTGTCTGAATTACCGAAGCCACCTCTAGTTGAATGCAGATCAGATCCAACGGAACGTTGCTTTACTGAGGTGGTCAAATTCTGGTAAGGATTGAAAAGCAAGATGCGGCGGGTGTTGCGGTTGACAGGAAAGTAGAGGCAACCTCATCCGTAGACGTTCTTGCAAAAGTTACAATTTCACTGGGAGTCATACCATGAGGAAAATATTATTTATTGCATTTCTTGCGATTTTATCAACCACTCCGGCCTACGCTGAAGGTGGTCATGGCGGTGGTCATAGCGGTGGTCGTGGCGGTGGTCATGATGGTGGCTGGGGGCGAGGTGATGGCTGGGGTTGGGGAGGTGGCTGGATTTTTCCAGCGCTGATAGGTGGCGCTATCGTCTATGACCTGTCCCAGCCGCAAACTATATATACACAGCCTGTACCGGTCTATCCACCAGGCTATGCACCAGGCTATGCAGCACCCTCATCGGTGCAGTATTGGTATTTCTGTGCTGCCGCCAATGCTTATTACCCATATGTGTCTTCGTGCCCGAGTGGATGGCAAGCCGTACTGGCTACTCCACCTCCACCCGCTACTTTACCGAGTGCGCCATACGGCGCTCCGGCACGATAATAAAATAAGGATATAGATCATGACTTCCATCGGGTATCGCAGAGTTGCTTATTGTTCGGTACTACTCATGTTTTCTGGCTGCATGACGACCGTCCCGATCGGTCCCAGAGTGGCAGTTATGCCGGCACCCGGCAAGCCGTTTGAAGTGTTCGCAGCGGAAGAGCATCTGTGCCGCCAGTATGCCGAACAGTCCATAGGTTTATCTCCCGATGCAGCAGCCTCAAAGAATTTCGCAGGATCAGCGGTAGCGGGAGCGGCGATCGGCACGGCGGCAGGAGCGCTGCTGGGAGGTCGCGAAGGCGCGCCTGTTGGTGCTGGTGTGGGGCTTATTGCCGGTTCGGCAGCTGGCTCAAATCAAGCGGCATATTCATCACGGGAAGCTCAGTGGCGTTATGATATCGCCTATGAGCAGTGTATGTACGCCAAAGGTAATCAGATTCCTGGTTATCAACTCCAACAGCAGATCCCTCCGCCACCCCCCAATACCGGGTACAGGCAGTCTGCACCCTATCTTCCTCCACCGCCGCCACAGCAATAGACAAAGCTCTAAATCGCATCCTACATCTTCCTTTCCAAAAGTAACGTTAATTCTACTTCACCCTTGGAAGACGATTTTCGGGGGAAGCTCAACCATTCTTCATAAGGAAATATAAGACAAATAGAAACACGGCAGCAAGTAATGTAACCACTATTTTCATAGTTCGTTCAGTCTGTTTTTTGTGCTGAGCAAAAAGTTCTTCATCGAATTTCTCGTCCAAGATAAACCTCTTCCATAAATTTTAGTTTTTGTCCTAAAGACAGTCGCGCACGAAGCGGTAAAACTGGGTGATGGGAAATACTGGTGAGATTCCCTCTGTTTTTCATCTTCCAAAAGGTGAATTTCATGCTACCAGTTTTTCCGTATTCTGAACTACGAGCTAATCTTCCTGAAGACTATGCTGAATGCCCCCTTCCGTCTGGTTCACGGACGTCACCGGCCAACTCTGAACTTGTTGCCAAGCCTGCTGTATAACGGGCGGCAGCTTGTCCATGTGCTTCAGGAAAAGCGCAAGCGTCCAGATCTGCCGGTCCTTGAGGGAGTCCCCGAACGAAGGCATGCCCGTCAGACGAATCCCGTGCTTGATCTTCCAGAACGAATCACCTTCCGGGTCGTCCTCAACCCCATCGGTCGCCAATTGCGGCGGCTTTTGATAAAGGCCTTTCGCTATCGGTGATGACGACGCAGTCCCCTTCGCTGAACCATGGCAAACCGCGCAGTTCTTCGCGAAAAGATGAACTCCCTCGAGGAGATTCTGGTCGGTCAGCGCCACCGGATTCTGGCCCTTTGGGGCTTCGCGACGCAGTGTCGCATCTAGCGAAGTACGGGCCATCCAGGTTTCCAGCTGACCGGGTTTTGCATCGGCATTGGCCGGAATTAGACCGCTTTGCACCAGAGAGTAAGCGCCAATCAGGGCAACCCCAATCGTTAATGCGACTCCCAAAACAACACCTTTCAACATCACATCTCCTCATTCAGGGGCAGGAAGCGACCCCTATCCTTCGGCCTGTTCATCAATCGCCGGGTGATATCCTGCTGGAGAAACTAGAATTGTTTGTGCAGACCAATCGTGAAGCCGTGAGGGAGGACGCCCAGGATAAAGGGACCATCCCTGTTGTGAGCGTAATACCCGGTTAGCCCTCCTAGCGCCAAGCCAGCCAATACATCCGTTTGCCAGTGGCTCTGCACTTTCATCCGTGCGATGCCATCATATACCGGGAGTAATTCCAACGCATATACGGCTGGGTAATCGTGGCGATATTCCAGCACGAAGGGTGTCACAATCGCACTGACAGCCGCCACCTCACCGCTCGGAAAACTATAGTGTGCCCCGCCCTGGAACCATAGATTGGGGTCGTTGGTTTGACCTGGCCTGGCGCGGGTAAACACATATTTCAGGCCTTGAGCCGAGATGCCGGCGAGCGCGGAAGAATCAATGGACTGCCAGAACGTCTTGCCCAAGCGCGTCTCACCACCCGCCCAGAATCCACCTGCAAGCTCCCCAATCACCATAATATGCAGTAAGGCGAGCTGGTTGGAGCGTTTCCAGATTCCGCTATCGTCGTAACTCAAGCGGTGGTCTATACCAAGAGGCCCGCCCGCAGCACTCGCACCTGTGCAGATGAGTAAGAGATACGTCGCCCACATTAGTGACAGCCAGAAGCGTCTGCGCACGGTCTGCGCCTTCCCTAAGTCCAGTACGAATACGACCCAGCTTACGCTAACTAGGGCATAGCGACAATCGCATCCCCGCATAAATGAGAGCGGCAACCAGGCTCCACGTCCGGGAACGCCGGGGAAGGTCCGCGACGAACGACTGCAGCACATTGCAGTCCTTCAAAATTCCAGAAAGCGGACGGTCAACCGTGTTTTTATGTACGCCACCGCACAGAAAGGCTTTTGACGATTACCTACCATCGAACCATAAGTCATCCCTTGGCTCAAGAGTGTAGGGATACGGTCAGTTTTTCTTGAGGAGAAATAAAATGAAATTAGCATCAATGACAGACCAGGAAGCACTCATAAGCAAACTCCGCAGCAACATCGTACGAAAGCGGCTGAACACCATGATCTGGCATGCAAACACACAAGGAATGCGGCCGCCTGCTTTTGGCACGGAGTTATCCTCCGAGCATGATATATGCCTTCCCCAAAGTAGTCGCTGAAATCTAGCTATCACACCAATTAATTCAGATTGCCTGATAGCAGAAAGTAGTTGCATGCAGTAACCGACCCATAAGAGACGTTCAATCTTCTCAGCTGAATAAACTGTGTCTATGTACGTCGGCAGACAGAAGAAACCTTGATAATTTCCTAATATCAAATGATAATTCGTCTATTGGCGAGCAGGCACACAGGCACAAGAGTTCGTTCAATTTTTTATCCGGGAAAAATATATGTTTCAAGTAATTCTGTTCTGGGTTTTATGTAACATCTCGTTTAACTCTTAATAATAGGAATAGGAATGAAAAAAATAGCACTAGCAACTTTGGTATCCTTGGGCATGTTATCGATGAACGCATTTGCGGACGGCGATGCATACAACGGATTCTCGCTGGACTATGTCCGATCAACGCAGAATGGTATGAATAATTCTTCGTCAGCGCTCACCATCCTGAGGTCAGTGCGCCCAAATGAACACTACGGCTATGAAATGCAATTTGGACTCTTCGGTGACAGCGGCCCGTTCACCTCGAACGCTTTCGTGGATCTGTCCGCAATTGGCTTCGTGCCACTGAGCGATAGGGGCTTGAAGCTGTATGGCAAGGCAGGCTTGGCTGATGTTTACTCACGGGGTTCGCCTGGGACAGCCAATAATTTGGGTCTGACATACGGCGCAGGCTTTGAATTTCCACGCGAGAATGGGGTTGTGCGCGTGGGTTTCCAGCACTTTAATGTGGGCAACAACACGTTGTCTCCATCGCTCAGCACCAACCTGATCGGTTTGACATTACTGCTCAAATAAGCAGTAATTGGGAGCAGCATAACTCTGCCCCGCGCAAAGCATGACAGTCCGCTTGCCGGGTTGCCAACGCATTCTATCGGTAACTTTGGGATAGCGTATAGCCTAAACCGAATGACCGCAGCACAAAGCGGTCATTGCGTTTATGCGAACCGACTGCATCAACACGGACTTCTGTTCTTGAACACAGAACATTTCGACCTTAAACAGTCACGGGAATCTGATACCCGATTTACTTGCTGAAACCGGATAACCGCTCCGCCGCGCGCACCGTGTTCGCCACCAGCATCGTGATGGTCATCGGGCCGACGCCGCCGGGCACCGGGGTGATGTAGCCGGCCACTTCCTTCACGCTGGCGAAGTCCACATCGCCGACCAGCTTGCCTTCCGCGTTGCGATTGATACCGACATCGATCACGACTGCACCGGGTTTGACCATCTTGCCGGTGATGAAGTAGGCCTTGCCCACTGCCGCGACCAGTATGTCTGCATCGCGGGTGTGCTTGGCTAAATCAACGGTCTTGGAAGTGCAGATCGTCACGGTGGCATTCTTGTGCAGCAACATCAAAGCCATCGGTTTGCCGACGATGTTGCTGCGACCCACGATCACGGCGTGTTTGCCTTCGATCGCGATGCCGGTTTTTTCCAGCAGCACCATCACGCCATAGGGTGTGCAGGAAGGGAAGGGCGTTTCGCCCGTTACCAGCGCGCCGACATTTTTTTCGTGGAAGCCGTCCACGTCCTTGTCCGGGTTGATCGCTTCGATGACTTTGTGCGCATCCAGATGTTTGGGCAGCGGCAGTTGCACGAGGATGCCGTGTATCTTTGGATCGCTATTCAACGCAGCGATTTCGGCCAGCAGTGCGGCCTCGGAAATGTTGCTGCCCAGCTCGATGTGTTTGGAATACAGCCCCAGTTCCGCACAGGCTTTGACTTTATTAGCGACATACACCTTGGAGGCGGGATCGTTGCCGACGATGACTGCCGCCAGGCCCGGCGTGATGCCGCGCGCCTTCAGCGCATCGGCGCGCACCTTCCATTCGGCGCGCACCTGCTGTGCGATGGTCTTGCCGTCTATGATCTGCGCAGTCATTCTTTCCCCTAAAGTTTTTTGTAAGCTGCGATGCCCTTCATGATTTCCGCATGGGCTGCTTCAACACCTTCCCATCCCCTGATCTTGACCCACTTCCCCGGCTCCAGCGCCTTGTAGAGTTCGAAGAAGTGCTTGACCTGTTCCAGCGTGATCTCAGGCAAATCCTTGTACGTCAGCACATTGTGGTACAGCGGGGTCAGTTTGTCGGTAGGCACGGCGATGATCTTGGCATCATCGCCGCCTTCATCGGACATGCTCAACATGCCAACCGGACGGCAGGGGATGATAGCGCCATGCACGATAGGAAACGGGGTAACGACCAGCACATCCACCGGGTCGCCATCATCCGCGATGGTTTCCGGGATGAAGCCGTAGTTGCAGGGATAGCGCATCAGCGAACCGATGAAGCGATCCACCACCAGCACACCGGAGGTCTTGTCCACTTCGTATTTGACCGGGTCGGCGTGTTTGGGGATCTCAACGATGACATTGCATTCGTGGGGTAGATTGTCGCCGGGGCGGACATTTAAAAGACTCATGCGACTTCCTTGCGGTTGATAAAAACGGCAATTATTATAAGCGATGCGTGACTAAGCCGCGAAACCATATTCGGTTTAGAATGCAACGAGTTCAACTCAGGGAGGTGATGCTATGGCAACGAAGGGAAAGTTAATCGGCAAGATGGTTATCGGACAATCGGGCGGGCCTACCGCGGTCATCAATCAATCGCTGGTCGGCGCGGTGTTGGCGGCGCGCAAGCAATCCAACATCACCGGCATCCTCGGCGCACGCCACGGTATTGCCGGCATCATGAAAGAGGATTTCATCGACCTGACCAAACAGAGTGTCGAGCAACTCGAGCTGGTCGCCACGACTCCTGCGGCGGCGCTGGGTTCAGTGCGCCTCAAACCCGGCAAAGCCGAATGCGAAAAAGTGTTCGAAGTGTTCAAGAAAAACGATGTGCGTTATTTCTTTTACATCGGCGGCAACGACTCTGCCGAGACCGCGCACATCATCGCCGAGATGGCGAAGGAAGCGAATTACGATTTCTGCACCGTGCATATCCCCAAGACCATAGACAACGATTTGAAAGTCACCGATCACTGCCCGGGTTTTGCCTCGGCGGCGCGTTTCGTGGCACTCGCCTTCATGGGCGATGATAGAGACAACCGCGCCTTGTCAGGCATCAAGGTTAATGTGGTGATGGGGCGCAGCGCCGGATTCCTGACCGCCGCATCCGCCCTGGCGCGCCAGGCGGCAGACGATGGCCCGCATCTGATTTACCTGCCGGAGCGCGTGTTCGATGTCGAAAAATTCAAGCAGGACGTGCGCGATGCGGTGGCGAAATACGACCGCTGTGTGATCGCCGCTTCCGAAGGCATCTCCGACAAGGACGGCAACCCGATCTCGACCAGCGGCGAAAAGGACTCGCACGGCAACATCCAGTTGTCCGGCAGCGGCGCATTGGGCGACACGCTGGCTGCTTTGGTGAAAGAAGCCTTCCCCGGACAAAAAGTGCGCGTGCGTGCCGATACATTCGGCTACCTGCAACGCTCCTTTCCGACCATCATCTCTCCGGTGGATGCGAAAGAGGCGCGCATGGTCGGCGACTTTGCGGTGAACCATGCCGCCAGCACCGGCCAGCCCGGCTCAGTGGCAATACGCCGCCTGAGCAGCAAGCCGTATTCCAGCGAATGCTTCATCACGCCCTTGTCGACGGTGGCAAAAGTAGCCACTGAAATGAAGGACGAATACATAAACGCGGCGGGCAATGACGTGACGCAGGCGTGGCTGGATTATGTCGCACCGCTGGTGGGTGAGTTGCCAAAGATGGGGCGGCTGTAGGCACAACTACTGATGAAACGACTAGCCATCTGACTAAGTTGGCAAATTACGCCAACCAAGTCATTGGTTATACGCTCGCTGATACGGCGTTAAAAAATGGCGAAAAATCCGGGGTCGCGAAGCGACAAACGAAAGAGTACATTCCGGTTTTTCGCCATTCTTTTATTATTGAGCTTTACATAATTGGAGACAGCATGCGAAACCAGCCACTCCGTCATTCCGGCCTTCGCCGGAATGACGGTTGCTGTAGAGGTATTTGTCATTAATTATGTAAAGCTCAATAATATTCATAAGTAAGCCAAGCAGGGCGAAATAAAAGGGCCAGCATCGTAATAATGAATGTTACATATCAAGCCAAATGGCTCATAGTTGTTACGCTGCTCATCAACGCAGTGGCCATGCTTTCCCCCGTGATCAACGGGGGCGATTCGATCACCTACGCTGCACTTGCCCAGCACATCGCGCTGAACAATGACTGGGCGAATCTGATGCTGGGTGGCCAGGATTGGCTGGACAAGCCGCACTTGCCGTTCTGGATCACTGCGCTGTTCTTCAAGATCGGCGGCGTCAGTGCGTTCACTTATATTTTGCCGGGCTTCCTGTTCCACCTGATCGGCGGCTATTACACCTACCGCATCGCACGCTGGTTCTATGACCGGGATACCGCTTGGCTGTCTCTGTTGGTGTATGTATCGGTCTATCACTTGATGGATTCCTCCATCGAGGTGAAGGCAGAAACTTATCTGACCGGCTGCATCATGGCGGCCTGTTATTACTGGTTGCGCTACGACGCGCATTCCAAACTGAAATACCTGATGCTCGGCGCTTTGTTCAGCGCGCTGGCAGTGATGACCAAAGGCGTGTTCACACTGATTACCATCGCAAGCGGATTGGTGTGTCTATGGCTGTACCAGAAACAATGGAACAAGTTGTGGAGCGGGAAGTGGCTGTTCGCATTGATGTTGTCGCTGCTGTTCACCACGCCCGAACTTGTCGCGCTGTATCTGCACTTCGACGCACATCCGGAAAAACTGGTGTTTGGGCAGACACAGGTTTCCGGCATCAAATTCTTTTTGTGGGACAGCCAGTTCGGGCGTTTCTTCAATACCGGCCCCATCCAGAATCACAACGGGCATCCGCTGTATTTCGTGCTGGTTTTCTTGTGGGCGTTCCTGCCCTGGGTGCCAGTGTTTATGGCGGCTCTGTATTCCGGCATCCGTCATTTCTCTTCACACAGTGTCAGTGAGCGATCGAGTTTCGTTTTCCTGTGCGGCGCGTTCTTCATCACCTTCCTGCTGTTCAGTGCGACCAGTTTCCAACTCGATCACTACACGGTGATTCTGTTTCCGTTTGCCGCCATCCTTTGCGGGAAATTTCTGGCCGGTTGGCTGGCGCAGTTTGGCAATAGTCGCAAACTGCTGATTGCTCAACTGATGGTGACGATCTTGCTGGTGGTGCTGGCCATTGGTTTGAGCGTCTATGTGGACAACCCTATTGTGCTGGCCGTGGTGCTGGCGATGTCAGGTGTCTTGCTGGTGTATGGCTATACCATGAGAAAGCAGATGCGTGCCAGTGTGGTGCTGATTTATCCGGTGTTCGGCATCAATATCCTGTACGCATTTCTGGTGACGATGACGGCGTTGACGTTCACCTCCTCCAGCGTGGCGCGCAATGCGAGCGCGCAGCTTGCGGACAAACCTGGCGCGCCGATTTACGTCTATCAGATGGACATCGTGGCGCGTGAGCTTGGGCTGTATAGCCGATCATCCTGTTACGCCGTGGATGATCCGGCGCAGTTGCCTGCGACAGGGAGCCGTTATTCCTTGGTGATCAGAGCAGATCAACTCGCGCAATTGAAAGAAAAATTGGGGGCGGTTGAACAGGTGGCACAGGGGCGCTGGGTGGTACATAAGACCGGCACATTTCCCAGACTGTTGCGCCTAGCAAAAGGCACAGAACCGCTGGAAGACATCAGCATTGTGCAAGTAAAAGGAGTGAAGTGATGGCACGCGGCACGCAAATGGATACATTTTGCAAATGGGAGGCTGATACGCTGGTGCTCAATATCTTGGGCAAGCCGCGCGCCAAGCGCACTAAGATCGGCAAAGTGATCGGCAAATAGTTGGAAATTCACGTGGCAGAAGATCCGGTGCGCGGCAAGGCGACAGCGCATCCGGTGTAATTTTTGGCGGGCGGAGTTCGATGTGCCGAAGAGGGCCATCACGGACGCATTTGGCGTGTATAACATCAACAAGCAGGTGCGCATCACGGCGCCAAAAAACTGCCCGGCATGATTCCGCCGAGACAGACTTGACGTTCTTCAGGGTGATGCAAGGCGCACGGCGCGCAGCAACCGAGAAAACGAGCGGAGCGAGTTTTGGCCGAGACTCACCTTCAGGTTATGTCGGAGCCACATATCACGGAGATAGGCGAGGTTGTGACAACGAAGTTGCGGTGGATGCTAATGCGCGTAGTGCGTTATGCCGGAATCAATACCGAGCAACGCAGCAGATGGCTCACAGCAGTAGTTTTTCAACCCCTGTTATCTTTGTTAGACGTGGTCTAAATAATCGCAAAACTTTTGCCCAACACTGATTGGTTCTTTCACTGCATCATGGATGAGGCCATATAAAGGATAAGGTGAGACGTCAAACAGGTGATATTTCTCCACCATTTTAAGCGTATGTACGCCTTCACCACTGATGTCTCCCGTCTCGCCTCTGGCAAGTTTGCGCCCCAGTTCATGATGATGAGATCCGGCACTGGTGGCGGTGGTGATGAGATCACCCAGCCCGGCCAGATGCAAAGTTGCGGCTGGCTTCCCGCCCATCTGTTCCACGATAGAACTCAGTTCTGCCAATGCTGTTACCGCCAGAAAACCGCGCATATTGTCGCCGAGCTGAAGCTCATCCGCCATGCCGAAAGCAATGGCATAAACATTCTTGAGAATGACAGACCAGGAGATACCCGGTATATCGGTGCTGTGCCTGATATACAGCCTGGTGCCCCGATAAAGGCCGCGCACCCTGTGGTAGATCGAAATATCTGCACAACCCAATTCAGCGAAGGAATATCGATCTGCGCGGATTTCCTCTGAGATCATCGGGCCATAAAGTAAGCAATAAGGTTGTTGTCCATTGAATATCTGTTGGTATATTTGCGCCGGTGTCCGGCCCTTATCATCAAGTCCCTTGGCGATGCTGAGGCAAATGCAATGGCTTTGCAAATGAGGGGCGAGTCTTGCAAGAAGTTCATGATGGGGAGACGCCGGCACACAGAGCAACAGGAAATCGGCTAGTGCCGCTTGCTGCTCAACGTTGATGGCAGGTAAACCCTCGACAGGGCGGGAGTCATGGAAGGCTAATTGATGTTTCCCCCCCAGCAAATGCTCCATCGCATGGCCCATCTCACCATATCCGACGATCAATACACGTGATGGTTTCTGCTTCATAGGCTGGGAGGTTAAAGGGGTCACAAGAGGACAAGGTTAAATGCGATCAATTTTAACCGCTTTTTGGATCGATAAGGCACAGGCGAAAAAAACAGGGCGGTAGTTCCGCCCTGTTTTCTTGTTCTAACAGCCCAGCTTAAATCAGCGGTACGATCAT
>PLBS01000028.1 GCA_003134595.1 Gallionella sp. | reverse complement strand
CAATCAAGAAATAGGGCTATCGTGAAATAGTGCAATCAAGAAATATAAAGAGCGATTTCAAAATGAACATCAGACAACTTTCCAGCCGCGCTGCCGGGTTCAATGCGGAGTTAACCATGCTGCTGGCCTTCGAGGAAACGGCGGACGAAAAGCTCGAAGCGACCGTGGCTGGCATACTCGCCGAGGTGCGCAAGCGAGGTGATGCGGCCGTGCTCGAATATACCCTCAAGTTCGACCGCCTGTCGTTAGCCAGTGCCGCAGCAATGGAATTGTCGCGTGCTGAATTGCGCAGTGCGTTCGACGCGCTGCCGTCTGAGCAGCGTAACGCGCTGGAACAAGCCGCGCAGCGTGTGACCGATTATCACCGCAAGCAGGTGCAAACTTCGTGGAGTTACACCGACGCCGACGGCACGCTGCTCGGCCAGCAAGTCACCCCGCTGGATCGCGTCGGTTTATACGTGCCGGGCGGCAAGGCGGCTTATCCGTCCTCGGTGTTGATGAACGCGCTGCCTGCCAAAGTGGCGGGCGTGGCTGAATTGATCATGGTGGTGCCGACCCCGGACGGCGTGAAGAATCCGCTGGTGTTGGCGGCAGCATATCTATCCGGTGTGGATCGCGTGTTCACCATCGGCGGCGCGCAAGCGGTTGCGGCGCTGGCTTACGGTACGGCGACCATCCCCAAAGTGGACAAGGTGGTCGGCCCCGGCAATGCCTATGTGGCAGCGGCGAAACGCCGTGTGTTCGGTGTGTGCGGCATCGACATGATCGCGGGACCATCGGAAATTCTGGTGATCTGCGACGGGCAAACCAACCCGGACTGGATCGCGATGGACTTATTTTCGCAAGCCGAACATGACGAATTGGCGCAAGCCATTTTATTGTCGCCGGATGCGAAGTTCATCGCCGCAGTGGCGCAAAGCGCGGAGCGTTTGCTGAAACAAATGCCGCGCCGCGCCATCATCAAAACCGCGCTGGAAAATCGCGGTGCCTTGATCCATGTCGCCGATCTGGACGAAGCCTGCGCTATCAGCAACCGCATCGCGCCGGAGCATCTGGAGTTGTCGGTTGCAGACCCGCAAGCATGGTTGCCCAAGCTGAAACACGCCGGTGCGATTTTCATGGGCCGCTACACCTCCGAAGCGCTCGGCGATTACTGCGCCGGGCCGAATCACGTCCTGCCGACTTCCGGCACGGCACGCTTCTCCTCTCCGTTGGGCGTGTACGACTTCCAGAAGCGCAGCAGCCTGATCCAGGTCTCCGCACAGGGCGCGCAAAAGCTGGGCGACATTGCTGCCACATTGGCTTTTGGCGAAGGCTTGCAAGCGCACGCGCAATCGGCATTGTTCAGGAAGGGCTAAGTTAGGCCGCTTGAGTTAAGGTCTCTTGAGCCGCGTAGCGGCAAGCCCTTAATTTTACGCTTCAGGGCTTTCCCACCCGCCGATACATCCGATAGTGCTCGCCCTTGTCACCCTTGCGGCTGCCCTCCCAGATTTTTTCCCAGCGCGTTTCGTCGAGCAGCGGCTTGGATAATTTGTCACCCTGGATCAGGCGTAAATCACAACGATGTTCGTGGTCGCGCTGCGTGATGATATTGCCGAAATAATGCAGCATGGCGCGTTGTCCATCGCCCAGGTGTTCGCCCGCGACACATTGGTAATGTTTCGGCAAGGATTGTTTCAGCGCGGTGACCATGTTGCGATAACTTTTGCCGCTGTCCAGCCAGGGCAACCACAGGGTCATGGCGAGTATCCAGATCAGCGTGACACCGGATGCCCAGTTTAGCGTCGCGCGGCGCATCGAACGACCGACACGCCACACCAGCACGACCCACAACACGGTGGCGATGATGGCGATGACAAAGGGCGCGGTATGCAACTCCGGCTCGAAGCCCGGCTGAAAATCTTTCAGCCAATGCGTGATCTTGGCCTGGTTATCCAGCAGCAAGCCCGCCCAGCCCCACCACATCAGAATCGCGAGCAGCGCGAAAGTCATGATCCCGAACCAGTCCAGCGCGTTGGCCGCACCGCGTTTCAGCATGGATAATGAGGCGGTAGCCAGCAGCGTGATCGGCAGCAGCATCGGCAAGGCAAACACTTCCTCAATGTTGGCTGCGAGGCTGAGGGTGATGAGCATCACCGCGAAACTGACCAGCGGCAATTGCAAATCGTCGCGTTGCGCCAAGCGTTTTCGCGACCGCCATACTACCCAGACCGCCAGCGGCAGGGCAGGCCACGCCAGCCATGGCAGGTTCTCCAGATAGTAGAAGGAATCCTTGCCGGGCCCGGTTTTCGCGTAGCTCATCCAATTGCCGATGTTGTGCGTCCAGGCCCAGTCTGCGAACAATTGCGGGGAGTGTTGATACAGCAGCAGCGGCCAGATGGTTAGCCAGGGCAACGCAAACAGGAAGGCGGTGCAGAGGCTGAAATAATAATGACGCTTGCGCCAATTCTGAAACAGCAGCGGCAAGCTTGCCGCGATCAGCACGAACAGTATCGGCGAGATAAAGCCTTTGGACATGAAGCCGATGCCCATGCCCGTGCCGATCCACATGCCGGCACGCATGACGCGTTCCTGGCTCAGGGAAAAGCCATACAGCATCATCGCGCAACCAGCCAGCAGCGCGAGATCGGTGATCATCTGGTGCGCGCGCACCAGCATACCGAGGCAGCCGATCAGGATAATCGCCGCAGCCCAGCCGCGGTTGTCGCCGTACAACTTGCGACCCGCGAGGCCAGCGAACAGCAGGGTCAGCGCAGTATAGAAACCGCTGGCAAGACGCGCGCCGTCGTGCAGCGGCAGTAGCGGCGTGCACAGTTTTGCTAACAATGCGGCGGTCCAGTAGAACAGCGGCGGCTTGTCCATAAAAGGTTCGCCCGCGAGGGTGGGCACCAACCAATCACCGCTTTGCAGCATCGAATAAATCAGCCCGAAGCTATATGCCTCATCCGGCTTCCACGGATCGTGCCCAACCAGCCCGGTGCCTAACCAGATCAGGCACAGCAGCCCGAGCAGCACCGCCTTGGCGGGAGTGATCGGGTTGGGGTCGGTTGGTTTTATAAAGTACATGCGTCAGGTTATCCTAATAAAAATCCAGATTTCATCCCAACTGAT
>PLBS01000138.1 GCA_003134595.1 Gallionella sp. | reverse complement strand
CGAAAGATAACCGCTGTTCGCCAAACGACCATGACCGTAAAAGGCTTGCAGGCTGCGCAGCACGCCGATCTTGCGGTCTTTCATCGCCACCACGCGATCCACATAATCCGGCCCCGGTAAATGCAAAGATTCTTTGGTAATCCCGGTACAACGATACTTCAACAAATTTTCTGCTTCATCACCCAGTAATTGCACAATGTTCGTCATGATCTCGTTCCCTGTGGTTGAAATGAATGGCTCATGTTACTCCTGTTATTGCACAAGAAAAGTCACATCTCCGTGTGTATAATTTCGCCCAGACCAAAACCACCACACAGCATGAACACTCAAGCTAACCCGCTAATCATCGGCACGCCGCTCACTCCTTCCGCTACCCGCGTCATGCTGCTGGGCAGCGGCGAGTTGGGCAAGGAAGTCATCATCGCGCTGCAACGCCTCGGTGTGGAAACCATCGCGGTGGATCGCTACGCCAACGCGCCCGGACACCAGGTGGCGCATCGCGCGCACGTCATCAACATGGCGGATGGAGCGCAACTGCGTGCGCTGATCGAACAGGAAAAACCGCACCTGATCGTGCCGGAAATCGAGGCCATCGCCACCGACATGCTAGAGCAAATCGAGCGCGAAGGACTGGCACGCGTCATCCCCACCGCGCGTGCCGCACGTCTCACCTTAAACCGCGAAGGCATCCGCCACCTGGCTGCCGAGACCTTGGGTCTGCCGACCTCACCGTATAAATTTGCCGACAGCCTGGCCGAGATGCGCGCCGCGATAGAACATATCGGCTATCCGTGCATCATCAAGCCGGTGATGTCTTCGTCCGGCAAAGGACAATCCAAAGTGGATAGTGCCGCTGAAGTGCAAGCCGCATGGGATTACGCCGCCAGCGGCAGCCGTGTGAATCAGGGCAGGGTGATCGTTGAAGGGCTGATCCGTTTCGATTATGAAATAACCCAACTCACCGTGCGCGCAATCGGCGCGGATGGCAATATAGAAACATATTTCTGCGAACCCATCGGTCATGTTCAAGTGCACGGCGATTACGTCGAAAGCTGGCAGCCGCAAGCCATGTCACCACTGGCCTTGCAACGCACGCGCGAGATCGCAAAAATCGTAACGGACGACCTCGGCGGTTTGGGCATCTTCGGTGTTGAGTTGTTCGTCAAAGGCGATGAAGTCTGGTTCAGCGAAGTCAGTCCGCGCCCGCACGACACCGGCATGGTGACCATGTGTTCGCAAGTGCAGAACGAATTCGAGTTGCACGCCCGCGCCATTCTCGGCCTGCCAGTAGATGTCAGCCTGCGTGCGCCCGGCGCGAGCGCGGTGATCTACGGTCAACTGGAAGCGCAGGGCATCGCCTTCAAGGATGTGGATGAAGCCCTGCGCGTGCCAAACAGCGATGTGCGCCTGTTTGGCAAACCTGAATCCTTCGCGCGCCGCCGCATGGGCGTGGCATTGGCGACCGGCAAAGATACCGATGAAGCGCGTGGGCGTGCCAAATTGGCGGCGAGCAAGGTGAAGCCAATTGCTGGGAAATAGGGTGTTCACCCTTCGATACCTCAGGGCGAACGGCCTTTCTATTCTTGTGGCAACGCTCTCACCTCTATACCCGTTCGTGCTGAGGTATCGAAGCATGAAAGGGGCGTGCCAAGCGGTAGCACTTCTCAGAAACGAGTGAAGCGATGGCCTTTTACGTTTACATCCTCCATTGCTCCGACGGCAGTTATTACACCGGCCACACCGACAACCTCGAAATGCGAATGGCTAAGCATCAACGCGGCGAATGCGGCGGATACACTTCGACGCGCTTGCCTGTGCAATTGCTCTGGTCTCAAGAATGCTCAACTCGTGAAGAAGCGCTTGCCGCAGAGCAACAGGTCAAAGGTTGGAACCGAAAGAAAAAAGAGGCCATGATGCGCGGGGATTGGAAAATTGTGCGGCAAATCGCATGGGGAACAAATACTCCTCTACCGGAAGAGTTGCTGTGATAAAAGTGTTCATCCTTCGATACCTCAGGACGAACGGCTATTTTTTCGTTCGTGGTGACCATTCGACAAGCTCATGGCAGGGTACGCCAAGCGTATCGAACCATACGGATGTATCGAAGGATGAACGGCTCGGTGTAGGCACTCCGTTCATGCTTCGATACCTCAGCACGAACGGAAATTAGGAGAGAAATTATGATCACCGGAATACTGCACGCCACTTTTTTAACCACCGACCTGGCCAAGGCACGCACTTTTTACGAAGGCGTGCTCGGCTTGCAACCTAATCCAAGCCGCCCGAAGATGAGCTACGACGGCGTGTGGTATGACGTGGCACCCAACCAGCAAATTCATTTGATGTTGCTACCTGATCCTGAAGCCGGATTGCAGCGCCCCGCTCACGGCGGACGCGACCGGCACGTCGCGCTGGCGGTGTCTGATTTTGCGAAATTGATAGCGCGACTAGATCAAGCGGGGATCGCTTATACGCTCAGCCAATCAGGTCGCCGCGCCTTGTTCTGCCGCGATCCGGATGGGAATGCGCTGGAGTTTATTGGGAACGTTTAACGTCGCCATTGAGCGGCCGAGCAAGTGGGCGAAGCCCGCTTGCGAAGGTCCGTCTCGAATGGCTTGTTAGACCGCCGCTCCACATTGCCTCACTGGCCCGTCGAAATGCCGTGCGCGACGAAGAACTGCTCCAACTTGGCGAGCACGCGCTCCGCCAAGGCGATTGGATCGTGGGAAGTACCATCGTAGGTCAAATCCCATATGATGCCGGCACCAATCACCACCTCGCCAATCACCCCGATGCCAATGATCCCTGAACGTCCCGAGACTTTCGCGCCGATGGGATTGGCCTTTCGATCAACCCTGAGGTGCTTGCCTTGATTACAAATCGACCGGCAGACAACAAAATCTGGATCTGTCAATAAGGCGTCGACGTCTCCTGCGCGGTTCGGTGCCTCAGTTCGAAGGTAATCCTGTACGTGGTACGCAGTCACAAAAAAATTGAACACGGTATCGATGTTCACATCGTCGCGCAACCTTGCAAGCTCGCGCCGCGCTTTCGAGAGCATGTCATTGGAGGATCCAAGAAGTAGGTCCGGCTGGTGCATGGAATCCCCTCTGGCCATAGCTCGTGGCGGTCTAACGTAAAGTAGATGGCAAAAACGCCGTATATCTAGAAGAGGCTAGCTGTATAAGCTGGAACATCGCCTTTAACCCTTTGGTTTCAAGCATGGCGAGCATCCTAGCATGGCAATCTCTCGCGTGAAACACAGCATCACGGCGCCGGATTCGGATACAACTTATGCACCGCCTCGATCTGTTCCAGCACCTCCGCCGATAACACCACCTCGGCGCTGTCCAGATTTTCTTTCAACTGATTCAAGTTCGTTGCGCCGAGTATCACGCTGCTGTTGAACCAACGGGTGCGCGCGAAGGCCAATGCCATCTGTGCCGGAATCAATCCGGCTTCTTGCGCGATGCGCACATATTCTTTGCTTGCCACTGGTACGTTGGGTTTTGCGTAGCGTTGGCCAAAGCCGGAAAAAATCGTGACGCGTCCTTTCGCGTTCGGATCGGCGAGGTATTTGCCGGACAGCCAGCCGAATGCCAGCGGGCTATACGCCAACAGCCCGACATGCAGGTGGTGACAGACTTCTGCCAGTCCGGTCTCGAAGCTGCGATTCATCAGGTGATAGGCGTTCTGCACCGTGATGATTTTCGGCAGACCGAATTTTTCCGCACATTTTACAAACTCGCTCACGCCCCAAGGGGTCTCGTTGGACAGGCCGATATGGCGTACCTTTCCGGCCTTGACCAAATCCGCCAGCGCTTGCAGTTGCTCGGCGATCGGCACAGTGTCGTGCTCCTGCGCAACGTCATAACCGATCGCGCCGAACATCGGCACATAACGGTCCGGCCAATGGAGCTGATAGAGGTCGACGTAATCGGTCTGCAACCGTTTCAGGCTGCCGTCTATCGCGGCATTGAGGTGTTCGCGGTTGATACGCGGGCTGTTGCGTATCCACGAGAAACCCCGTGACGGTCCGGCGATCTTGGTCGCGACGATCAACTTGTCGCGCGGCTGATGTTTCAGCCACGAGCCGATATAACTCTCGGTGCGCCCCTGTGTTTCGGCGCGCGGCGGAACCGGATACATCTCGGCGGCATCGATGAAATTCACCCCGCGCAACACCGCCATATCAAGCTGCGCGTGGGCATCCGCCTCACTGTTCTGCTCGCCGAAGGTCATGGTGCCGAGAGCTAATGCCGACACATGCAAATCACTTTCGCCTAATCGTCTGAGTTCCATATTTACCTCCTGGATTTTCGCTGCTATTTTAGCAGTAACCGTAGGGTGGGCTGCGCCCACCATGTCGGGCGTAGCCCGACCTACATTTGGGCCGATTCGTCCGGCTTAGTTTTATGACTTCATCGTGATAGGATTCACTCCCGTATTCCATTCATTTGGCGAGGTACAAAAATGATGCCCGTCCTATTTGTTTCACATGGTGCACCCACGCTGCCGCTGGAGCCAGGCGATACGGGTGCGGCGTGGCGGAAGCTTGGCGAGCAATTGCCCAGGCCTTCCGCCATTCTGATGATTTCCGCGCATTGGGGAACGCGCATTCCAACTATCAGCCGTGCCGTGCAACCGGAAACCATCCACGACTTCAGCGGCTTTCCTGCTGAGCTATACAAACTGCAATATCCCGCGCCCGGCGCACCGGCGATGGCGCAAGCCGCAGCCCTTGTATTGCAACAAGCGGATATACCAGTGCAACTGGACGACACGCACGGGTTGGATCACGGCGCGTGGGTGCCGCTGAGTTTAATGTATCCCCAAGCCGATATTCCGGTCGCGCAACTTTCGCTGCAACCGGATAAAGATCCGGCATGGCACATCGCGTTAGGTCGCGCGTTGCGTCCGTTGCGCGAACAGGGCGTGCTGATCATCGGCAGTGGTTCGATCACGCACAATCTGCGTGCGCTATTCAAACATCCGCCCGGCGCTCCCGCACCGGACTGGGTGACAGAATTCTGCGACTGGATGGCGGAGCGGATCAAAGCAGGCGATCTTGACGCGCTCAGCGCCTATCGCACCCTTGCGCCGCATGCCGTGCAGAATCATCCCACCGATGAACATCTGCTGCCGCTGTTCGTGGCACTCGGCGCGGCGAACAAGATCGACAACGCCGTGCATCTGAATCGCGTGATGACATTCGGCCTGTTGGCGATGGATGCGTGGGTGTTTGATTAAAACCCTGAATCGTCATTCCCGCGCAGGCGGGAATCCAGTCAATAAATAAGCTCACCGCAACACGGCGATAAAACACTAAAGGCATCTTTAATAAAAACGCTGGATTCCCGCCTGCGCGGGAATGACGGTATTTTCAGAGTGTCGCTGCTATTTCTTTCAATGCATCCGGTGATAGGCTGACCAGCGGGACGCGCTGTGCCTTGTCGAGATTCGTGTAGTGCCTGGATGTCGCGCGGAAGTAGCTGGGGTCGTAATGCACAGTGAGCAACTCCGCGACCATGGTGGCGAAGTCTCCGGCGTGAATCAAAGCACTCCAGTGTTCCAGTTGTTTTGCTCCGTGAAAACGGTGCAGCGATTGCAGATGCGCGATCAGTACTTCTGGATTTTCAACGTAGTGCCGGTAGTCTTCCTGCAGCCCGGCGACGCGTGTGGCCAGCGGTGTTTCCACCAGCAGGCATGGGCTGGTGTGCATCGCGGTGATGAGGGCCGGGGGCAGCGTGATGAGGCCGATCTTGTTGCTTTCCGCTTCCACGTAAACCGGTCTGACTGGATCAAGTTTTTGCAAAGCCAGCAGCAGCATGCTGTCGAAAGATTTTTGCGAAGATTGCGCTTGTTCGGGCAATCTGCCCAACACCGAGCCGCGATGTTTCGCCAGCATTTCCAGATCGAGAACCTGTTGTCCGTTGTTGGGTTGTCCGCTGTCTGCCAGGGCGGCGAGCAAACGGCTCTTGCCCGATCCGGTGGGGCCGCAGATCACGCGGAATGTAAAACTCTGCGGCAATGCCTCAAGTTTATCCAGCACATCGCGCCGGTAAGTTTTGTAGCCTCCTTCCAGTTTGTGCGCCGCCCAGCCCACCTGGGCCAGGATGATGCTCATCGCGCTGCTGCGCTGCCCGCCGCGCCAGCAATAGATCAGCGGACGCCATGACTTGGGATGCGCGTGAAAGCGCGTTTGCAGATGCTCGGCAATATTTTTGGCGATCAGCGCCGCGCCGAGCTTGCGCGCCTCGAACGGCGACACTTGTGTGTATAAAGTGCCGACGGTGATGCGCTCCTCATCGGACAGCACCGGGCAATTGATCGCGCCGGGAATGTGATCCTCGGCGAATTCCGCCGGGGTGCGCACGTCGATAATTTCGTCAAATTGGCCTAGCTGTGATAGGTTCGCGGTTCTGAAAAGCATTTTTTAAAGAGGAGTGATTCGTGTCCGAAGTGAAGTTGACCCAATTGTCGCACGGTGGCGGCTGCGGCTGCAAAATCGCGCCGGCCCTGTTGCAGGAAATTTTAGGAAAAGCAAAAGAAAAACTGCCGTTTGCCAACCTGCTGGTCGGCACGGAGACCAGCGATGACGCGGCGGTATACCGCCTGAACGATCAACAGGCCATCATCGCGACCACGGATTTTTTCATGCCTATCGTCGACGATCCGTTCGATTTCGGCCGCATCGCCGCCACCAACGCGCTGTCCGATGTGTATGCGATGGGCGGCACGCCGATCATGGCGCTGGCGATCGTCGGCATGCCGATCAGCAAGCTGCCGGTCGAGACCATACGCGCCATTCTGCAAGGCGGAGAATCGGTATGCCAAGCCGCCGGAATTCCGTTGGCGGGCGGACACTCGATCGATTCGCCGGAACCGATTTATGGTTTGGTGGCAATCGGCATCGTGCATCCCGATAAACTCAAGAAGAATTGCGACGCACAGGCTGGCGACGTGCTGATACTCGGCAAGGGATTGGGAGTCGGCGTGTTGGCGCAGGCGTTGAAGAAGGGCGCGTTGTCTGCCGATGGTTATGCGCAACTGATCGCCACCACCACACAGCTCAATACGGTTGGTCGTGAACTGTCCAACTTGAAAGCCGTACATGCGCTGACCGACGTGACCGGATTTGGTTTGCTCGGCCATCTGCTGGAAATGTGTCGCGGATCGAAGCTCGCTGCCGAGTTACAGTTCGACCGCATCCCGATCTTGTCCGAGGCATTGCCGCTGGCGCAGCAGGGCTACGGCCCCGGCGCGATCGACCGCAATCTGGCCAGCTACGGGCATGAAGTGGATTTCTCAGCGCATCTGGAAAATTGGCAGCGTCGTGTGCTGGCGGATGCGCAAACCAGCGGCGGGTTATTGGCTGCAGTTGCGCCGGATGCGGTGGACGAAGTGCTGACCTGTTTTCGGCGTGCCGGCTTCGCACAGGCTGCGGTGATTGGCACGATGAAGCAGGGCGCGCCGCGCGTGATGGTGAACAATAGTTAGTGCAGTCGCAATTTACGGTTATCGGCAATTCATCGCATTGCTTCAGCAACGTCGAATTTGCTGCCTGTCGGATACGATTTTTATAAGATGATCATCTTATGCTGAGAATTTTCCGGCAAGCTCAGCCAATGTTCCATACCAATTCAGGTAATTCATCTACAGAGCCTAGCCTGGCCAGTGGACTTGAACGCAACCAATCTTGAAGTTTGCTGGTAAGTTTAGAGTCGCCCAGCACTTTGATATCACCTTTTTTTACTGCATCACGAAAGTGTTGCTGGCAAACCCAGATCGCAGACATCGTTTTAAGCGAGCACTTGATCATAATATCGACATCATAACCGGGGTTCTTCAAGCATAAGTCTATCTCGCCGTTTTCACTGACCAGCCACCAATCTCGTTTTCCTTTTGGCGCATCTGGATATTCAAATTGAACAACGATACGATGCCTAGGAAAAACGGCAGGATCAACGGTTCGTCGCATATCCCACATTAACAAACCCGCATCCAGATCGCCCTTGTTTAAATCCGAGCGCACCCAACGATGACCCCATGCGCCAAACAGTTCAACGATAGGACGCAACTCCAGGCCAGCAGACGTCAGGCTGTAGGTATAGTTTCCTTTGTTGCCCGTGATTGCTATCACCCCGGCCTCTGCCAATCGTTTAAGTCGCAAAGACAATAATGTTGGCGACATCAGGGGCACACCTTTTTTTAACTGATTGAATCTGGTACTTCCTGCAATCAATTCGCGCACGACTATCAGGGTCCAGCGCTCGCACAATAATTGGGTTGCTTGCGCCAAAGGGCAGAACTGTCCATAAGAATACATTTTGCACCCTCCCAAGTTAATTCAGAAACTGTTTACCGTTTTGAACGCTACAGATATTGTACTTCTTGATTCCCATGCTTAATGCTAACTTACAAATGCTTCCATCACCAACAAGGTTTTTAGAAGCAGATTATAACTGTTAGGCGCTATGAGTCGCTTTGGTTGCAGCGGGTCGCAGCGAAATCCATCGCAACCAACACAAGGAGAAGATCATGCCAAAATATGTAATCGAACGTGAAATTCCGGGCGCCGGCAAATTGACGGCTCAAGAACTTAAAGGCATTGCTCAGAAATCGTGCGGCGTGCTGAGCAAGATGGGACCGCAGATTCAATGGCTCCAGAGTTACGTGACTGACGATAAGGTGTACTGCGTATACATTGCGCCGAATGCAAAGATGGTTCGGGATCACGCCCAGCAAGGAGGCTTTCCTGCAAACCGGGTCTCCGCTGTCGCTGCGATAATTGATCCGATTACCGCAGAGTAGCGCCGCCCAACAAGGCGCTCAAGGCTACGTTCCTGCCGCCGCTTCGCGGCGTCAGGAACGTCGGCTGATATCAGTGCACCGAATATTTCATCGCGCTGCCGCGAGCTCATCCCACTCCGTGGTGTAGCGCTGCGACATATTACCGCGCCGCATCGACCAGCTTTTTCTGACTCCTTCGCCCAGCAGTTGCAGCGTTCCGCTGCCCATGCGGCGGTTGATCTGATCGAGGGTGGTCATCAGCGCTGCGGATTTCTGCTGTGCCGCGACATCCTCGAACAGCGTGCGCGGTCTTGCTGCGGCGGCGATGATTTCGGTCAGCATGACGCCCGCCTTCTGATACATATAGCCGCTGCGGTAGATTTGCTGCAGTCCGCTCAACGCGGCATGGCATAGCAGGCGCGTGTCATCGGTGGGTTCGAATAAAGGGATCAGCATGGCTGGCTGGTATTGCGGCGCTTTGTCTTTGTGCGGATTGGTGCGGATATAGACTTGGATGCCGCCCGCGAGGGAATGCTGGCTGCGCAATTTCTCGGCGGCGCGGGTGGTGTAGGCGATGACCGCTTGTTCCAGGTCTACCAGCAAGGAAACCGATATGCCGAACGAGCGTGAGCAAATGATCTGCTGGCGCGGCGGAGTGACATCATCCAGTTCCAGACAGGCCACACCATTCAGTTCCGCCACGATGCGTTCCATGACTACGCCGAACTCGGCGCGGACGCGCTTGGCGGAACTGCGTTTCAAGTCCAGCACCGAGCCGATGCTCATCCCCTGCAAGCGGCTGGTGCTGCGCCTGCCCACGCCCCACACCTCGCTGACTTCGATCTTTGCGAGCAGATTGTCCAGCACGCGCGCCGTCATCGCATTGAAATCGCACACGCTGTGATATTGTTTCTGCTTCTTGGCGACATGGTTGGCGAGTTTGGCCAAAGTCTTGCTCGGTGCGATGCCGACACATACCGGTATGCCGACGCATTGTTTGATGGTGCTGCGTATTGATTGCGCATATTCGGTCAGGCTGTTCATGCCGTCCATTCCGGTCAGGTCGAGAAAGGATTCGTCTATCGAATAGATCTCCTGATCGGGACTGCATTGCGACAACAGCCGCATCACCCGGTTGGAGATGTCGGCATACAGCGTGTAGTTGGAAGACAGGGCGATGATGCCGTGGCGTTTGGCGAGGTCTTTCATCTGGAACCACGGTACGGCCATCTTGATGCCGAGGTCTTTGACCTCCTGCGAGCGCGACACTACGCAACCATCGTTATTGGAGAGTACCACCACCGGCTTGCCTTCCAGTTTGGGCTGGAACAAGCGTTCACAAGAGACGTAAAAATTATTGCAATCTACTAGCGCTATGGCACGCACGATTTAGACCTTATGGATGTTCAGTTGTAGGGTGGATAAGCGCAGCGCATCCACCGCGGTGAATCCGCCGAAGCGAGTTGGTGGATGCGCTGCGCTTATCCACCCTACAGTGCTTAAACTTTATGGATATTCCAACTCACCACGCCCCAGATGGAAAAGTCCTGCTCCGGTTTGATATGCAGGTCGGGATAGGCCGGGTGTGCCGCGCGCAATACCTGTCCATCCGGCGTATGCAGCAATTGCTTCACGGTGAACTCGCCATCCAGCACCGCGATCACCACGCAGCCATGCGTAACAGGCAGGGCACGATCCACCACCAGCAAATCACCGTCGAAAATGCCGCGTCCGCGCATCGAGTCGCCCGCCACACGCATGAAGAAGGTGCTCTCACGATGCTGGATCAAATGCTCGTCGAGACTGAGGTGCTGCTCCACATAGTCATCGGCAGGGGAGGGGAAGCCGGCAGGTACGGCACCGCGCAGCAAGGCGCGCTGCCGATAAAACAATTCTTTGCTGGGATGGGTCAGCGACAGCAGGCCACGCGGGGCGCGTTGTGCCTGCCGACCTGCACATGGATGAATGGCGGTTTGCATCACTATCACTTCCGGTACTTGCGAATCAAACCGATCAGCACCCCGAAGATTTCCAGCGTGCCGTGCGGACGGATGACCGGATATGCCTGGTTGGCGGGACGCAGGATGAAATGACCGCGCTCTTTATCCAAAGTCTTCAACGTGAACTCGTTATCCACGATCGCCACCACGATGTCGCCGATGTTGGCGGACATGCGCTTCTCGACGACCGCGACATCACCATCATGGATACCGGCTTCGATCATCGAATCGCCCTTGACCGGAATCAGCGTGGTCTTGGACGGTGTATCGATCAGCATCTCGTCGATGATGAAATATTCGCCCTGAGTCTCCGTTACGGAAACCGGCATGCCTGCCTGAACAGAAGATTCGGCCAAGGGGCGCGCGAAGAACTGGCGAGATGGTATCCACGCGCCATCCGGGGTGCGCTCGATGAAGCCGGCTGCGTTCAGGCGGGTCAGGATGGCTTTGACCCAGGATTTGGAGGCAATGCCGAACACATCGCACAGCTTGGCGTAGGAGGGGATGTTTTTCCAGTCGGCGTAATAGTCCTGGAGTTTGGCGAGATACTCGGTGTCTTTCGGATTGAAGTCAGTCATGGCAGGATTGATACAGAACGAACGTGCTGCGCACTGTAAAGAACGAACGTTCTTTTGTCAAGGATGAAAAACTACTGATGAAACGACTAGCCATCTGACTAGGCTGCCAAAAGACGACAGCCAAGTCATTGGTTATGCGCTCGGCATAACTGCGTTACTCAAGGGCGAAAAATGCGGGGTCGCGCAGCGATAAACTGAAATGTAAACCGCATCTGCGACACGTTACTGGCGAAGCCAGCCGCTTGCGGGAGCAGATGCAAGCCGCTCTTCCCGCACCGGATGCTTCGCAACACCGTGTCAGAGCGGCTACTTTTTCGCCCTTTCGCGCCTTGTTCTGCCGTCGCTCGCAACGTTTTTCGGCACGTTGTTGTTTAGTTTTGTAGGTTGGGTTAGCGTTCTTTGCGTAACCCAACATTGCGCACGTCGGGTTACGTCCGTCGGTGGTGAGCCTGTCGAACCATGAAGTAACCGTAGGGTGGGCTGTGCCCACCATGTCGGGCGTAGCCCGACCTACATTGGGTGCCGGCTTGGGGTGAACGGCACAGTTTTAACCGTGCATGACAATCAGGAATCCGAATACTTCTTCGCACTCCCGCGCACCTGTTCCGCAGGATACTTCACCGCGTTTTTCTCCAGCTTGTGCAGCGCGGCCTCCAGCAAATCCACCCCCAGCTTGTCCGAGAGGCGTACCAGATACAGCAGAATATCGGCCAGCTCCTCGCTAACGGCATGCTTGTTTTCGGCGGCGAGGTCAAACGACTGCGCCTCGGTCAGCCATTGAAAATGCTCCATCAACTCGGCGACTTCCACCATCAGCGCCATGCTCAGATTCTTCGGCGAATGGAACTGGTCCCAGTCGCGCGCCTCGGCGAACGCGCGCAACTTGTCGCGCAACATCAGCAGATCGGATTGATTCGGCATAGCGTAGCTCCGGTGAGTGGGGAATGTTGGCATCTATTGTAATACGCGGCG
>PLBS01000008.1 GCA_003134595.1 Gallionella sp. | reverse complement strand
CAGACCATCATGGATGCGGCACTTGCAGCCGGTGTTTATATTCCCCATCTGTGCCATCGTCCCGGACTCACGCCGCATGGCAGTTGCAAGCTGTGTGCTGTCGATATCGACAGCAGGAGCGTGTCGGCCTGCACCACGCCTGCCGTAGCCGGGCAGCAGATCAGCAACAACACGCCAGCCCTGAATGAAGTGCGCAAGACCATCACACAAATGTTGTTCATCGAGGGCAATCATCTGTGCCCGGCCTGCGAAAAGACCGGTAACTGCACGCTACAGGCAGTGGCCTATCATCTGGGTATGCTGGACGGGCATTTTCCGCAGTTCTTCCCGCGCCGCGAAGTGGATGCCTCGCATCCGACCGTCATGCTGGATCGTGACCGTTGCATACTTTGCGAGCTGTGCGTGCGCGCCAGTCGCGAAGTGGATGGCAAGAATGTGTTCGCCATCGCCGGACGCGGCACAACTGCGCATCTGATCGTAAATTCACCCAGCGGCAAGCTGGCGGATAGCGATCTCGAAACGAACGATATGGCCGTACACATTTGTCCGGTGGGCGCAATCCTGATCAAGGAACACGGCTATGAAGTGCCGATCGGACGGCGCACTTTTGACCTGCACCAGGTCGGCGAGATTGGTTTGGAAAAAGTCATCCTGGCTAACGGGCATGGTAAATATGCCATACCTGATGATGAAACTCATCATGCCCGTTTCCCTCTCCCCAACCCTCTGAATGAAACAACTAGCCATTCGACTAAGCTGCAAAAGACCGCAGCCAAGTCGCTGGTTATCCCGCAAGCGGGCGAGGGGGCAAACGAATCGCTGCGCGAGCTTCACTTTGATGTGAGGCATACCGATGAGTAAGATCAGGATCGCCACGACGTCGCTCGCCGGTTGCTTCGGCTGCCACATGTCCTTCCTCGATATGGATGAACGACTGGTCGCCTTGCTGGAACATGTCGAGCTCAATCGCTCGCCGCTGACCGACATCAAGCATTGCGATCCGTGCGATATCGGTCTGGTCGAGGGCGGGGTGTGCAACGCCGACAATGTGCATGTGCTGCGCGAGTTCCGCGCCAACTGCAAGATTCTCATCGCGGTCGGCGCCTGTGCCATTAATGGGGGCGTGCCCGCCATGCGCAATCATTTCGATTTGCGCGAGTGTCTGGAGGAAGCTTTTCTGAACGGGGTTGGTGTGGAGAATCCGCAGATTCCGAATGATATCGAGCTGCCGCTGCTGCTCGACAAAGTGCATCCTATTCATGAAGTGGTACGCATCGATTACTACCTGCCGGGATGCCCGCCGTCCGCCGATGAGTTTCTGAGTGTGCTCGGTGATTTGCTGGAAGGCCGGGAACCCGCGCTTCCCAAAAATTTGCTGCATTACGATTAAGGGTATTCCGCCATGGAACAGAACGCGACATCCCCTTCCAACAAAGGTCACCCGCCCAACCTCAGGCGCGTCGCCGTTGATCCCATCTCGCGTGTTGAAGGACACGGCAAGATCACGCTGATGCTCGATGCCGAAAATCATATCCATGAAGCGCGCCTGCACATCGTCGAATTCCGCGGCTTCGAGAAATTCATCCAGGGGCGTCCTTACTGGGAGGTGCCATTCTTCGTGCAGCGCCTGTGCGGGATTTGTCCGGTCAGTCATCAACTGGCGGCAGCCAAGGCGGTGGATCAACTGGTCGGCGTGGAGCGACTCACGCCCACGGCTGAAAAGCTGCGCCGCCTGCTGCATTTCGGCCAGACGCTGCAATCGCACGCGCTGCATTTTTTCCATTTGTCATCTCCCGATCTGTTGTTCGGCTTCGGCAGCGACCCGGCGCAGCGCAACATCGTCGGCGTGCTGGACAAATATCCCGATCTCGCGCTGAAAGGCGTGAAACTGCGCAAGTACGGGCAACAGATCATCGAAGCGATTTCCGGCAGGCGTATCCATGGTGCAGCCACCGTGCCTGGCGGCATGAACAAGTCACTCAGCATTGCCGAGCGCGATGCCTTGCTGGTCGACATCAAAGACATCCTGGCCTGGAGTCAGGATGCGCTGGCGCTGAACGAGCAAATCCACACCTCAAATCCGGAGCATTACCGCTTCGCTACCATACACAGCAACTTCCTGAGCATGGTCGGCAGCGGCGGAGAGTTGGAGATTTATCACGGCGGGCTACGCGCACGTTCGGCAAGCGGCGCAGATATTTTCGATCAATTCGATTATCGCGGTTATCGCGACATCATCCGCGAAGAAGTGCGCCCGTGGAGCTATATGAAGTTCCCGTACTTGATCGAGCTGGGCAAGGAGCAAGGCTGGTATCGCGTCGGACCGCTGGCGCGCGTGAATAACTGCGATTTCATTGCCACACCGCTGGCGGAAGCCGCGCGCAAGCGCTTCAAGGAATTCGGCCAAGGCGGTTTTGTGCACGACACGCTGGCCTATCATTGGGCGCGCATGATCGAAGCGCTGCATTGTGCTGAATCGATTCAGGAGTTGCTGCATGATCCGGATATCACCGGCACCGATCTGGTCGCAGACTTGGGCGAAAAGCGGCGCGAGGGTATTGGCGTGATCGAAGCTCCGCGCGGCACCCTGTTCCATCACTATCAGATCGACGAGGAAGGCCTGATAACAAAGGCCAACCTGATCGTTTCGACCACCAGCAACAACCAGGCGATGAACGAATCGGTGCGTTCGGTCGCCAATGAATACCTCGACGGTCATGAGATCACCGAAGGCCTGCTTAATCATCTGGAAGTCGCGGTGCGTGCCTACGACCCCTGTCTTTCCTGCGCCACCCACGCGATGGGCAAGATGCCGTTACAGGTGGAGTTGCTCGACGCCGATGGTATGTTGGTGGATAGACTGACCAAGAGTAGCAGCGGCGTGATCGAACGGACGGTCTGAGCGCCATGGGAATCTCTAAAAATTCAGAGTTCGCCCAAATGCAAGGCGCGGAAAAAATTTCGCCGCGCCGCATATGGTGGATATGTAAGCAAGAAATTTTTTCCGCAACGCAGCAGTTGGGATGAAATGTGGATTTTTAGAGATTCCCATATGGTAAAACTGCTGCTGTTCGGATTTGGCAATCCCGGGCGCGGAGACGATGCGCTCGGTCCGGAGTTGATCGGGCGCATTGCGCAATTGCATCTCGCCGATGTCGAGTGTCAGAACGACATGCAACTGCAAGTCGAGCACGTCACCGACCTGGCTGCTTGCAAGCGGGTATTGTTCATCGATGCCGATATGTCCTGTGCCGAGCCGTTCGACTTTTCCGAAATCAGCGCCGTAAAAGATGTCAGCTACACCAGCCACGCGATGAGCCCAACCGCCTTGTTGCACGCCTATCGGCAGGTGTATGGAAAAGATGCGCCACCCGCTTTTCTGCTGCGCATTCGCGGCTACGATTTTGAGTTGGGTGACCCATTGAGCGATAAAGCGGCGGCCAATCTGGAAGCGGCATTGAGGCTGGTTGTTGAGTTGTGTACGGCGGTGAGTCTGCCCATCTGGCGGGAGTACTTGGTAAACGCATGACAGGGGAGTAAGGTTCGAAAGGCAGAACACCGGGAGAGATCAGATATGTTCGAATTGCGTATACATGGTCGGGGAGGTCAGGGCGTCGTGACAGCAGCGGAGATGTTTTCTGTTGCGGCGTTTGCCGAAGGGCGCCATGCCCAGGCCTTTCCCAGCTTTGGTTCGGAGCGGATGGGCGCGCCGGTGGTATCGTTTTGCCGCATCGCCGACAAGGAAATTCGTCTGCGTGAACCGATCATGGAACCGGATGCCATCATCATCCAGGACACCACGCTGCTGCATCAGGTCGATGTGTTTGCCGGGCTGAAGAAGGACGGCTATATATTGCTCAACACCAGTCGCAGTTTCGAAGAGCTTGGTTTGGGCGACCTGGTCAGCGGCAGGCCGTCAGAGCGGTTGTGCACCCTGCCAGCCACCGAGCTCGGTCTGAAACATATCGGTCGCCCGATACCCAATGTGCCATTGCTGGCTGGATTTGCCGCGCTCTCCGGACTGATCCGGCTGGAGTCGGTCATCAAGGCGATAGGCGAAAAATTTTCCGGCAAGGTGGCGGATGGCAACATCGCCGCAGCGACCGAAGCCTACAACATGGTGAAAGCAAAGATGGGCGAGGCCGCACATGCTTAAGCAAATCGAAGGTTCACGCGCCGTTGCCGAAGCCATTGCCATGTGTCGCCCCGAGGTGATCTGCGCCTACCCGATCTCGCCACAGACGCACATCGTCGAGGCGCTGGGGGAAATGGTGAAGAGCGGCAATCTGTCTCCGTGTGAGTTCATCAATGTCGAGAGCGAATTCGCCGCGATGTCGGTCGCCATCGGGGCCTCTGCCACCGGCGCGCGCGCCTATACCGCCACCGCCAGTCAGGGATTGCTGTTTATGGTCGAAGCGGTTTATAACGCATCCGGCCTCGGTCTGCCGATCGTGATGACAGTGGCCAACCGCGCCATCGGCGCGCCGATCAATATCTGGAACGACCACTCGGATTCCCTATCGCAGCGCGATTCCGGCTGGATGCAACTGTTCGCCGAGACCAATCAGGAAGCGCTGGATCTGCACATTCAGGCTTTCAGATTGGCCGAGGAATTATCCCTGCCGGTGATGGTGTGCATGGATGGTTTCATTCTCACTCATGCTTACGAGCGCGTGGACTTGCCGACGCAGCAACAGGTCGATACCTATCTGCCGCCTTATGAACCGCGCCAGGTGCTGGACCCGCGCGAGCCGGTTTCAATCGGTGCGATGGTCGGACCCGAGGCGTTCATGGAAGTGCGCTATCTGGCGCACGCCAAGCAGATGCAGGCACTGGAGCGCATTCCGCAACTGGCGGCTGAATTCAAGCAGATATTCGGACGCGACACCGGCGGCCTGACGCACACCTACCGTGCCGAGGATGCCGAGACCATGGTGGTGGCGATGGGCTCGGTGCTGGGCACCATCAAGGACACCATCGACGAGATGCGCGATGACGGTCACAAGATCGGCGTGCTGGGCATCACCAGTTTCCGCCCCTTCCCGCTGGCGCAGGTGCGCGCCGCGTTGCACAACGCCAAGCGCGTGGTGGTGCTGGAGAAGAGTCTGGCGGTGGGCATCGGCGGGATACTCTCCACCGATGTGCGCATGGCTTTGTCAGGCATACAGTTGCACGGCTACACCGTGGTGGCCGGGCTGGGCGGTCGCGCGATCACGCGCAAGTCGCTGCACAAATTATTCCGCGAGGCGGAGCAGGATGTGTTGCAAGCACTGACCTTCCTGGATCTGGATTGGGACGTGGTCAACAAGCAGCTGGCGCGGGAACGCGCAGAGCGCCGCTCCGGGCCTGCGGCGGAAAATATGCTGCGCGACATTGGCGCGGTCGCATCGAAGATTGCGTGATTCAAAAATCACAAATTATCCATTAGGCGTAGGTCGGGCTTTAGCCCGACGTGTCGGGTTGAAACCCGACCTACAATTTGCATGAGGAGATAACATGACATTCCAACCCATCAAGTTCTATCAAACCGGCACTTTCACCGTCGGCAACCGTTTGCTGAATCCTGAAGACCGCAGCGTCCAGTCGCATCAGGATCGCAGCAATGCCATCAACTCCGGGCACCGCGCCTGCCAGGGATGCGGCGAGGCACTGGGCGCGCGGTACGCGCTGGATGCGGCGATGGAGGCGACCCACTCGCAGGTGATCGCGGCGAACGCCACCGGCTGCCTGGAAGTTTTTACCACGCCCTATCCTGAAACGTCCTGGCAGATGCCGTGGATGCACTCTCTGTTCGGCAACGCCGCAGCGGTGGCCACCGGCATCGCGGCTGCGCTGAAGGTCAAGGGGCGCAACGAAGTGCGGGTGGTCGCGCAGGGCGGCGATGGCGGCACCACCGACATCGGTTTCGGTTGTCTGTCCGGCATGTTCGAGCGCAACGACGATGTGCTGTATATCTGCTACGACAATGAGGCGTACATGAATACCGGCGTGCAACGCTCGTCGGCCACCCCGCCCGCCGCGCGCACCGCCACCACCATGCCGGTTGGCGCACATCCCGGCAATGAGTTCGGGCAGGGCAAGTTCGTTCCCGCGATCGCGATGGCGCACGAAATTCCTTATGTCGCGACAGCCACGGTTGCCGACCTGCATGACCTCGAAGCCAAGGTTAAGCGCGCGATGGAGTTTCGCGGCGCGCGCTACATCCACATTCTCGTGCCTTGTCCGCTGGGTTGGGGCACGGCCTCGCAGGACACCATCCTTATCGCGCGGCTGGCGCATGAAACCGGCTTGTTCCCGGTATTCGAGGCTGAACATGGTGTGCAAGTCAGCGCGTTGCCGATACGCAGACAAGTGCCGGTCGAGGAATATCTGAAGCCGCAAAAACGCTTCGCTCATTTGTTCGGTGCCAAGCCAAAACTGGATGTCATCGCGCGCATTCAGGAGCGCGCCGACCGCAACATCCGCAAGTACGGGCAGGTGCCGCAACCGGAGGTTATCTAATGGATAAGCCATTCGCAATTACCCTCGATCCCGGCTCCTCGCTGGCCAATCATACCGGCTCGTGGCGCACCAACAAGCCGGTCTATCTGGACAGGCTGCCGCCGTGCAACGCGGGCTGTCCTGCCGGAGAAAATATCCAGGGCTGGTTGTTCCATGCCGAATCGGGTGACTATGAAAAAGCCTGGCATGTGCTGACATTGGACAATCCGTTTCCCGCCATCATGGGGCGAGTCTGCTATCACCCCTGCGAAAGCGCGTGCAATCGCGGTCAGCTGGACAGTCCGGTCGGCATCAATTCGGTCGAACGCTTTCTCGGTGACGAGGCGATCAAGCGCGGCTGGAAATTCGATAAGCCTGCCGCATCTTCCGGCAAGAATATTCTGGTCGTTGGCGCGGGGCCATCGGGGCTTTCCGCCGCCTATCATCTCGCGCGACTCGGGCATAGCGTGGAGATACACGATGCCGGTCCGCTGAGCGGCGGCATGATGCGCTTCGGCATTCCCAAGTATCGTCTGCCGCGTGACGTGCTGAATGCGGAAGTTGCGCGCATCCTCGAACTGGGTGTGACACTCAAACTCAATACCAAGGTGGCGAATATCGAAAAGAGTATGCGCGCCGGAAATTTTGACGCGGCTTTTCTCGCAGTCGGCGCGCACATCGGCAAACGCGCTTTCATTCCGGCGGGCGATGCGGCGCATATCGTCGATGCCGTGTCGGTGCTGCGCAGCATGGAAGGCGAAGACAAGCCGATGCTGGGGCGCCGCGTGGTGGTGTATGGCGGCGGCAATACCGCCATCGACGTGGCGCGCACCGCCAAACGACTGGGTGCAACCGAAGCCATCATCGTCTATCGCCGCACCCGCGAAAAAATGCCGGCGCATGATTTCGAGGTGGAAGAGGCGTTGCAGGAAGGGATCATGATCAAATGGCTGTCCACGATCAAACATGCCGACGCCCATAACCTCACCCTGGAAAAGATGAAGCTGGACGACAAGGGCTTCCCGCAACCCACCGGCGAATTCGAAACCATGGAAGCGGACTCGCTGGTGCTGGCGCTCGGGCAGGATGTCGATCTGTCGCTGCTGGAGGGCGTGTCGGGTTTGGAGATCAAAGACGGCACAGTGCAAGTCGGCAGCAACATGATGACCGGGCATCAAGGTATTTTCGCCGGGGGCGACATGGTGCCGTCGGAGCGCACCGTCACAGTGGGTGTCGGGCACGGCAAGAAAGCCGCGCGCCACATCGACGCATGGCTGCGCGGTACTGCTTACGAACCCGCAGCCAAACACGAGCCGGCCGATTTCAAACAGCTCAATACCTGGTATTACTCCGATGCCCCCAAGACCATGCGCCCGATGCTGGACGCGATACGCCGCCAGACCAGTTTCGATGAAGTACAGGGCGGGTTGAATGAAACGAATGCGTTGTTCGAGGCGCGCCGCTGTCTCTCATGCGGTAACTGCTTCGAGTGCGACAACTGCTACGGCGTGTGCCCCGACAACGCGGTGATCAAGCTCGGGCCGGGCAAACGTTTCCTGTTCAACTACGACTATTGCAAAGGCTGCGGTATGTGTGTGGCGGAGTGCCCGTGCGGGGCGATCAAGATGGTGGCGGAAGAGATTTGAACAGCGTCATTCCCGCGAAGGCGGGAATCCAGTAGGGCGGGCTACGCCCGCCGGATAAGGGTGTCGGGCAAAGCCCGACCTACGATTGTTTACTTTTGAAATGAAATTATGCGGTAGTCGAGGGAACCTTCACCCCGCTCGCCCGCCATATCCGGCAGGCTCCTTCATCCGACACCATGCAGGGTCCGACCGGCGTGCGCGGCGTGCAGGCGGTGCCAAAAAGTTTGCATTCGTTCGGGTAGATTTTCCCCAGCACCACACGCGCACAATCGCAGCCCGGCGGCATTTCGCCGACCCGCTTGCGCCCTTCCACTTCAAATCCGCCAAACTGCTTGCGCGCATCGTGCTGCTCAAAGCGCATTGCGAGCGCGAAGCCTGAAGCCGGGATGATGCCGATGCCGCGCCAATTCGCGTCGGTGACATGCATCGCCTGAGCGAGCTGCGCTTGCGCCGAGCGGTTGCCGCCGGGACGCACCACTTCGGGATAACAGTTGTCCAGAAAACATTCGTCTTCGAGCAGTTGGCGCAACACCGAATATATCGCGGCAAGCAGAGACACCGGCGAAAAGCCCGCGACCGCAGCGGGGATGGCATGCTGCTCCACCACGAAACTCCATTCCTCGGGCCCCATCACGGTGGCGACATGGCCGGGCGCGATCAACGCATCGAAGCCGGGCTTTTCTGATTCGAGCAGCATCGCCACGGCAGGCCAGGTAAGCCGGCACGACAGCAGCAAAAACAAATTATCCGGAATGCCCTCGAGCAGCATGGCCGCCACCGGCGCGGTCGTGGTTTCGAAACCCGCCACGAAGAACACCACCTGCCGCCCCGGGTTTTCTCTGGCGATACGCACCGCCTCTTGCGGACTCGATACCGGGCGTATATCGGCTCCGCTGGCCTTGGCCTGTTCCAGCGAGCGCGGTTCTGCTTTGGGAGCGTTCACCGGTACGCGCAGCATGTCGCCGAACGCCACCAGGATCACTCCCGCATGCAATGCCAACTGGATCGCGTGGTACACATCTTCCTCGGGACACACGCATACCGGGCAGCCGGGTCCGGGGATTAGCTCCACATTCTGCGGCAGTGCCCCGCGCAGGCCCGCCATCGTGATCGAGCGCTCGTGACCGCCGCACACATTCATGATACGCACGCGGCGAGCCAGCGGCAGAGCGCGGATTTTTTCCAGCCAGTCTTTGGCGGTCAGCATCATGATTACGCCTCAGGTGCCTTGCATGTCTGGATCATAAGCCAGCATCTCATCAAGCAGCTCCCAAGTCGAACGTGCTTCCTGCTCGCTCATCTTTTGCAAGGCGTAGCCCACATGCACCATCACGAAATCATCCACGGCGATGGGCTCGTCCTGCAGCATGAACAGGCTCACCTCGCGCATCACGCCCTTGGACGTGCAGTGTGCGTTGTAGCCGTCGATCGCGACGATTTGCATGGGAATGCCGAGGCACATAGCGGTTTGCCGGTCATGAAAGTTTTCGCAGTATAGTCTCTTGGCAAGGACCTGTTGTTCATAGGCTGGATAAATTACTCGATTGCGGTTTGCACATCGTAGTGCTAGCCTGATTCAACCTGGGCGAAACATTGAGAAATTGATTTACTGGCGTTTTCATTTACGAACCCATACCCAAATTACCGATGACAAAATCAGCCCATCCCGCTCCCATCCATCGCCTGGCTCTGCGCGTGCGCGAACTCGCACAGTTGTTCAACTCGATGGACCCGACGCCGTTCTTGAACAAAGACCTCGATCCGGAAGCCAACACTTTCATCGAAACGTGGGCAACTGGATATCCACCGGGTAGCCGCTTCCATATAACCATCCACCTTGAACAGTGGCCGTCGGATGGCGACCCAAGCGAGATGTTGACCGGAGCGATCCACAACCACTTCTCCTACAAAGCCGAGCAAACGCGCAGTGCCTTGAAACATCTTCTGCGACAAGGCCGCGTGAGCCTGGCCATCGGTATCGTGTTTGTCTCGCTGTGTCTGTTCGGGGCAGATGCTATCGGAAAACTCGGTGCCAATGCCGGCTACAACATCGCGAGCGAAAGCCTGACGATCGTCGGCTGGGTCGCGATGTGGCGCCCGCTGCAGATATTCCTTTACGACTGGTGGCCGCTCCAACGACAGATTCGCCTTTACCAGCAATTGAGCGGTGCGCATATCCAGGTGATTCAAGGAAAATGAGAGATGAGTGGGATGAAAAATATTTTGATGCCCATAGTCCGCTTTGGCCACAAGCAGATGGTCGCGTATTTCCCACGTAGCAGATAATCGACACATTATTGGCAGCTGGCGAATGGAGGTATTCAGTGATAACTGTTGATAAAAAGTACATGCTTGGCGGGCAAGTAACTGCTATTTCTGGTGCTAATGGTGCATATGTTGTTTCAACTGCAAAGGAGGGGGTGTTTTCAGGGCTTTCAACTATGATTTTTGAAAGTGCTACCCCACCAGTGGGGGACAGAAAGCTTCTAGCCAAATTGATATATACCAAGAGCCTTACTAAAAACGATATAAGGGAACTGCACAAAGAGCTTGTGGAGAAGCTAGATGCAGCTATTGATAGCAGGGAAATGCATGAATTGATCGCAAATAAAATCGAGGAAGATGATTTTTTTGTATCAGAACAAAAAGATGTTTTAGAAAATATGGATACAGATATTGGTAAAGATCTTATATTGTCTAAGATAGATGGGTGGCTTGTGTACTTATCAATGAATAAATTACTCGTCAATTACGCTAAGGGTTATGAATAAGCCGTCGCACACCATGCCACCATACATCGCGATTCTCGGTTGGGGCTCTCTGCTCTGGGACGAGAGGCCCGAGTTTGATAAACACCACTCCGCTTGGGAACTCGATGGCCCGGAACTGAGAATCGAATTTTCTCGTGTGTCCCAGTTCCGCTGCGGTGCGCTAACGCTGGTCATTGATCCACCGAATGGTGCGACCTGCCGTGTTGCCCACACAAAGAGCAAACGCCGAGATCCCGAGGACTCAATCTGTGATTTGCGGTCACGCGAGGGGACAACCCGTTCGAACATTGGCTTCTACTTCGCAGATGGTTCTAGACATCAATCGAAGGACGCAGCCGCCCTTACATCTATTCAGGCTTGGGCTGCAGCCAAGTCCATTGATGTCGTAGTGTGGACTGACCTGCCATCTAACTTCGACAAAGTTTGCGGTCACTCATTCTCAGTGGAACACGCACTTGGGCATGTGCGCGCACTCGACCCGGCTGCAAAGTCTGGTGCAACCGAATATGTTTGGCGTGCGCCAGCCTTCGTCAATACGCCATTACGAGTAGCCCTACAATCGCAGCCATGGTTCAATCAGTGATGGCTAACCCTTAGATCCAGAAGACCACCAAAAAGCTGCGCTTTTTGGTTCGTTCGCTTCACTCTCCGGCCCCTGATCTCAAACGTTGAATTTCCGCTTCCAAGAAAATCGAACTTCCGAAATGTGTCGTAACCAGTCATACATATGAACACCGACGACCACCTTTCCTCACACTGCGCCACACTTGAAGCCCGCCGCTGGCTGATGAGCGGACGGGTGCAGGGCGTGGGGTATCGCGCTTTCGTGTTCAATCTGGCGCAGCGTTTCGGCCTGAGTGGCGTGGTGCAGAATCTCACCGGAGAGGTGCTCGTGGAGGCGCAGGGCGAATCTGCCGCGCTGGATGCTTTCGCTGCCGCGCTGGTCTCCGATGCGCCGCAATTGGCGCGTCCGCAGGTGCTTTCCTGTCAGCCGATTTCGCTGCGCAAGTTGGATGGTTTTGAAATTCTTCCTAGTGCTATCGCCAACCCCCACCCTCACTCTGCCCCCTCGCAAGCTCTCCCCCGTGGGGAGAGGGAAGACAAGCCCTTCTCCCTCCGGGAGAAGGGTTGGGAAGGGGGAGAGCATGTCGCCGATTACGGGAACGTCCAGAATATCCATGTGCCGCCGGACAGTTTTCTTTGCGACGATTGCCGCCGCGAGATGCTCGATCCGAACGACAGGCGTTACCGCTATCCGTTCATCAACTGCACGCAATGCGGGCCGCGCTACACGCTGATCACGCGCATGCCCTACGACAGGCCGAACACCACTATGGCGGAATTTCCATTGTGTCTCCGTTGCCGCGCGGAATATGAAGACCCACACAACCGCCGCTTTCATGCGCAGCCGCTGGCCTGTCCGGTGTGCGGGCCGCATTTGAGTTTCGTCGCAGCGCGTGAACGCGTCCATGAACATGTCGGCGGCGATGCGGCGTTCGATGCATTTGTCGCGGCATTGCGGCGCGGCGAGACTGTCGCGGTGAAAGGCATCGGCGGCTATCACCTGATGTGCGATGCGCTGAATCCTGCGGCCATCGCGCAGCTGCGCGCCAGCAAGCACAGGCCGCACAAACCGCTGGCGTTGATGTTTCCGTGGCAGGGTGTAGACGGCTTGCAGCGCGTGCGCGCAGAGTTGCAGCTCGATGCGGTGACGCAAGCCGCGCTGTGCGATGCTTCGCGTCCCATCGTGCTGATTCCCCGGCGTGCAGATTCGACCTTGCCTGATTCCATTGCGCCGGGGTTGCGCGAGGTCGGCGTGATGCTGCCCTACAGTCCGCTGCACCATTTGCTGCTGGAAAGTTTCGGATCGCCGCTGGTCGCCACTTCGGGGAATGTCAGCGGCGAGCCGGTGCTGACCGACAATGCCGAAGCCGAGGCGCGGCTGGGCAAGGTGGCGCAAGCCTTTTTGCACCATAACCGTCCCATCGCACGTCCGGCGGACGACAGCGTGTTGCGCGTCATCGCGGGTAGTCCTCGTCTATTACGTGTTGGGCGCGGCATTGCGCCGCTGGAATTCGACTTGCCGTTCAGCTTGCCGCAACCGCTGCTGGCGGTGGGCGGCCACATGAAGAATTCCATCGCGTTGGCCTGGGGCAATCGCGCGGTGGTCTCGCCGCACATCGGCGACCTGGGCAGCCCGCGCAGTCTCGCGGTGTTCGAGCAGGTGATCGCCGAGCTGTGTTCGCTGTATCAGGTCAGCCCGCAGCTCATCGTGTGCGATGCGCATCCCGGCTATACGTCGAGCAAGTGGGCGGATCGGCACGGCTTGCCTACACTGCGCGTGCACCACCACTACGCCCATGCCTCCGCGCTGGCGGGAGAATTTTTCAATGTGGAAAACTGGCTGGTGTTTACTTGGGATGGCGCGGGCTACGGCACGGACGGCACACTGTGGGGCGGCGAGGCGTTGCTCGGCAAGCCGGGCGCGTGGCGCCGTGCCGCCACCCTGCGTCCCTTTCATCTGCCGGGTGGTGAGCGCGCCGGGCGCGAGTGCTGGCGCAGTGCCGCCGCGTTGTGCTGGGAAGCGGGACACGATTGGTCGCGTGCCGGTAGCGATAGCGCATTGCTGCATCAGGCATGGCAGCGGCGCATCAATGCTCCGGCCAGCTCTGCGGCAGGACGCTTGTTCGATGCCGCCGCCAGTCTGCTCGGACTGGTGCAGGAAAGCAGTTTTGAGGGACAAGGACCGATGTGGCTGGAAGCCGCCAGCAGCAAGACGAACGAGCATGTGACGTTGCCGCTGCGACAGCGTGACGACGGGGTGCTGGAGAGCGATTGGCAACCGCTGCTCGGCATGTTGCGAGATGAAAATATCAGCGTGGCGCAGCGCGGCGGGATGTTCCATGCCACGCTGGCACATGCCGCGCTGCAACAGGCGCGGCAGTTGCGCGAGCGGCATGGTGAGTTCAGCGTGGGCCTGAGCGGCGGCGTGTTCCAGAATCGATTGCTCACCGAACAACTCATTGCGCTGCTCGAAGCAGATGGCTTTACGGTATGCCTCGCGCGCCACGCTCCTTATAATGACGGCGGCATCAGTTATGGGCAATTGGTGGAGGCGGCGACAAAGTTATGAGCGAAGAAAAATTCATCATGCTGGCGCATGGCAACGGCGGGCGCTATATGCGCGAGTTGATCGAGGAATTATTCGCGCGCCATCTCGCCAACCCGCTGCTCGATACCCGCGTGGATGCGGCGCACATTCCGCTCGGCGCTGGCGAGGTGATGGTCACCACCGACGGTTTCACCGTGCAGCCGCTGGAATTTCCCGGCGGCACGATCGGCTCACTGGCGGTGCACGGCACGGTCAACGATCTCGCGGTGTCCGGTGCCGTGCCGCATTACCTCACGCTGAGCGCCTTCATCGAGGAAGGCTTCGAAATCGCGCAACTGGAACGCATCGTCATCAGCCTCGCCCATGCCGCGCGCGAGGCGAACGTCGCGGTGGTGGCGGGTGATACCAAAGTGGTGCCGCGTGGCGAAGGCGGCGGGCTGTATCTCGCCACCACCGGAGTCGGGCTGCGCGCTGCGGGAGTGCAACTCGGCATGCAGCACATCCGCGCCGGCGACGCACTGCTGGTGAGCGGCCCGGTGGGCGATCACGGCATTGCGGTGATGCTGGCGCGCGAACAGTTCGGCCTGCGCGGCGAATTGCTCTCGGATGCCGCCAGCGTGTTGCCCCTCACTCAAGCGCTGCTCAAGCTCACCGGACTGCGTTTCATGCGCGATCCCACGCGCGGCGGCCTGGCTACCGTGGCGCATGAGATCGCCCATGCCACCGAACTCACTGTGCGCCTGCATGAGCCGCATATTCCGGTGCGCGACCCGGTGCGCGCAGTGTGCGAGATACTCGGCTACGATCCGATGTTCCTTGCCTGCGAAGGCCGGGTAGTGGCGGTAGTGGAAGCGGCGCAGGCTGAAGCCGCATTGGCTGCATGGCGCACGCTGCCGGGCGGTGAACAGGCCGCGCTCATCGGACATGTCGAACTGGGCGATGCTCAGGTGGTGCTGGAAACCGAACTCGGCGGACAGCGCTTGCTCGAAGAGTTGGAAGATGAACCGTTGCCCAGAATTTGTTAATCCGGGATTTGCTAATTCGGAATTTGAGGTTCACCATAATCAACATGAATGAGATTTGCCATGCATGAAATGTCGATTGCCGAGAGCGTGCTGCAAATCATCGAAGATACGGCGCGAGCCGAGGGGTGTGCCAGGGTCAAGGCCGTGTGGCTGGAAATCGGCCAGTTGGCCGGCGTGGAAAAAGAGTCGCTGCGTTTCTGTTTCGATGTGGTGACGCGCGACAGCGTTGCCCAGGATGCGCGGCTGGAAATCATCGAGACCGCCGGGCAAGGCTGGTGCATGGAGTGCGCCTGCAATGTGGCAGTGACGGCCCGTTATGAGCCTTGCCCGAGTTGCGGCAGTTTCCAGATTGAGGTGACGGGCGGCGAGGAGATGAGGGTCAAGGAACTGGAAGTCGAATGAAGGCTCCTTAAGGAGAAGATATGTGTACGACATGCGGATGTGGAATCGGTCAGACGTTGATTGCAGGCCATGCACTTCAGAAACCGCGCAAAGCGGGCGAGGTACTGCGCTTTCGTGTGCATGAGGAGGGTGCGACGCATGCACAGCCGCACGACCACACACATACCAACTCGCCTGCACACGACACTATCGATTTTGGTGCGGGACCGGCAGGCGCGCATGCGCCCGGCATGAGTCAGTCACGCATGGTGAAGATCGAGCGCGACATACTCGCCAAGAACAACGGCTATGCAGATGATAACCGTCGCTACTTATCCGCACACGGTATCTTCGCGCTCAATATGGTATCCAGTCCCGGCTCCGGCAAAACCACCCTGCTGGTGAAAACCATAACTGCTTTGAACGGGGCACAGTCACTCGCCGTTATCGAGGGTGACCAGCAGACCGACAACGATGCCGCGCGCATCCGCGCCGCCGGTGCACCAGCGCTACAGATCAATACCGGCAAGGGCTGCCATCTGGATGCGCACATGGTGGGACAGGCCATGCAGCGGCTCGGCCTGAAAGAGGACAGCCTGCTGCTGATCGAGAACGTCGGCAATCTGGTTTGTCCGGCGAATTTCGATCTGGGCGAGGCGCACAAGGTGGTGATCTTTTCAGTGACGGAGGGCGAGGACAAGCCGCTCAAATATCCCGACATGTTCCGCGCCGCCGACTTGATGCTGCTCAACAAGTGCGACCTGTTGCCGCACCTTGATTTCGATGCCGATCTCGCCGTGGAAAATGCGCGCCGCATCAATCCAACCATACGGGTGATCCGTGTTTCAGCCACCAGCGGTGAAGGTCTGGCGGAATGGATGGAGTGGATCAAAGCCGGTTGTCACGACGCAGTTACCGCGAAGCAGCAAACCTGACATCACCACAACTACAGTTCAGTGCAGATTTTCAGGCACAGACAATCGTGGTGCTCACTGCTTCTCCCCTTTTGACGTGTTGCCCAAGTATTTATCGGTAAACATTCGGATCAGATCGATGGGCATCGGAAACACGATGGTGGTGTTTTTGTCCGCGCCGATTACTGTCAGCGTTTCCAGATAACGAAGCTGGATAGCTTGCGGTTCCCGTGCCAGAACCTGGGCTGCCTGCAGCAATTTTTCCGACGCCTGCAGTTCGCCCTCGGCATGGATCACTTTGGCCCGCCGTTCCCGTTCTGCCTCCGCTTGACGGGCGATGGCCCGCACCATGGTTTCGTCGATATCCACGCGCTTGATTTCCACATTGGAGACTTTGATTCCCCAGGTATCTGTCTGCGCGTCAAGCGCCTTCTGGATGTCGATGTTGAGCCGCTCCCGCTCGGCGAGCATGTCGTCCAGTTCGTGTTTACCCAGAACCGAACGCAACGTGGTCTGCGCCAACTGGCTGGTTGCGAAAAGGTAGTCCTCCACCTGGATGATCGCCTTCTGCGGGTCGATCACGCGGAAATACACCACCGCGTTGACCTTGACCGAAACATTGTCCCGGGAAATCACGTCCTGGCTCGGCACATCCATGACCACCGTGCGCAATCCCACTTTGACCATCTGCTGGATGCCGGGAATGATCAGCACCATCCCCGGGCCTTTCACCTTCCAAAATCGCCCGAGCATGAACACCACGCCACGATCGTACTCGCGCAGTATGCGTACGCTGGCGAACGCCAACAAGACGAGCACGAGCACAAGAGTTCCGAAACTAAAACTAAAATTAAAACCCATATCGTTCTCCTTGGTTGTTATAGCAAATGGACACAGAAATCATTCAGGGGTTATTGCTTCCGGCTCAACATCGAAGATCAGCCCGTCCATGCGAACGACCCTGATCTTTTGTCCCCGGCCCATCGGCTGCCTGCTTCTGATGCGCCAGTTTTCGCCATGCACCCGCGCCCAACCATCCTTGCCATCGAAGTCTTCCAGCACCTCTCCGATGCTTCCGATCAATTCCTCGCGGCCGCTCACCACGGGTCGCCGACGTGCTTTCATTGCCATACCGGCGACGAAGAAGATGAACAAGGCACTGGCAAGGGCAACCGGCACGATCACCGTCCACGGAATTCCATACCCCAGAATATCGGTATCGATCAGCATCACCGAACCGATCACGAAAGCAATGATGCCGCCGATGCCCAGCACGAAGCTGGGCATGAACGCCTCACCGGTCATCAAAGCGAGCCCCAGAATGATGAGTCCCATTCCGGCATAGTTGACGGGCAACATCTGAAACGCGAACAGCGCGAGCAACAGCGAGATCGCACCAACCACCCCCGGCAACACGAACCCCGGATTGGAAAATTCGAAAAACAGACCGGCGATACCCGCAAGCATCAGCAGGTAAGCAAGACTTGGATCAGCAATGACAGCCAGTACCCGGCTGCGCCAGTCCGGCTCCAAAATGACGATGCGTGCCCCCGTCATATCCAGCGTGCGCTCCACCCCCAGCACATTCACCTTACGCCCGTCGAGTTGCCGGAGCAGGTCGGGCACGTCGCGGGCGATCACATCGATGACGTTGAGCTTCAATGCCTCGCCCGCGGTCAGGCTCACCGCCTGACGCACCGCCTGCTCCGCCCATTCGATATTGCGACCGCGCATCTGCGCCAAGCTGCGGATATACGCGGATGCATCATTGATTTGTTTGTGTTCCATCGCGGAACCGGGAGCGGCCATCCCGCCGCCAGCCGGACTCGCGGCTCCGCTCTTCCCCTGCCCGCCGCCCTTCCTGTCCTTCTGCGCTTGATCGCCCGGCTCCGGCTGACCGCCGATGCCGCCGATGCCGATCGCTATCGGCGTGGCAGCCCCCAGATTGGTGGCCGGGGCCATCGCGGCGATGTGGCTGGCGTAGAGGATATAGGTGCCCGCACTCGCGGCCCGCGCGCCTTCGGGTGCGACGAAGGCAGCAACGGGAACCGACGAAGCGATGATCTGTTTGATGATCTGCCGCATGGCCGTGTCCAGGCCGCCCGGCGTATCCATCTTCAGCACGACCAATTGGGCCTGTTCCCCGGCGGCTGACTTCAGGCCGCGCACCACATAGTCCGCCGTCCCCGGGCTGATCGCCCCGTCAACGTTGAGCACGACCACCAAGGGTGCGGGCGCTGCCGCGCGGCCCAACCCGGCAAACAACAACAGGCCGAACAATAAAACGCGCATGATGGGAAGGCGATTCATAATCACAACTATAGGCGTTTCTATTCTATCCGCAAGAATTATTGGATGGTGTAATCTATTGGCTGAAATTCACGTCTCAATCAACGGGAGCCTGACTATGAAAAACTTCACGATATTTTTTCTGTTCTGCCTTGGGGTTTCCGGGTATGCAGTGTGTCGAGCCGACACCTCCCCGCCCAAGGAGATCGTTTATCAGGCAACCATCGCCGCCGATGGTGTGCAGCACGTGCGGATTGAAGGCGGCACTGATTTTTACAAGCCGAATCATGTGATCGTCAAAGTGAATGTGCCGGTGGAGTTTACGGCCAGTGTGGAATGGGGGTTTGTTCCCCACACCCTGGTTATTAAATCGCCCGAGGCGGGCATGTCGGTGGATGAAAAACTTTCCAGCGATCCCAAAAATATCCGCTTCACGCCCACCGCCGTCGGCAAGTATCATTTTTATTGCAAGAACAAACTGCTGTTTTTTAAAAGCCACCGCGAGAAGGGCATGGAAGGTGTGCTCGAAGTCGTTCAGTAACCAATGCTATCAGCCCTGATGCTTGCCGCAGCACTCACCGGTACTCCCCCCGCCGGTACTCCACCAGACCCGCTGGATAGCGCTATCGAGCATTACCGCACAGTCGAGAACTACCGTGTCACCATCCGCTCCACGCATGCCGACGGCGAAGAGTACATTCGTTATTACTACAAGCAACCCGGTTTCGCGCGCATGGAATTCATTCGGCCGCATGCCGGTACGGTGCTGATTTACAATCCCTACACCCAAAGAGTGCGCTTGTGGCCGTTTGGTGTTAAGCATTTCCCGGAGCTCAGTTTGAGTCCCGGCAATCCGCTGATCCGGAGTTCGCGCGGCCAGCGCGTGGATCACTCGGATGTCGGGACGCTGTTCGAAAATGTCCGCGCCCTGCGGAAGGGTGGCAACGCCGAGGTATTGGGCGATACAAAAAACTCTAGTCCGGGCACCCGAGAGAGCATGAACGGCCGCACGGTTCTGCATCTTATCGTGACTGGCGCGGATGGTTTTGTGATTGCCGGCGTGCACCGTTACGAACTGTGGCTGGATATAGCGAGCCAGTTCCCGGTCAAGGTGATCAGCCGCGATCGACAGGATGCCATCATCGAAACCGTGATGATGGATGCCCTGGAAATCAACGTTAAACTGCCTGACACATTGTTCAATCCTTAGCTTGGGGAGCGATAATTGAAGTATAGCTTTGTCA
>PLBS01000129.1 GCA_003134595.1 Gallionella sp. | reverse complement strand
AGATCGGTGCCGAGCACGATGCCGAATTCGCCGCTGCGCAAATCTTCCAAGGCACCGGCCTTGATCTTGTTGGAAAGTTCGGTGATTGCGGTTTCTTTTGCCGGGTCTATGCCGCGCACCATCACGCCTTGCACGCTCTGTCCGAACGACAACATGCCTTGTCCAGCGACGTATGGCGCGGCGGCGGCGACTTGCGGGTGTTGCGCGACTTTGTCCAGTATGGGCTGCCAATCATTGATTCGTCCGCCATCCGCGACCACTTCCAGATGCGGCGACGCGCCCAGCATGCGCGCGCGGATTTCTTTCTGGAAACCGTTCATCACCGACAGCACGACGATCAAGGCCATCACGCCCAACGCCATGCCCAGCATGGAGATCAGCGAGATGAAAGAGATGAAGTGGTTGCGCCGCTTGGCACGGGTGTAGCGCAGACCGATGAACAGTTCGTAAGGTTGCAAGACAGATGGACGGGTGTATTTGAATTGGCGTAAGTGTGCCACAAACATGGTTGGCAATGGTGGACATTGCTTAGCTTATCGTTCCCACGCTTTGCGTGGGAACGATAAAAAAATGTTCCCTCCCCCATGCGGGGAGAGGGATAGGGAGGGGGTAGAATCTCGGCTTTCTCACTGCTCTATCCCCACCTCCCGCGACACGTTACTGGCGAAGCCAGCCGTTTGCGGGAGCGGGTGTGAGGCGACCACTCCCGCCCCGGATGCTTCGCAACGCCGTGTCATGGTCGCCATCCTAACCTTCCCCCTGCAAGGGGGAAGGGACGGTCGGTTCTAATGGACTATCTGGGTTAAACTCGCAACATGAAAAGCGTCCGTCTGGTTATCCCCGATTTGTTTTTGCCGAAAGACTTTGCCGCAGAGGTTTGCGCGGAATTGCGTTTGCCTGCGTTGGAAAAGCTGCTGGGACGTGGGCGCAGCGAAATTCTTGAGTCTGTTCCGCTGGAAAATCTGTTGTGCGAAATGTTTGGCGTGGCATGCCAGGCAGATGCGCCGATCGCTCCTATTTCCGCCGCTTTTGACGGACTCGGTGCGGGGTGCTGGCTGCGCGCTGATCCGGTGCATTTTCGTTTGCAGCGCGATCAGATGCTGTTGCTGCCGAATATGGAAATCAGCGCGGGCGAGGCTGGGCAAATGTGCGCCAGCTTGAACATACACTTTGCCGGACAGGGCATGGAATTTTTTGCGCCGCATCCGCAGCGTTGGTATGTGCGGCTGGACACGTTGCCACGCATCCACAACAGGCCGCTGTCGCAAGTCATTGGTGGCGATGTGCGCGGTGCTTTGCCAACCGGCGAAGAGGCGGCGCGCTGGCATCAGGTGTTCAATGAGATCCAGATGCTGTTGTTCGCACATCCGCTCAACGAATCCCGCGATGCGCGCGGGGCGTTGATTATCAACAGCGTATGGTTTTGGGGATGTGGGGATGCGGTTGCGCCGCTACAGAAGAATTACCAAAGCGTGAGTTCGGATGAGGTGCTGGTTGAGATGATCGCTGCGGCGGCGGGTATTCCTTTTGCGGTATGGCCTGAGAATTGGCGTGATGCAAAAATCCAATGGTGTGATGCAGAAAACAATGGCAAGCAATTGCTGGTCTGGACGGGGTTGCGATCTGCATTGCAGAGCGGCGATCTGGCCGCTTGGCGCACTGCTTTGCAGGATTTTGAAAACGGTTATGCGCAGCCGTTATGGCAAGCGTTGAGCTCCGGAAAAATCGCGCGGTTGCAGATTGATATTTTGAGTGGGGATAGCATTCGGCGTGTGCTATTGACGCGCAGCGATACCTGGGCATTCTGGCGGCGTGCCAAGCGCTTGGCTGAATATTCGTTAACCTGAGCATCGCGTAGCGATCCCTCGTCACTCTCTCCCTCCGGGGGAGAGGTAGGAGAGGGGGAACGGACAAGGTGGTAGCGACATTCATCATCCGGCGTGGCGCTGGCCACTTAGTCCGTTGGTGTAGAATGCCGCATCAGAACCTTGGGGGAGTGACCGTGTCATTTTGGGAAACCGCAATTCATTTCTTCTGGCGTGATGAGTCCCTGCTGGTGCTGTTGATGGCACTGGGTTTGGCGTTCCTACTGGTTCATTTTCATAAGGAAGAGCGCAAAAGCATTACCAACACACTGGGCTTTTTCTTTGCCTGCCTGCTCGGACAATTTTTTAGCAGCCTGCTTCATGCCATGCAATTTGTCATGGCGGCTTCCGTGTTGCGCGAGGCCTTCGTTATCGGCGGCGGGATCGCGCTGATTCGACTGTGGGGCCTGCTGGTGTTCCGGACCATTTTGCCGCTTGCGCGCATGACCCCGCCGCGTATTGCCGAAGATTTTTTTGTCATCATCGCATACATCGCCTGGGGCATGGTGAGGCTGCGTTATGCCGGCCTCGATTTAGGCAGCATCGTGGCGACTTCGGCGATGATCACTGCCGTGGTGGCATTCGCCATGCAGGATACGCTGGGTAATATTCTCGGCGGACTGGCTTTGCAGTTGGATAACTCGGTTCAGATCGGCGACTGGATCAAGGTGGATGATGTGGTCGGGCGCGTAGTGGACATTCGCTGGCGTTCCACGCTGGTTGAGACGCGTAATTGGGAAACTGTGGTGTTCCCGAACAGTCAACTGATGAAAAATAAATTTATGGTGCTGGGCCGCCGTACCGATCAACCGGTGCAGCTGCGCCGCTGGGTGTGGTTCAACGTAAGTATGGATACGGCTCCTACCAGAGTGGTCAATTTAGTCGAGGAAGCAATCCAGCAGACCGACATTGCCAATGTGGCGAAGAACCCGCTGCCCAATTGCGTGTTGATGGAAATGGATGAAAAAGGCTACGCGCGTTACGCGATGCGCTACTGGCTGACCGATCTGGCCCCGGATGATCCGACCGATGCGACGATACGCTGGCACATCATGTCTGCCTTGCAGCGCGAGGGTATCAAACTGGCGATCGAGGAAAGGGACATCCATATCACCAAGGAAAATGAAAAGCATGAAGAAGCGTTGCGCCAGCGCGAAGTGCTGCTGCGCATCAAGACCTTGCGCCGGGTAGAGCTGTTTTCGCAGATGACCGATGGCGAGCTCAAGACACTGGCTGAGCGGCTCAAGTACATGCCGTTTGCCAAGGGCAGTGTGATCGCCAAACAAGGCGCGACCGGGCAGCACTGGTTGTTCATCATCATCAACGGCGAAGCGGAGGTATTTATCGATGCGGCGAATGGCGAAAAGCGCAGTCTCAATGTTTTGTCCAAGGGCAGCTTTTTCGGCGAGATGAGTCTGATGACCGGTGCGCCGCGTGTTGCCTCGGTGATTGCCAGGACCGATATCGAATGTTATCGCCTCGACAAGGAAGCATTCGAAGAAATTTTGTTGGCGCGTCCCGGCATCGCTGATGAGGTTTCGCATATTCTCGTCATGCGCAGGACGCAACTGGACAGCGCACTGCAAAATCTGGACGAGGAAGCATTGCACAAGGAAATGCACCACCGTCACGGCGAAGTGTTGGCGACCATCAAACGATTCTTCGGTTTGTAGTATCATCGTGAAAATAGCTTGTAGCCAACACCCCCACAGCCACGAGCTACAGGCTACCCGCTACCAGCTACCAGCTACCAGCTACAACAAGGATTGAATATGAAAGTCACATTTTTGGATTTTGAAAGCCCCATTGCCGAGCTGGAGGACAAGATCGAGCAACTGCGCTATGTGCAGGATGATTCCGCACTCGATATCTCCGACGAAATATCGCGCTTGGCGAAGAAGAGCGAAGCGTTGACCAAGGACGTTTATGCCAAGCTCTCACCGTGGCAAATCTCGCAGGTGTCGCGTCATCCGCAGCGCCCTTACACGCTGGATTATGTCGAGCATCTGTTCACCGATTTTGAAGAATTGCACGGCGACCGCTCCTTTGCCGATGACAAGGCTATCGTGGGTGGTTTGGCGCGATTCAACGGGCAAAGCGTGATGGTGATCGGCCATCAGAAAGGTCGCGACACCAAGGAAAAGATAGTGCGCAATTTCGGCATGCCGCGTCCCGAAGGTTATCGCAAGGCGATGCGCCTGATGCGGCTGGCGGAAAAATTCGGCATTCCCATTATGACCTTCATCGATACGCCCGGAGCCTATCCCGGCGTGAACGCGGAAGAGCGCGGCCAGTCCGAAGCGATCGGGCGCAATCTTTACGAGATGAGTGAATTGCGCGTGCCGATCATCTGCACCGTGATCGGTGAGGGAGGTTCGGGCGGGGCGCTGGCGATCGCGGTGGGCGACGTGCTGCTGATGCTGCAATACAGCACCTACTCGGTGATCTCGCCGGAAGGCTGTGCTTCGATTCTGTGGAAAAGCGCGGAAAAAGCGCCCGATGCAGCAGAGACCCTGGGTATCACCGCGACGCGTTTGAAGGCGCTGGGCTTGGTGGACAAGATCATCAGCGAACCGCTGGGCGGCGCGCATCGCGATTATGCGGCGACCATGCAGAACGTGAAAAAGGCATTGCAAGACGCGCTGAAAATCGCCCAAAGCAAACCGACTGCAAATCTGATGCAAGATCGCTTCAATCGCTTGATGAGCTATGGCAAGTTCAAGGAAGTTGCACTCCAATAAAGCTCTCTTCATCCGTCATTCCGGGCCCGATCCGGAATGACGTTCCTCGGGCTTGATCGTGGTTTCCAATAATCATCTCGCCGAACGGGTCGCGGCGCAGATCGCGCCGCTGCTTCCCGCGCACAGCTCGATCCTGATCGGCTTGAGCGGCGGGGTGGACTCGGTGGTGATGCTGCATCTGCTGCACAGACTCGCCGCGCGTTTTTCCTGGCAACTTTCCGCATTGCATGTCCATCACGGCATNNCATGGCATCGAGGCGGCGGCGCGCAAGCTGCGCCATGCGGCGTTCGCCAGGCAACCGTGCGACTTCGTGGCACTGGCGCACCATGCCGACGATCAGGCGGAAACGCTGCTGCTGCAATTGCTGCGCGGAGCAGGGGTGCGCGGCGCGAGCGCCATGCCGATGCTTGCCGGGCGCGCAGGCTCCCCCAATTTACCTCGAAGAGGTTCTTGTGCCCTGTGGGTATTGCGTCCTCTGCTGCACTGCTCACGCCAGGAAATTTTCGATTACGCTGCCGCGCATGACTTGCAGTGGATAGAGGACGAAAGCAATGCCGACGACAACTATCCGCGCAACTTTTTGCGCCATCGTGTGCTGCCGTTGCTGAGTGAAAGATTCCCCGCCTATCGCGATACCCTGGCGCGCAGCGCGCAGCATTTTGCCGAGGCAAGCAGCTTGCTGGATGAGCTGGCGCAACAGGATGCCGCGCAGATGATAGAGGGCGAAACACTTGCCGTTGCGGTCTTGCAGGCATTGAGTCCGCCACGAGCAAAAAACCTGCTGCGCTATTTTCTGCACGGACGCAGCGCGCCGATGCCGCAAGCCGTGCAACTGGATGACATGTTGCAGCAACTGTGCAACGCACGGGAGGATGCCGCAGTGTGCATCGCCTACGGCGACTGGCAGGTGCGCCGCTATCAGGGCAAGGTGTATGCGTTGCGCGCATTGGGTGAATTTGACCAGAGCCTTGTATCGTCGTGGCACGGAGAAGCAGAACTGGATTGGCCTGCACTGAATACGCGGCTGCATTTCAAGCGCACAAACAGTTCAGGCATCAGCCTGGCAAAATTGCAGCGCGCGCCGGTGACGCTACGCCTGCGGCGCGGCGGCGAATCCCTGCGCCCCCAGCCGAATGCCGCGACGCGCACCTTGAAGAACCTACTGCAAGAACACCACGTCCCGCCTTGGCAACGCGACCGCCTGCCGCTGATGTATTGCGGCGAAGAACTGGTGTGCGTGCCCGGTGTGGCGATTGCTGCGGAGTATCAAGCTGCTGCGGATGAGGCGGGTTTCTCGGTGGTTTTTTGCCCTGATCAGGACGTTCCATGTGGCGAAAATAATTCAACCTGACCCTTTGGCCTTTTTTTGTTCAGCCAATGCGGGGCTCGTTCCGAATGCAATGAACAGTAGAAATGTGATTATCGCTGATCGCATAAATGCCTAACGTAATGGAGCTAAGGGGCGCGCCGTTTTTGGCGCGTCCCGCTTGAGCGCAGGGTTACATGGGCATCAACATAAGAGTCAAGAAGTCGACGAATCATGCGCTGGTATTGGGTGTGATGCTTCGTGGCTTCGGACTTAAAAAACTCGATACTCTTTTTGCTCAGAGCCAGAGTAACCTTGACACCCTCTTCGCGAAAAGCTAACTCGGAAGGAGATGGAAGAAAGTCTGGAACCACCTGTGTCTTGCCAAGGGGTTCATCCGTGTATTTTATTTTCGCGCTCATAAATTGCCTTTCCTTTGCGCCAATAGCCAGCGCCGATAATTCGAATAACAGAGGCACGATATGTGAATCGCACCGTAAGAACGCCACCATCAACCTCTCCGAAACAATAGAACCTCTCTTCGGTTTGACTGTGTGTGATGTCCCTGGCAATCACGCGCTGTAGGTCGGCGAAGGCGTGCTGAGCACGGGAAAATGAAACGCCGTGCTTTAGCTGGTTTTCAGCATCCTTGTCTGTATCCCAATCAAAGCGAGTGGTTGCCATAGGCGAAGACTAGCACTTAGCAATATAAAAAGCCATACGGTGGTATGGAAGCCCTAACGTAAAAGTAAGGGGCTGCGCGAGGGTTTATTCGCGCAGGAATCTTCCCCCGATTT
>PLBS01000163.1 GCA_003134595.1 Gallionella sp. | reverse complement strand
AGCATCTGATAACGGCCGCTTTGCGCGTTGTGATAACTCTCCAGCGACGGCGTGGCCGAGCCCAATACTATCGGCACCCCGTGCTGACTGGCGCGAAAGATTGCCACGTCGCGCGCCGAATAGCGCAAGCCATCCTGCTGCTTGAACGAGCTGTCGTGCTCCTCGTCCACAATGATCAAAGCAAGCTTGGGCAACTCGGCAAACACCGACAGGCGCGTGCCGAGCACGATTTGCGCCGTACCCAGTTGTGCCTGCTGCCAGTTATGCAAACGCTCGCCCTCGGACAAGCCGCTGTGCAGACTGATCAGATTTACATCGGGAAAGCGGCTGCGGAAATAATTTTCCAGTTGCGGCGTGAGATTGATCTCCGGCACCAGCAACAACAACTGCCCGCCGCGCTGCAAGACATGATGCATCAGATGCACATACACCTCGGTCTTGCCGCTGCCCGTGATGCCGTGCAACAGGAAGCAGGCATAGCCGCTGGCCTGCGTGATGCTGTCCACCGCGAGTTGCTGTTCGCTGGTGAGGATGTGCGCGTTGTCAAAAGTGTGCTCCCCTCTCCCGCTGGCGGGAGAGGGGCTGGGGGAGAGGGATGTAGCAAGAGCAGCACTCTCAACCCACCCCTCCTGCTCAAGTGTTTTAAGCTGCGCCCCCACTGTCGCCGACAACGCCTTAAGCTGCGCGAAATTGCACGGTTGCTCGGCAAGCTTCGCCAGAATGCGCCGCTGCACCACTTTGCGTTTCGGAAAAGTATCGAGGTCGAGTGCCGCCCCGCTTGCGCTCAACCGATAACTCAAAATCGGTTTGCTGATGATCGGCTTATCGGAACGCAAGCGCGCAGGCAATGCAGACAGCACCGTCTGCCCAATCGGATAGCGGTAATAGTCGCTGCAAAATCGCAGCAGGTCGAGCAACCCCGACGATAGCGGCGCACTGTCATGCAACACCTGTACCACCGGCTTGATGCGCTCCCGCGACATTTCAGTTGTGGCAACGCACTCCATCACCACACCGACCATCTGCCGTCGCCCGAACGGCACGATCACGCGCTGGCCTATTGCAACCGCAATACCCTCCGCCACCGTGTAATCGAACAGGGTGGGCAACGGGACATCAACGGCGACGCGGACGATGGACATATTTACTCAAACAATCAACGTTGCGATTGTCGCAGAAATGCAAAAGCCGCAGGTATCTCCTGCGGCTTTTGTTTAGCCAAATTTATCATGGCTATTCCAGTTCCATTTCGAAGGTCAAACAAGGCAGCGACGAGCGAACGGCGATGACAGTGCAACTGGCACGGCAAGGTGTTCGCGAGGAAGCTAACGCAGTTTCGCCGATGAAATGGAATTGGAATTAGTGGTATTTGCGGCTCAGCTCGTGAACCGCCGTAACCAACGCCGCCACGTGTTCCGGGTTGGTGTGTTGCGAGATGCCGTGTCCCAGGTTGAACACATGACCGCTGCCGTAGCCGTAGCTGCTGAGCACTTTTTCCACTTCAGTACGGATCGCATCGGGTGAGGCGAACAATACCGCCGGGTCGAGGTTGCCCTGCAGCGCGACTTTATGGCCAACCTTCTGCCGCGCGATGCCGATGTCCATGGTCCAGTCCAGACCGATCGCATCGCAGCCGGTGTTGGCGATGCTTTCGATCCACAAGCCGCCGCCCTTGGTGAACACGATGGACGGAATCTTCACGCCGTCTTTTTCCTTGATCAAACCATCCACGATGCGATGCGTGTATGCCAGCGAGAATTCATGGAATGCCGCATGTGACAGCACGCCGCCCCACGAGTCGAAAATCATCACGGCTTGCGCACCGGCTTCGATTTGCGCATTCAGGTAAGCGATCACCGCCTGGGTGGTCACCTCGAGAATGTGGTGCATCAGCTTAGGCTCGTTGTACATCAGGGTTTTCACCTTGGCGTAATCGTCGCTGCCGCCGCCTTCCACCATGTAGCAGGACAGCGTGAATGGGCTGCCGGAGAAACCGATCAGCGGAATACGGCCATCCAGCGCCTTGCGGATTTGCGACACCGCATCGGTGACGTAGCGCAAGTCTTTGCCGATGTCCGGCACGCGCAATGCCTTGATCGCGGCTTCGTCGCGCAACGGGCGCTCGAACTTCGGGCCTTCGCCATCGGAGAAATACAGGCCCAAGCCCATCGCATCCGGCACGGTAAGGATGTCGGAGAACAGAATCGCAGCATCCAGCGGGAAGCGATCTACCGGTTGCAACGTGACTTCCGTCGCGTAGTCCGGGTTCTTGCATAGCCCAAGAAAACTGCCCGCACGCTTGCGTGTTTCGCGGTATTCCGGCAGGAAACGACCGGCTTGGCGCATCATCCACATTGGGGTGTATTCGGTTGGTTGACGCAGCAGTGCGCGCAGGAAAGTGTCGTTTTTTAGTTTGAAATTCATTATGTACCTCTGTAAATTCATTTATCGGGCGAATCACTGTGTCGCATGCTCGCTCATTCCTCGTCTATCAAGCTGATATGCCTCGTCATTCGCTGCGCGGCTCCTTGTGCTTCATCCCGAAACGATTTAAGCAGGCAATCCGCATAGCGGATGCTCGCAAAAATGAATTTCGAGAGGCACAAAGCGCTACCCAGCCATCAACGTGGCAATACAGATGATCCCATCAAAAACTCGTCGACAGAGCGTGCGCACTGACGGCCTTCGCGTATCGCCCACACCACCAGCGATTGCCCGCGACGCATGTCGCCTGCGGCGAATACCTTGTCCTTGCCGGTGCGGTAATTTTCCGTGTCGGCTTTGATATTGCCTCGCGCGTCTTTTTCCACACCGAAGGCATCCAGCACCTTCTGCTCAGGGCTGACGAAGCCCATTGCCAGCAATACCAAATCGGCCTTGAGTTCGAATTCGCTGCCGGCGATTTCGCTCATCTTGCCGTCTTTCCATTCCACGCGCACCGCGCGCAGTTTCTCGACCTTGCCGTTGCTGCCGATGAATTCCTTGGTGACGATAGACCAGTCGCGTTGCGCGCCTTCCTCATGCGAGCTGGAAGTGCGCATCTTCATCGGCCAATTCGGCCATACCAGTGACTTGTTTTCGTGCTCCGGCGGACGCGGCATCACTTCGAACTGCGTGATTGACAACGCGCCATGTCGATTCGAGGTGCCCACACAATCGGAGCCGGTATCGCCGCCGCCGATCACCACCACGTGCTTGCCGGAGGCCGAAATAGGATTGTGCCCGTCGCCTGCCACATCCCGCGACACGTTACTGGCGGAGCCAGCCGATTGCGGGAGCGGGTGTGAGGCGGCCATTCCCGCCCCGGATGCTTCGCAACGCCGTGTCATGGCCGCCACTTCCTTGTTCTGCGGGATCAGGAACTCCAGCGCATAGTGCACGCCATTCAATTCGCGGCCCGGCACCGGCAAGTCTCGCGCTGCTTCGGCGCCGCCGGACAGGATCACCGCATCGAATTTTTTCAGCAACTCGGCGGGGCTGATGGTCTGCTTGGCATCATTGGCCGTGCTCTTGCCAAGCGCATTTTTACCATCCGCATCCCTGCCGATGAACACAGAGGTTTGAAAGGTCACGCCCTCGGCTTGCATTTGCGCCATGCGCCAATCGATCAGGCGCTTGTCGAGCTTGAAGTCGGGGATGCCATAACGCAGCAATCCGCCGATGCGGCTGTTCTTCTCGAACACCGTCACGCTGTGGCCGACACGCGCCAGTTGTTGCGCGGCAGCCAAGCCGGCGGGGCCGGAGCCGACCACGGCGACTTTCTTGCCGGTCTTTTTCTCCGGCGGTTGCGGCACGACCCAGCCGTTCTCCCCGCCCTTGTCGATGATGGCGTGCTCGATGGACTTGATGCCCACCGCGTCGTCGTTGATGTTCAGCGTACAAGCCGCTTCACACGGCGCAGGGCAAACACGCCCAGTGAACTCGGGGAAGTTATTGGTGGAATGCAACACGTCCAGCGCTTCGCGCCAGTTGCCGCGATACACCAGATCGTTCCAGTCGGGAATGATGTTGTTGACGGGGCAACCGCTGATGCAGAACGGGATGCCGCAATCCATGCAGCGCGCGCCCTGAGTCTTGGCCCGCTCGTCGTTCAGATGCAGCACGAACTCGTGGTAGTTCTTGCGCCGTTCCGCCACGGGCAAGCTGGCTTCGCTGAGGCGTTTGAACTCCATGAATCCGGTTGGCTTGCCCATTATGCGGCCTCCCTTTTTGTGTTTTTCATGGGTCCGTTTATAACCTTGGCATTTTGCGCCGCCATTTCCTGCAAGGCACGCCGATATTCGGTCGGCATTACCTTGGTGAACTTCGGCAAGTACGCCGACCAGTTATCCAGAATCTGCTTGGCGCGCGGGCTGTTGGTATAGCGCAAATGTTTTTCCACTTGTTCGCGCAATGCCTGTTCATCAGCCTGGTTGAGATGGTTGAAATGCACGCGGCCATGACTTTCCGGCATGTCATCCGTGCTATCCAGCGCGGCCAATTCTTCCGGCACCGGTTCGAGTTGCACCATGGACATATTGCATCGTTTCTCAAAGTTGCCGTCTTCGTCCAGCACATACGCCACGCCGCCGGACATACCCGCCGCGAAGTTGCGTCCGGTCTGTCCCAGCACCACCACCATGCCGCCGGTCATGTATTCGCAACCATGGTCGCCCAGCCCTTCCACCACCGCGATCGCACCGGAGTTGCGCACCGCGAAGCGCTCGCCCGCCACGCCCGAAAAATAACATTCGCCGGAAGTTGCACCATACATCACGGTGTTGCCGACGATGATGTTTTCATGCGAGACCAGCTTGGAATCGGCAGGCGGCATGATACTGATGCGCCCACCACACAAGCCCTTACCCACGTAGTCGTTGCCTTCGCCGCGCAACTCGAACGAAATGCCCTGCGCGAGGAACGCCCCGAAGCTTTGGCCTGCCGTGCCGCTGAACTTCACACTAATCGTGGCGGTCGGCAAACCGGCCTGACCGTAACGCTTGGCGACTTCATGCGACAGCATCGTGCCGACGGTGCGGTTGACGTTTCTGATTTTGCTGTCGATGACCACTGCCTGCTTGTTGTTCAAGGCGTTCTGCGCCTGGGCAATCAGCTTGTTATCCAGCGCTTTCCCCAGCCCGTGATCCTGTGTCTGCGCATGACGGCGCGCCACGCTGGCGGACACATCCGGCTGATGGAACACCTTGGAAAAGTCCAGCCCTTGCGCCTTCCAGTGTGCGATACCGTGTTTCACTTCGAGCAAATCGCTGCGCCCGATCAGATCGTCGAACTTGCGGATGCCCAGTTGCGCCATGTATTCGCGCAGCTCTTCGGCAACGAAGAAGAAGTAGTTCACCACGTGTTCCGGTTGACCGGTAAATTTCTTGCGCAGCTCGGGGTCTTGCGTCGCTACGCCCACCGGACAGGTGTTGAGGTGGCACTNNATGATGCAGCCTTCCACCACCAGCGGTGCGGTGGCGAAACCGAATTCGTCCGCACCCAGCAACGCGCCGATCAACACGTCGCGTCCGGTCTTGATCTGACCATCCACCTGCAAGGCGATGCGTCCGCGCAACTGGTTCAACACCAGCGTTTGCTGCGCTTCTGCCAAGCCCAATTCCCAAGGTGTGCCGGCATGTTTGACAGAAGAGATCGGCGATGCGCCGGTGCCTCCGTCATAACCGGATATGGTGATGTGATCGGCCTTGGCTTTGGCCACGCCGGCTGCCACCGTACCCACGCCCACTTCGGAAACCAGCTTGACCGAGATCGACGCGGAAGGATTGGAATTTTTCAGGTCGTGGATGAGTTGCGCCAGATCCTCGATGGAATAAATATCGTGATGCGGCGGCGGCGAAATCAGCCCCACGCCCGGTACCGATGAGCGCAGATGGGCGATGTATTCGGAAACTTTGTGGCCGGGCAACTGGCCGCCTTCGCCGGGCTTGGCACCTTGCGCCATCTTGATCTGGATCTGGTCGGCACTAGCGAGATATTCGGCCGTGACGCCGAAACGACCCGCCGCCACCTGCTTGATGCGGGAGCGCAACGAATCGCCATCCTTGAGTACCAAGTCGCGCTCTATGCGTGTCTTGCCGATAATTTCGGAGAGCTTATCGCCGCCCTTGACCTGAGCATAGCGCGCTCGGTCTTCGCCACCTTCGCCGGTGTTGGACTTGCCGCCGATGCGGTTCATCGCGATCGCCAGCGTGGTGTGCGCTTCTGTTGAAATAGAACCCAGCGACATCGCGCCGGTGACGAAACGTTTGACGATCTCCTTGGCCGGCTCGACTTCGGCCAACGGCACCTGCGGCCCTGCGGGCTTAACCTCAAATAGCCCGCGCAAGGTTTTCAGCTTCGTGCTTTGTTCATTGATGAGCTTGGCATATTCCTTGTAGGTCGCGGCATTGTTGGTGCGTGTGGCGTTCTGCAATTTCGCGATGGAATCGGGTGTCCACATGTGCTCTTCGCCGCGTACGCGCCAGGCATACTCGCCGCCTGCTTCGAGCGCGTTGGCCAGCACGGGGTCGGTGCCGAATGCGTTGTGATGGGTGCGCACCGCTTCTTCGGCCACCACACTTAAACCGATGCCTTCGATCTGGGTCGCCGTGCCGGTGAAATACTCGGCGACAAATTCGGCATTCAGGCCTATCGCTTCAAAAATTTGCGCGCCGCAATAAGATTGGTAAGTGGAGATTCCCATCTTGGACATCACCTTCATCAAGCCTTTGTTGATCGCCTTGATGTAACTTTTCTTGGCTTGCCCGGCATCAATTTTTTGGGCATCGGCTTTCGCGGGCAGATTCATCGCCGCAATCGTTTCATACGCCAGCCACGGACACACCGCTTCCGCGCCATATCCGGCCAACAAGGCGAAGTGATGCACCTCGCGTGCCGAGCCGGTGTCCACCACCAGACCGGTGCTGGTGCGCAGCCCTGCATGCACCAGGTGATGATGCACTTTGGAACACGCCACCAGCGCGGGAATTGCCACGCGCTTGGCCGACATCGCGCGATCCGACAGGATCAGCACGTTGTAGCCATCGGCCACAGCCTGATCGGCAGCAGCACACAACGCCTGCACCGCTTTCTCGCAACCCGTTGCGCCTTGTGTAACCGGATAGGTGATATCCAGCACCAGCGAGCGATAACATCCCTGCGTGAGTTGATCGATGTTGCGCAATTTCGCGATGTCGTCATTCGACAGCACCGGATGATGCACTTCCAGACGCAGCGTCGGACTGGTTTCTTCGATACCGAACAGATTGGGTTTCGGGCCGATGAACGAAGTCAGCGACATGACGATCTCTTCGCGGATCGGATCGATAGGCGGGTTGGTCACTTGCGCGAATAACTGCTGGAAATAATCGTAGAACGAGCGATTCTTGTTCGACAACACCGCCAGGGCGGCATCCGCACCCATCGAACCGGTCGGTTCTTCACCGGCATTTACCATCGGCGCCAGGATGAATTTCAGGTCTTCCTGCGAATAGCCGAATGCTTGCTGGGTATCCAGCAAGGACGCATTCAGTTTCGGCTTGGCCGCCACTTCCGGAAGGTCGCCAAGGAAGTAGCGGGATTTTTCGATCCATTGCCGGTAAGGTTTTGCGGTGGCGAGCTGATGTTTCAGTTCGGCATCATCCACGATGCGCCCCGCCTGCATGTCGATCAGGAACATCTTGCCCGGTTGCAAACGCCACTTCTTGACGATCTTGTGCTGCGGAATATCCAGCACGCCCATCTCGGAAGCCATCAGCACGATGTCATCGTCGGTGATCAGATAGCGCGCCGGACGCAAGCCGTTGCGATCCAGCGTCGCGCCTATCATGCGGCCATCGGTGAAAGCAACGGCGGCCGGGCCGTCCCACGGCTCCATCAGCGCGGCATGGTATTCGTAGAAGGCGCGGCGTTCTTCATCCATCAGCGGATTGCCCGCCCAGGCTTCGGGTATCAGCAACATCATCGCGTACGGAAGCGAATAACCGCCCGCCACCAGCAATTCCAGCGCGTTGTCGAAACAGGCCGAATCGGACTGGCCTTCGGTAATCAGCGGCCAGAGTTTTTCCAGGTCTTCGCCGAGCAGCTTGGACGACATCGCCGCATGTCGCGCGGTCATCCAGTTCACGTTGCCGCGCACGGTGTTGATCTCGCCGTTGTGCGCGATCATCCGGAACGGATGCGCGAGATTCCAGGTCGGGAAAGTATTCGTGGAGAAGCGTTGATGCACCAGCGCCAGCGCGCTGACCACTCTTGTGTCCTGCAAATCGAGGTAATACTTGCCGACCTGATCGGCCAGCAGCATACCCTTGTAGACGATGGTGCGCGAAGACAGCGAGGGACAATAGAAGCCTTTACCTTGTCCATTGGTCAAGTTGCTTACCGCGTGCTCCATGGTCTTGCGGATCACGAACAGCTTGCGCTCGAACGCATCGGCATCTTTGCAATTCTTTCCGCGCGCGATGAACACCTGACGCACGACGGGCTCGACCTTCTTGACGCTCTCGCCCAGACCCGAGCTGTCCACCGGCACATCGCGCCAGGCCAGCAGCTGCTGGCCTTCGGCGGCGATCTTCGCGGCGACGATCTTCTCGCACGCGTCACGCGCTGCAGCTTCGCGCGGCAGGAACAGCATCCCGACACCATACTCGCCAGCGGATGGCAGGTGGATATTGCCCCAACCCATTTCATCACGCAGAAACTGATCGGGGATCTGCAACAAAATTCCCGCGCCATCACCGGCTAACGGATCGGCACCCACCGCACCGCGATGCGTCAGATTTTCCAGAATCTGCAAGCCCTGGCGCACCATGTCATGGCTTTGCTTGCCCTTGATATGGGCCACAAAGCCCACTCCACAAGCGTCGCGCTCCTGGCGCGGATCATACAGACCTTGCTGCAACGGCAAAGAAGAATTGCTCACGTGATCCTCATCCAAATTCATTAAAGCTAAAAAATGGCGACACACGTCGCCACGTCAACATTCAAAAGCGAAAGGGCGGGGATTTTACCTTGTCTGGGGATGATGGGCAACCGCACCGAACGGCACGGCTTTGGCAACTAAACTCCCTCTTCCACCGCAAAGATGCGGCGATGTTCGCGGATGGCATATCGGTCGGTCATCCCGGCGATATAGTCGGCAACCGCGCGGGCTCGGTCATGTTCGGCGAGACTCTGGAATTGCGGCGGCAGCAAGCGGCTGTCTGCCATGAATATGCCGAACAAGTCGCTGATGATGCGCTGCGCCTTGGCGCTCATGCGCAGCACGCGATAATGGCGATAGAGATGGGTACGCAAGAAGTTTTTCAGCGCACGCTGTTGCTCGTTCATCTCAGTGCTGTAGGCGATCATCGCCGGGGCGCTGCGCACATCTTCCAGCGTGGCTGGGGTTTGTGAGATGATATTGGACTCGCTCTGCCGAATCAGGTCGGTCACCAGCGCGTTGATCATGCGCCGCACAGTTTCATGCACCACGCGCCGTTCAGGCAAATCAGGATAGGCATGATGCACTTCGTTCAATTGCCTGGCAACCAGCGGCACTGCTTCGAGTTGTTCCAGCGTGATCAAACCGGAACGCAAACCGTCATCGACATCGTGATTGTTGTAGGCGATCTCGTCGGCGAGGTTGGCGACCTGCGCTTCCAGCGAGGGGCGGCGATTATTCAGGAAACGCTCGCCCACCTCGCCCAGCTTAGCGGCGTTGTCCGCCGAGCAATGCTTGAGGATGCCTTCGCGAGTTTCAAAACACAGGTTCAATCCGTCGAACGCGGCATAGCGCTCTTCCAGCATGTCCACGACGCGCAGTGATTGCAGGTTGTGCTCGAAGCCGCCAAACGCTTTCATGCAGGCGTTCAGCGCGTCCTGCCCGGCGTGGCCGAACGGGGTGTGCCCGAGATCGTGTGCCAGCGAGATCGCTTCGGAGAGATCTTCGTTCAGGCGCAAACGCCGTGCGATAGAGCGCGCGATCTGCGCGACTTCGATGCTGTGGGTCAGGCGGGTGCGGAACAGGTCGCCTTCGTGATTCACGAATACTTGTGTTTTATATTCGAGACGGCGAAACGCACCGGAATGGATGATGCGATCACGGTCGCGCTGGAACTCGCTGCGCCCCTGTGGCGCGGCCTCGGCTACTTGCCGGCCACGTGAATTGCTCCCGGTGACGGCGTAAGGTGCGAGGTCAGCCACGTGCGCATACCTGTAAAGTTTGCAGTAGCAGCTCCTGCGGCACCTCGCCATAAACTACGGCATGGCCGACTTGCTTGAGCAGCACGAAGCGCATCTTGCCGCCCTCGACTTTTTTATCCAGTCCCATCAGATCGAGATATTTTTCCACGCCCAGATTGGGCGCGAGCACCGGCAACTTGGCGCGCTCGAACAAGCTGCGAATGCGCGTCACATCCTGCGCACTGATCCAGCCCAGACGCTGCGACAAGTCCGCTGCCATGACGGTGCCTGCCGCGACACCTTCACCATGCAGCCAGTTGCCATAGCCCATACCGGACTCGATGGCATGTCCAAAGGTGTGGCCCAAATTAAGTAAAGCGCGCTCACCGCTTTCACGTTCGTCCGCCACGACGACCTCAGCCTTGTTCTGGCAACTGCGCGCAATCGCGTATTGCAGCGCGGCGGTATCGCGTGCCAGCAGCTTGTCCATGTTGAGTTCCAGCCATTGCAGGAACGACAGGTCGCGGATCAAACCATACTTGATGACTTCGGCAAGGCCTGCTGCCAACTCATTATCCGGCAAGGTGTTCAGCGTGTCCGTATCCGCCAGCACCAGTTGCGGCTGGTAGAACGCGCCTATCATGTTCTTGCCGAGCGGATGATTGATGCCGGTCTTGCCGCCCACCGAAGAATCCACTTGGGCCAGCAAAGTGGTCGGGATCTGGATGAACGGCACACCGCGCAAATAGGTCGCCGCCGCATAGCCGGTCATGTCGCCGATCACACCGCCGCCCAGGGCGATCAGCGGCGTACTGCGCTCGCAACGATTCTTGAGCAGCGTGTCATAGATCAAATTCAGCGTGTCGGAATTCTTATACGCTTCTCCGTCCGGCAGAATGACCGTCACGCTGCTGATGCCGATGGTCTGCAAGGTATGCTGAAGCTTCTCCAGATACAGCGGAGCGACCGTGGTATTGGAAACGATGGCTACCCGCTTGCGCGGCACCGCGCCTTGCAATAACGCGGCTTGATCGAGCAGGCCGCTGCCGATGTGAATCGGATAACTGCGTTCGCCCAATCCTACTGTCAGTGTTTGCATAGTCTTCCTGCCAAGTATTAATGTAGCCTCTAATGACAGCCATTTCTGAATTTATCTATTTCATCCGCCAAGTGCAGCATCAAAGCATGCGCGCTCTGTTTGCCGCTCTGGACGATGATATCCGACACTTGGCGATAAAGCGGGTCACGCTGGTGAAACAGTTCGGTTAGCTTGGCGTGCGGATTGTCGGTCTGCAGCAGCGGACGATTGCGATCATGCCGGGTGCGTTGCCATAAATCGTGCACGCTCGCCTTCAGGTAGATGACTATCCCATTCTGTTGCAGCATCGCCCGGTTTTGTTCCTCCAGCACCGCGCCTCCGCCGGTTGCCAGAACCAGGTTGTCGCGCCCGACCAGATCGCGAATGGCTGCGGCTTCACGCAGACGAAACCCGGCTTCGCCCTCGACATCAAATATGTGCGGAACCGTCACACCGGTGCGCTTGATGATTTCCTCATCGCTGTCCACAAAGACCTTGCCGAGATGTTTGGCCAGTGCCCGCCCCATCGTGGTTTTGCCGGAGCCCATCATACCCACCAGGATCAGGTTGCCGGACTGAAGTTTGCGGCTATTGTCCGGGCGGTGGTTTGTGCAATCGTTTTTTTGGCTGCTCTGCATGCTGCATATTGTAAACGATAAAGAACCCAAGCCAGGGCTGAGCCGAGCTTTCACTTACGAGGTAACACCTGACCCAAAATGAACAAGGGCATCCTTACGGATGCCCTTGTTCATTTACGCCTTAAGCCAGGCAAACGATACTCCCGCTCTTGATGGTTCGCTTAATCGGTGACGGTTGCGGTTGCAGTGGTTATTAGTCCTTTAGGCGAGGTCACCTTCACGGTAAAAGTCCCGCTGGGAGTTGAATTTGAACAGGTGTTCGGTGGGGGCGTTACAATTGCAAAAGCAGCATCACTCTTCATGGTGACTGGAATGTCGCCAAAGGTTGGCGAGGCGGCAGTAGCAGGACAACCGGGATAACTGGTCCTGCAGCCAATGGTATCCGGAATGATGAAACTGGCCGCAGAGGTAAGGGTGCCATTATCTGTGGAGAAGGCCACCGTTGTACCCGCCGGCATGGCATTACCGTTCACATCAACGACCGTTACTATGAATGTCGCAGGCACATCTCCCAGCCCGAGATTACAGGCAGGTAAAGCGATAGGGGAACCTATAGCTGTTACAACAACACCAGCTCCTGAAGCAGTCGCAGCAGCACTCATCGTAACAGTGGTGGCTGTTGGTATTGACGCTATGGTAGTTCCTGCAGGGATGCCAATTCCAGTCAAGACTTGACCAACAACCAAAGTACCAGCTGATACAGTAATATTTGACAATGTGGTTGAAGTTATTGTGGTCGTTGCGGTAGTAGTCGCCGTCACCCCGTTGATGGTGATGTTGGCAGACGAACTGGACAGCACAATCACTTCGGACTGCCGCACATGGAGGGTATGAGTTGTGCTGCAGGAGCCGGCGGAGCTTCTGCCTGGTGTGATGTCGTCGCACAATACCCCGCTGAATTTACCGTCTGCAGGATTATAAATACCGTCCTGGTTAAAATCTATATACGGCTCGCCAGGATCAAGTATGCCATTCTCATTGTAATCGACGAAAGCTTCCGGCAAATCGGTTGGATTGCCGTTGGGATCGATCATCTCATTGGTGGGTGACAGGTCTGCCCAGCCGTTGCCATTCAGGTCGGTAAAGGTTTCTTCACCCACCGCATACGCCAGCACGGTCACTCTGCCATTGCTAGGCCGACCATTTTGGCTAGTAAAGGTGGCACTACAGGCGCCGCCGACCGTGTTGCAGTTGCCGTCGACAACTGCGCCTTCGGACGTGAAGACGACGGCGGTGCCGTCGGGAACAGGATTCTTGAAATGATCAGCCAGGCGGGCAGTCAATACGGAGGTTGTTCCATCGGTACTCCAGCCTTCGATATTATGCGTCGTCGCGGCCAGCGAAAAACCGTACTGATCCGGGATGCCGGTGGTGATGGTCAACTGGCTCGACTGGGTGGTAAGACTGATGCCTCCGGCACCGGTCGTTGTGGCGGTTACTCTCACCGGCGTACTCACTGTGCCGGCGTTGACATTCGTCAAAACCGTCCCGTCACTACCGGAAGTTGCGGTGCCGGTAGCGTAGGGGGCTACACCCGTATTAGGGGTGAGTATAATTCCACCCACCGTGGTGCTCAACCCGAAAGTAACGAGTTTGCCGCTGAGCGGGTTGCCGCCTGTATCCAACACCTTGAAAGTCACTTGGGAGACTTCGGTACCGCCGGTTCCTTTCAATGAAATGTTGGCCGGCACGGAGGAAACATATTGAATGGAACCGGTAGTGGGGGGGGTTACAACAAGAGTGGCCGAATTTGTCGCAAGCCCGCCACTTACCGTGACAGTGATCGTGTCGGTTGCCGCGCAGCCGTTATCGCGGTAAGAGCCTGTCGCCACCCCGGCCACGGTAGCGATACCGGTACTCAGCACGGCTTTGCCGGTACTGCTGCAGATGGAGGAAAAGTTAACGGTCTGTGAGCTCCCTCCGCCACCGGTTACAGTAGCAGTAACACTGGTGGTACCAAAAGCCGATAGCGGATTAGCGCCAACGCCAAAGACGGGCGCAGAAATAGTGACTGCGACTGCTCCAACGGTATATCCTGATGATCCTGTAACCGCTGTCGTTCCCACTTGGGCGGATGCCGTAATGGTGGTTGCGCCAGCAGTTGCACCCCCGGTCAGTGTGATAGATGCGACACCTGAAGCATCAGTCAATGCCGTCCCAGAGGACGGGGTCATGGCTGCCATTGTAGTGTCAGTGCTGAAAGTCACGACTGTGTTGGGAACCGCCGCACCGGTGGCATCTTTCACAGTCGCTTTTGCTGTGGTTGAAGTCCCGCTGGAAATCGAGTTGCTGAGAAGTGTAATAGTCAAATTTGGCACGGTAGTTGTTGTGCCTCCTGTGCCTCCTGTGCCTCCTGTGCCTCCTGTGCCTCCTGTGCCTCCGCCTGTGCCGGGACTGCCTGTGTTATCGCTGCAACCCGCAAGAACCGCAATTGCTGTTGCCAACAAGAATGCTGCAGAGAATTTGGTCATTTTTTGACTGAAAAAAAGGTTCCGCATTTAAATCTCCCCCGTTGACGCTATCCGTGAAATTGTTGTGATACCAAAAAATTTTATATCACTGTGGCAATCTTTGCAGCTTGAACTAGCGCAAATTCATTGCTTCCTTTATGATTTTAGGCGTAATAAAAATCAGCAACTCGCTCTTGTTATCGACCTTTGCGGTGCTTCTAAAAAGGTAGCCCAGTACCGGTATATCCCCAAGCAATGGCACTTTATTGACCCCGTCACTTATGGTCTGGCTATACACGCCGCCGATCACTACCGTACCGCCGTTTTCCACCAATACCTGGGTGGTTACCTTGTTGGTGTCGATGCTTGGAATACCTGAGTACAGTGCGCCAACCGAGTCCTTGTTTACCTTTATATCCATGATGACATTGTCATCCGGGGTGATTTGCGGCTTGACTGACAAACTCAAAGCCGCCGTTTTAAAAGCCACGTTCGTCGCCCCGCTACTGCTGGCTTGTTGATAAGGTATATCGGTTCCGGTTGTAATCGTGGCTTCAGTCTGATCCGATGTCACAACTCGCGGACTGGAAATAACCTTGCCCTTGCTGTCGGTTTCAAGCGCGGTAAGTTCAACGGATAGTAATTTGCTCATCGAATTGTTGAATAACAGCATGGAGAATGCGCCTGCAGTACCTGCAGACGGCAAATTGACATTAGGCGTGTTGGCGGGCATCACCGTACCGGCCAATGGCCCTGCAGTTAATGTATTCGCGCCTATGTTGCCATTGATAGCAGTGCCATTCACCTTGAAGGTATCGAGCGAGTTGTAGCCCAGCCTCACACCCAGATTCTTGCCGAAATTATCCGACGCCACCACCACACGCGCTTCGATCATCACCTGGCGAACAGGCACGTCGATTTGCTTGATCAATTTGCGCGCCTCTTCAAGATGCGTAGGTGTGTCCTGAACGAACAGGGTATTGGTACGCGCATCTACTACCGCGCTACCGCGCTTGGAAAGCATGCGCTGCTTGTCATTGGTTAACATCGCAGCCACCGCATCACCTTTTTGATAACTTATCAGAAAACTCTCTGTGCGCAATTCTTCCAATTCAGCGATTTCCTGATGCGCGGTCAAATCGATTTTTTCCTTGGCGGCTATCTCTTCGCGGGGTGCAACCTGGATCACGTTGCCACTCTTGCGCATATCCAAACCGCGACTCTGCAAGATGATGTCAAAAGCCTGATCCCACGGCACATCCTTCAAACGCAGGGTGAGATTACCGCTCACGGTATCGCTGATTACCATGTTGGTTTCGGTGAAATCGGCAATCACATTCAATGCTTCACGAACATCGATCTTCTGGAAATTCAGTGTCAGCTTTTCGCCCGTATAACCGGCTTTATTGCTCTTACCCAGTTTGTCGGGATCCACAACAACCGGCTTCACTTCGACGATGAATTTATTGTCAGTTTGGTAGGCGGCATGTTCCCAGTTGCCCTTGGGTTCGATCACCATCCGCACGTTATCGCCCTGCACAAAGGTATCCACGTCTTGCACCGGAGTTGCAAAATCGACTACATCCAGTTTGCGCTGCAAATTGCGCGGCAGGTCAGTTTTAAGGAAATCGACTATCAGCGTGGTGCCTTGTTGCCGTATGTCAATTCCAATACCAGGATCGGAGAGGTCGACCTGGATGCGCCCTTCGCCATTTTTGCCGCGACGAAAATCTATATCGCGCAACTCGTGCTGTTGCATGCCTTGTCTTGCCTCGGCAAAGCGCGCAGTGCTGCCGGTGGCCGCCATATCTGCGGGTTTGCTATTCAATGTGATCAGCAGGTTATTGCCATCAATCTTGGTATCATAGGTCAACATTTGATTTAGGTTAACCACCAGGCGGGTGCGGTTGCCAGCCTGAACAATATTGGCGCTACGCAAATCCCCTTCGCTGAAATCCTGAACTGATTTACCCAACCCGTTTGCAGTATTAGGGAAATCGAACGCAATGCGCGGCGGGGTATTGATCGCAAACCCGGCCGGCAGATTTGCCAGTGGCTGCGCCAATTCGACCTTGATGACTGTCGTCCCGTTACCGGTGCTGACACTCAGCGCGGTAATGCTGTTCTGCGAGTCAGCCTGTGCCTGCGCACCAAATACACCAAATGCGATGAGCAGGCCTAGCAATCGAACCGCATCTTGAACCACCTTATGAAGGACACCTTTAGAAAATCTATTTTGATGGATAAGGCGCAAGAACCCGCAGGGCCTCGCAGAGGTTCTCGCACCCTGAGTGTGAACACCCCGGCCTGTCTCTTGCGGGTGGATTCGCCCAGAGAACGAATTTATAGCAGTGTCGTTAAGCTGTTTCATTATTTTGCTCCTAATCATTCAATTAATTGCAGGCTGCTCATGCGCTCAGTCCAGTCACCGGAACTGTCCTGCACCATCTCTTTGATTTTCACTTCCGTATCGGTCACTTCTTTTATCAAACCAAAATTCAAACCCAAATGGTTGCCGGCTTTAACCCGATACAGCTTGGAATCGGTGGCGCGTATTACCGCATAACCCACTTTAGCCCGGTAAAGGTAACCGACCATTTTGAGGCTTTCGAGCGGAAATTCTTCCAATGCCTCTTTAGGGCGATCCAAGTCCGGCTGATTTATTCCCGTGCTGCCGCCGGGACGCAATTCCGGTTTGCGCGGTTTGAATGGATCGGGCAGATTTGTCTCATTGTTGTAAGCAAAATATTCATATGGCTTCACCTCGGGCGGAGGCTCTATTTTGCCGCGCATATCCGCACCGGAATTTTTGACGAAATCGCGCAAATCCTGAAACTCTTCGCCGCCGCACCCTGTCAGCAACATCGAAGCAAGCGCAAAATGGATCAGTCTCATTTGTTCGCTCCCGCCGGCTTGGTCGTCTTCTTCTGGGCAGCTACTTCTGCTTCCTCCAGATAACGGAAAGTCTTCGCTGTGGCATCCATGGACAACCCATTACCGGCAAGGGTTATCGCTATATCATTAAGCGTGACTATACGCGGCAATATCGCGATGTCGCTGGAAAATTTGCCGATGTCATCATAGTTTCCCGTCACCTTGATGGTGATCGGCTGTTCGGCAAACGCCCCGCTCATCTTTTCAGCACCGGGACGAAACAGATCGAACTGCAGCCCACGCCCCAAACCAGCTTGATTAATATCGGTCAACAACGCATCCATTTCCGATTTGCTTGGCAGTTGCTTAAGCAGCGCCCCGAATGATTCCTGGGTTTCAGTAAGTTGTTTCTTGATCAAGTCCAGGTTGATCGCCTGCCTCTTTTTATTCAGGAAAGTTTCCTTCAACTGGCCTTCCTCTTGCTTGACTCTGCTCAGGGTTTCCAATTGGTCCTGCCAGATCAGCAGCGCACCTGCCACAACTACAGCGACAAACAACGCCACGAAAACAATAATTTTTGCCAGCCAAGGCCACGCGCCGGGAGTTTTCGGGTTTAAGCTCTTCAGCTCGGCTAAATTTTTCTTCAGGTCATCTAAGTTCATCATGACACCTTAACTCTTTGCGCCGACAGGTTTGGCGGGGGGCGTGCTGACCGCATCCTGTGGCTTGGTCAAGTTGAAGTTCAATGTAAACTCGCTGATACGAGCACCCCCCGCACTGGAAGCGTGAATTTCTACCAACGCAGGGGTATCGAGCCAAGGTGAATCCTCAATCGCCCGCATCAATGTAGAGATACGCGCATTGGACTGCGCATAGCCAGCCAAATTGATTTTATTGCCCGTCTGCTTAAGCGTCTTGAGATACACCCCATCCGGCAGGATGCGCAACATTTGATCCAGCAGATGCACCACATCTGAACGCGTACTTTGCAAACCTTCCACAACATTCTTGCGTGCCAGCAAGGCCTGTGTTTGCTCGCGGAGCTTTTTGATTTCCTCAATTTGCTTGTCCAACACCACTGTTTCTTGTTTCAGGTATGTATTGCGTCTTTCCTGATAGGATATTTGGCTGCTGATGGCAACCTGCACTGATCCCACTAACAAGGCGGCCAGCACCACAGAAATCACGCTGAGCGCGATAAATTGAATTTGGCGAGCACGTCGCTTTTCAGCACGATGCGGTAATAGGTTTATGCGTATCACGATGGGTCGAACCTCCGCATAGCCAAGCCACAAGCGATAATCAACGATGGTGCATCGGCTTGCAATTGCCGCGGCTTGATTCGACTCGATAGCGTCATCAAAGCAAACGGGTTCGCCACCATGGTGCTCACCTGGGTTCGGGTTGCCACCGCATCATCCAATCCAGGCAATGCCGCACATCCGCCTGACAGCACGATGTAATCCACCTCGTGATATTGTGTCGAAGTGAAGAAGAACTGCAAAGCACGAGCAATTTCCGTCACCACGTTCTCACGGAAAGGCGACAAAACATCGCTCTCATAGTTATCCGGCAACCCGCCATTGCGCTTGGCTGACTCAGCCTCTTCGGCAGACAAACCGAACACACCCTGAATCTGCTGCGTCAATTGCTCACCACCCACCTGCTGGTCCCGCGAATAAACCGACTGCCCATTACGCAACACATTGACGTTCATCACGCTCGCGCCTATGTCTATCAGCGCCACACACTTGTCTACCGCAGCTTCAGGGAGCTGAACACGAATCTGCTCGAAAGCCACCTCGGCCGCATAGGGCTCAATATCCATGACTACGGTTTTTAGTCCGGCCAGCTGAGCAGCCGCGACACGATCCTCGACGTTCGCCTTACGAGAAGCCGCCAACAATACTTCTAACTCCTCGGGATTTTCAGGTGCGGGGCCGATCACCTGGAAGTCGAGATTAACTTCTTCCAATGCAAACGGAATGTACTGATTGGCTTCAGATTCGACTTGATATTCCAAATCTTCTTCGCGAAGACCCGCGGGCAAAAGTATCTTCTTGGTAATCACCGCTGCCGCAGGCAGTGCCAAGCTTACGTTCTTGATGCGTGTACCCATTCGCTTCCAGGCGCGTTGCATGCTTTCCGAGACGGCTTCAAGATTATTGATATTGCCGTCAGTGATGGCATCTTTAGGCAGCAACTCGATCGCATAACGCTCAATAGTGTAACTCCCCTTTTTGGGCGACTCGCTCAGCTCGACCATCTTGACTGATGACGCGCTGATATCCACGCCTATCAGAGGCGGTGTTTTAGCCCACAAAAAGTCCAGCGGGATGTCAAAATTTACTTTAAGCATTGACTGGTTAGCGCTCTATTTGTACAAAGTGGTTTAAATCCTAGCAATAACTATA
>PLBS01000002.1 GCA_003134595.1 Gallionella sp. | reverse complement strand
CGAAAGTGATCGAAACGATCACATGCGGCAACACCTTTAGTCGAGGTGAGTGTCGCGGATACCAGGTTGCGCAAGCAGCCGGGATCCACGGAGGAATGTAAATCGGGAAGATAAGCGGGAAACCGCGAAGAGGAAGGATGTACGGGTATCTAGGGCCTTAAGTGCCTGCGAACCAATGGAAAGAATCACATGCAGCAATGTAAACGAGTCGCTTAAGGAACTTCGGACCGTTGAAACCAGAAATGGGAGCGTTGACAATAACGCGGGTGTGACTGAGTTGGGTACCAGCAATCCATAGTTAGATCGTTTTGTCTCACAGGTTGAAGCCCTACCCTGGGGCGCGTTGGCAAATGCGCAGCTAGCACAGGCGGGTGTAAGGCTGTTGAACCATTCACGAAAGTGAGTCGCTAGTCCGTAAGGGCGTAGCCCGATCCGCAAGGTGAAGGTGACATGGCCGAAAGCTGTGGTGATTGCAGAATATCGCAGTGGGGTTAACAGAGGGGGTCGAAAAGCAGTTGTGTTGGATCACGAAAACGAAAGCAACAAAAAAATCGCATTTTCCTTGGCGGGAAAATGAAGTCCCGGCACTTGGCCGTGTCGGGGCGATGTAATTTGTAACGTGGAATGAGAAAAGGCTTGGCGGCCTGGAAACATTCGCGCAAGACGCAATCTGTCCGGGCAGCTTCCCGGTGTTTTTTAGAAAGGAGGTACTTGTCGGGCAGGTTGCGTGAAATTGGCCCTGGAGAATTTTTTCAGGTTGATAAACTTTTCCTTAGTGCGGATTCGGCTAAGCATGGCCGGCGATCCTGAACTGCACTGTACCGCACGCACGTATGCGGGAAGAAATACGTAGCACAAACGCCTTGGCTAGGCAGCTGTCTATGACAGCAAAATGCGAAAGTCTCCAATGGAGATATAAGCGCCGTGTAAAAAATCGGTACAAACCACCCAGGATATTCTTGGGTGGTTTTCTATTTTTACAGCAGAAATTTTAGCAGCCCGTTAAGCGCGATTTAACGTTTCCCCATCTTTTTCTGCACCCCACCCCTTGCCGATAGTATTAAAATCGGCTTTGCGTACCTCCTTGCATTGCTCCAAGCTGTTTGCAGTGCTGCCGCCCTGTCGGTTTGCCCCTTCTCTGGTAAACGCTTTTAAAAAACCTTTGCGTACCTGGCTCGTTCTCATGAATGGAGCGATAGCGACACCCGTCCGCGCCTGCACAGCAGGCCGATACGGGACGCCACCGGCTTGCCGGTGTGCGGTTCATGTACTGTGGACTGTGCGTACTGACTAAATGGATCAGGCGCGACTAGCGCCTGTCGCTATAGTGTGGATGTTATTGACAGGGCGAGTCTGTTAAAACGAAGTATTGGCTTCAAGTTCAAGCTTGGCCGCTCTGGCTATGGAATCCGCTTCGGCGACACCCGCTTCATTCTTTCTTTTTTCATCTTCAATCATTTTTGCGATAAGTCTATCGAGCGTCAAATCACCCCATACTTGGATCTTTGGCATCACCGGAAGATAACTGGCGGGATTGTCTGTCGTAGAGCCAGCAGGCTTTAATGGCTCAGGATATGAAGATGACTTGCGCTGTTTGTTCCAAGTCACGTTGGCTGTCGCGTTCAGCTCAATAACCTGGCCACGCACTCCGGAAAACATGGGCATGTGGCACAGCATGCCGAACAATGTGTTGAGTGCATCACGTCCAGCATCAGCCGCCTGTTTGGCACTTGCATCGAGCCGCGCAAAGTAATCACGACGCATCGCCCAGGTCCAGGTCGGCTTCTTGCCCTTGCGCTCGATCCGGACAAGTTCGTATTGATCTCGCCAGCCTGGCGCGGCGATATCTGCATCAGAAAGGTTTTCTCTGGCATGAATATCAACGTAGCCTTTCGGAGCGCCTCCCCTCGTCGATAACAACCAATACATAACCTTGGTTGGATCTTTGTCATGTTGAAACATGATAAGGAATGCAGAGTAACGACCCGTTTGTTTGGCCCAGCTGCGCATGTCGGCGGTCGCATCAATCGGGTACAACTCGGCCATTTTTTTAGCGAAGCCAGCGGCCTTGCTGTAATGCATCTCGCCACGAATCCAATGACGATACCCTGTCGAGACCAGCATCAACAGATGGCTCATGCAGGCGGCTTTGCTTGTAGGTATTTTCATGAATGCCTCATTCTCATGTCCGTTTTTCCTTTTGTTGGGCTTGCTGACGCGCTCTTACACGGGCGATGGAAAAGTACTCTGCGCCCTTTGCCGAGGCAACCGGGTCAATGTCCAGGTCATCCCGTTTGCAGGCCAGCTGAACGCTAGCTTTGACCGATTGTCGGCGGGCCCGAACCTCGAAGCACCTGGCGCGCTTGAATTTGCCGGCCACAACCCCTTGCAGCCACAAAACTGGGTTAGCTACCTTCTGCCGTTCCCCTCGCTTGCCGGCTTCGATGGTGCCAACAAGTTCATCTAACAAGTCCTGAGCGTCAGTCTCTGCGACTCCTGCCCGTAGCAGAACGTCCAAAAGCTGGGGGAGGTACTGACCAATGACCGGTTCGATTATCAAGTTTTCAAAAACACCACCACTACCACTGGTTAGCGCCTTTGGTGCGGTGGTAGTGGTGGTGGTATTTAAACTGAGTAGTTCTACTGAGTAGTTACACTGAACGTCGTTCAGTGCCTTTTGGTCGTTAGGTTCAGTGCCTTTTTTGGAAGGTACTGAAGGTGGTTCAGTGCCTTCTGGAAAACATGGCATGTATTGATTGTGTGACCAGCGCTGTCCTGCAAATCCGTGTTTCGAAACTTTCAGCCAACCCAACTCGCGAGCGATAGCCAAATGAGTAATGACGCACTTTTCGGATAACCCCGTCTCTTGCGCCTGAAGCCGAGTGGTCGGGTAACACGCCTCGCCAGCGTCATTAAAATGACAAGACAGCGTCAGCAGCACATGCTTGGTGGTGGGCGCGAGGTTAGATTTAATAATCCCAGCTCGCCAGGTGTACGAGTTACGGACGACACTACTCATTTAACACTTACAAGGTTTTTTTGCGCGCGCATCTGTTTGACAGTCAGGCCGGCTGCGGCGGCATCCAGCGATTCGCGCTTGCTGGGGCGTCCCGTCTGACTAGTCTTTCTACAGCTTTTGCGAATCGGCTTAACGGACTGATTGGCTTGGCTTACACCGTTTGTGATGTAGTCGATCAGATCAGCCGTGTGACAAATTAACCGTCCACCCTGCTGACGAACGCGCACCGGAAATTGCCCACGGCTGCGGGCAACATAACAGGCGGCTGGGGTGTAGTTGACGATTTCCCCACACTGAACAAAGTCGAGTTGGATGGGGTGTTTCTGGATAATGTTGTTGATGACCAGGTTGATGCCGGTCGATGGTGCTGCTGGTGAAAAGAGTGAAAGTGAAGCGGGCTTGGCGGCCGAATTGAAATTTTGCATGAAAGCGCCTCGGTTTTTTTCCGTGGTGCTGACTCGCAAAAAGAAAAAGACAAGTCAACACCACGAACATCGTGATGCGCTTGCCATTGCGCGAGGTGGCTCAAAAGTAGCATTTGCTGGAATGTCTATCCGCCAAGACGCCGATAATTTTTCGGCTGCACCCAGGTGTCTTTATCTTGCTCTAAATCGTAGCTTCGGTGGAGATATTACCAACTACTTCGTGCGTGTCAAGAAGTTATTATTCCGTTGCATATATATATAAATTTTACCTATGCGTATCTGGTTTTTGTAATGTGCTGAAAGAGTTTAGCAGTTGAACTGGGAAAGTGAGGGCCGGGACAGTTTTGGGACAAATTTGGGACAGTAAGTGTCCCAAGGTGCCCGAAATATACTGAAATACGATGTTAGATAGAGTAAGTAAAAAACCCGCTAACCTTTTGGTTTTGCGGGCTTTATATTGGGGTGACTGATGGGGCTCGAACCCACGACAACCGGAATCACAATCCGGGACTCTACCAACTGAGCTACAGCCACCATTGATGGAACAACTGATAAAACTACTGGTGAAAACAACTAGCCATCCCACTAAGCAACCAGAAGACTGTTGCCAAGTGGTTGGTTATAGCCATCTGACTGATAAAACTACTAGCCATTCCACTAGGTTGTCAGCCGAAGAACTTTTGGCCTGGCATCCGACAGGCACTGGCGTGCCCGACAGGAATCGAACCTGCAACCCCCAGCTTAGAAGGCTGGTGCTCTATCCGGTTGAGCTACGGGCACAATTCTTTTCTTGGGCTATTTAAACAACTAAACAACTATTAAAACCTGGTCGGGGTGGAGAGATT
>PLBS01000039.1:5223-11715 GCA_003134595.1 Gallionella sp. | reverse complement strand
GTCAAGGTGTCCTGGATGTGCGCATCCAATGAGTCGTCCGAAGACAATACCGCAGCAATGCCGCCCTGTGCCCAGCCGCTTGCGCCGTCCAGCAAGGATTTTTTGGTGATAAGCCCAACTTTTTGGTGCTCGGCCAGCTTGATGGCCAGTGTCAGTCCGGCTAGGCCACTGCCGATAATCAATGTGTCAAATTGCAGCAATTCGGTTCTCGGTATATAGATTTGGACTGGGACTATAGCAGACAGGGGAAGAAGACAGAGGACAGAAGACAGAGGTTTTGTTGCCACCACGCGGCAATCTTTCAATAAAGGCGCGGCAAAGCCGTTCAACGCTCTGTCCTCTGTCCTCTGATACGCGGAGCGGTTATACTTGCGCCGCAGAGCAAGTCGCGCAGTTACAATAATAATTGGAATAGTCAGGGATGACAGACAGGGAAGTCGATCAGCAGTTGGTAGAGCGCGTTCAGCGTGGCGATAAGCACGCCTTTGATTTGCTGGTATCCAAGTACCAACGCAAGCTCGGGCGGCTCATTTCCCGCTTTGTGCGGGATCCGGCGGAGGCCGAGGATGTCACGCAGGATGCTTTTATCAAGGCATACCGCGCGTTGCCCGGTTTCCGCGGCGAGAGCGCGTTTTACACCTGGTTATATCGCATCGGCATTAATACGGCAAAAAATCACCTGTTGGCGAACAAGCGCCGCGCGCCTACCAGTACGCCGTTTGACGCGGAGGAATCGGAGTCTTTTGAGGAAGCCAGTCTGTTGCGCGAAGTAAATACGCCGGAAAATGAACTCATGAGCAAACAGGTTGTCGATGTCGTGCAATCTTCGTTGCAGCAATTGCCGGAGGATTTGCGCAGCGCGTTGACGTTGCGCGAAATCGAGGGTTTGAGTTATGAGGAAATTGCCAGCGTGATGAATTGCCCGATCGGCACTGTCAGGTCAAGAATTTTCAGGGCGCGTGAAGCGGTAGCGGAGAATCTGCGCCCGTTATTAGAAACCAGTAAGGGTAAGAGGTGGTAGGTATGAAACAAGAAATTTCTGTAATGATGGACGGCGAATTGTTTGAGGATGAAGCGGAGAGTTTGCTCGACCATATCAAACAGGGTTCTGATGTGCACCAGGATTGGGAGGTTTATCATTTGATTGGAGATGTGCTGCGCCAACCCGAACACATACATTGCGGTTTGAGTGTGAAGGTGCGCGAGCGTCTGCAGGATGAGCCTACCGTGTTGGCTCCGCGTGGCCGTGCGGTAAAGCAGAGAATGCGTACATTTGCTTTGGCGGCGGCGGCTTCGTTGTCGGCGGTCGGTGTGGTGGCTTGGATGTCGTTGCAGATTAGTCCCGAGGTGGCGCCGCAAATGGCGATGCAACAGACTGCTTTGCGTCCGGTCAGCATGCAAACTAACACCAATGATTATTTGATTGCGCACCAGGAATTCTCTCCCAGCACGGATATGAATGGCAGTGCATCTTACATCCGCACGGTTTCCTACAGCCGCGATGAAGCCGCGCTTCAAAACAACTCAAGCGAAAAATAACCCAGATGAAAAATAATACAGGGAAAAAATAGCGATGAGGTTGCTCGTTGTATTTTGTGGGCTGTTGCTGGCTGTCATTGCCAACGTCTATGCGGAAGAGAATCCAGCCAGCCTTGATTGGCTTGAGATCGTCGCCTTTGCCGGGCATCAGACCGATTACAGCGGGGTGTTCGTTTATCAATATGATAATCGCGTCGAGACGTCAAACATCATTCACGTCACCGAAGCGAACGGCGAATATGAGAAGCTGGAAAGTCTGGACGGACCCAAGCGCGAAATCATTCGCCATGATGGGCAAGTTTGGGACTACATCAACCACAAAATGGTACAGGTGGGCAGCCAGCAAGGGCGTAGCAGGTTTCCGTCTTTGTTACCTGAACAGTTATCCGCGTTGAGCGCGAACTATCAGGCCAAGCTGCTGGGGGTGGAGCGGGTGGCGGGATACAACGCTCAAGTCATCTTGTTTCAGCCCAAAGACAATTTGCGCTACACGCATAAAATATGGGTGCACACCGATTCGGGTTTGCTGTTGAAGGCTGCCGTGCTGGGTGACAAAAATAAAGTGGCAGAACAATATGCCTTTACCCAGTTGCAAATCGGCGGAAAGATTGATCGATCCTGGGTTAGAGAATGCGATCCGGTGGGGTTGCCTTGTAAAGGTTTACCCAAGCTACTGGAAACAGCCAAGGACATCACGCCCACAAATAGCGGCTGGGTGGCAGATACGCTGCCGTCAGGTTTCAAGAAGACGATGGAGATTCAGCGGCCGATGCACGGCAAACATGCCCCTGTGACGCAGATGGTGTTCTCAGACGGGTTGAGCGCGATTTCCATATTCATCGAGCCGAATGATGGGGATGAAGATGATGTGGACGGATTGTCCAGCCGCGGCGCGGTGAATTTATATCATAAGATATTGGACAAGAATCTGGTTACCGTGGTCGGGGAAGTCCCGCCGCGCACAGTGATGCAGGTGCTCGATTCGGTACGTTACAACGGTAAGTGATCATGCTGGAAACGCGCGCTATAATTGTGCAAGTTGAAGGGCAATATGCTCTTGTTCAGGCCAACCAGGCTAATGGCTGTGAGCAATGCAACGGCAAGGGTTGTGGGGCAGGCAAGCTGTCCCAATTACTTTGCAGCAAGCCTCGCCAATTCCAGGTAGATAATCCAATCAATGCCAGCGTCGGCGATGAAGTCGTCATATCGGTTGCCGATGGCGCGGTATTGCGCGGGATAGGCTTGGTTTATCTGTTGCCATTGCTGCTGTTGGTAATGGGTGCGATGCTTGGTAGTATTGGGGTGGAGCAGCCTGAACAACGTGATGGATATGCCGCTGCGGGTGCGTTGTTTGGCTTGGCTGCCGGCTTCGTTATCGCCAAATGGATTTCATTGCGCCAGGCCAGGAGTCATTTTCAGCCCTATGTTGCGCGGCCATGGAGTGAAGAGTAGGGAATGAAGATGCAAGGAGAAAGGCGCAAGGAAAAAGGTACAAGAAAAACCTTGAACCTTGAACCTTGAACTTTGAACCTTATTTTTTATTTCACATTAGGTGGGTTGTTAATTTTTTTGTTATGGGGAGGAATACATGCTGAGAAAATTCGCGAGTCTGTTGGTTTTGCTGTTTGGGGTAATTTGCAGCACATCGGCTCAGAGCAAAGAATTGCCGGATTTCACCGATCTGGTGGAAAAACAGGGTGCGGCGGTAGTCAATATCAGTACTACGCAAATTATTCAAAATACACAGGGGTTCCCCAATATTCCCGAGGATGATCCGTTCTACGAGTTCTTCCGCCGCTTTGCGCCGCAAATGCCGCGCGAGCAGGAGTCGCAATCGCTCGGTTCGGGTTTTATCATCAGTGCCGATGGCTACATCATGACCAATGCGCATGTGGTGGACAGTGCCGACAAGATTACCGTGCGCCTGACCGACAAGCGCGAGTTTCGCGCCAAGGTCATCGGTGTGGACAAGCGTACCGATGTGGCTTTGCTAAAAATCGAAGCGACTGGCTTGCCGAAAATAACTGTGGGTGACCCGAACAAGCTCAAAGTGGGCGAATGGGTAGTCGCGATCGGTTCGCCATTTGGCTTTGATAATAGCGTTACCGCCGGTATTGTCAGTGCCAAGGGCCGTTCCTTGCCGCAAGATAATTTCGTGCCATTCATTCAGACAGATGTGGCAATTAACCCCGGCAACTCCGGCGGCCCATTATTTAATATGAATGAAGAAGTGGTCGGCATAAACTCGCAAATCTATACCCGCTCCGGCGGTTCGATGGGCCTGGCTTTCGCGATCCCGATCGATGTGGCGACGCAAGTGGCTGACCAATTGCGCAGCACTGGCAAGGTGACGCGCGGGCGTATTGGAGTGACGATACAGGAATTGACCCGCGAGTTGGCTGAGTCATTTGGCCTGAGCAAACCCAATGGCGCGCTGATCAGCAATGTGGAGAAGAATGCTCCGGCCGACAAGGCGGGCATCCAGGCTAGCGATGTGATTCTCAAGTTTGACGGCAAGCCGGTGAATAATTCCAGCGATTTGCCGCGCATGGTGGCGGCGGTCAAACCGGGCACCAGGGTGGCGGTCGAGCTGTGGCGCAAGGGCGCGTCCAAGCAAGTCACCGTCGAGGTTGCAGAAATGCCTGAAGATGGCATGCTTGCGCACTCTGCCAGGAAGCCGTCCGACAATGCTGGAGAGATGATTTCGCGTCTGGGCATTGCCGTCAGCGAGTTGAGCGCTGAGCAACTCCAGGAGCTGCAAGTCAGCGGTGGATTGCTGGTGGAAGATGTCAAAGGTTCGGCTGCGCGTGCCGCCGGATTGCATCAGGGCGATGTGCTGCTGTCAATCGGCAATGTGCAAATTCGTTCGTTGGCGCAGCTAAACGAACTGCTCAAGCAGGTTCCCAATGGGCGTAATGTCGCGTTGTTGGTACGGAGGGGCGATAACGCTTCGTATGTGGCGATCAAGCTGGACGAAAAGTAATCTGGGAGCCTCTAAAAATCCACATTTCATCCCAACTGCTGCGTTGTGTAAAAAATTTCTTGCTGACATATAAATCATATGCGGCGCGGCGAAATTTTTTCCACGCCTTGCATTTGGGTGAACTCTGAATTTTAGAGGCCCCCATCACAGTCCTGCGTGTCCCGCACAAATCGGCTAGAATCCGTCCCTTTGAAATATTGGGCGCTTCGCGAAAACGCCGGTTTAGGCGGGATTTTTATTTTGGACTCTATGCAGCATATCCGTAACTTTTCCATCATTGCACACATCGACCATGGCAAGTCCACTTTAGCCGATCGCATCATCCAGTTGTGCGGCGGCTTGTCTGACCGCGAGATGGAAGCGCAGGTGCTCGACTCGATGGATTTGGAGCGCGAGCGCGGCATCACCATCAAGGCCCAAACCGCCGCGTTAAGCTATAAGGCGCGCGATGGCCAAGTCTATAACCTCAATCTGATCGACACGCCGGGGCATGTGGACTTTTCCTACGAGGTGTCGCGCTCGCTGTCGGCCTGCGAGGGCGCGCTGCTGGTGGTGGATGCTTCACAGGGCGTGGAGGCGCAGACTGTGGCGAATTGCTACACTGCATTGGATCTGGGTGTCGAAGTGGTGCCGGTACTGAACAAGATCGACCTGCCTTCGGCTGATCCGGAAAACGCTATCGAGGAAATCGAAGAAGTGATCGGCATCGATGCGCATGATGCGACACGCTGTTCCGCCAAGACCGGCGAGGGCGTGCAGGATGTGCTGGAAGCGCTGATTGTCAAAGTGCCTGCCCCCAAAGGCGATCCGGACGCGCCGTTGCAGGCGTTGATTATCGATTCGTGGTTCGACAATTACGTCGGCGTGGTGATGCTGGTGCGGGTGATGAATGGCACGCTCAAGCCCAAGGAAAAGATTCTGTTCATGGCCACAGGCGCGCAACATTTGACCGAAAATATCGGCGTATTCACACCCAAGTCGCAGCCGCGCGAAAGCTTGAGCGCTGGCCAGGTCGGATTCGTTATTGCCGGTGTCAAGGAACTGAAAGCGGCCAAGGTGGGCGATACGATCACCCATTTGAACAAGCCGGCGAAGCAGGCGTTGCCCGGCTTCAAGGAAGTGCAGCCGCAGGTGTTCGCCGGGTTATTTCCGGTGGAATCGAACCAGTATGAAGCGCTGCGCGACTCGCTGGAAAAGCTCAAGCTGAATGATTCCGCGCTGCGCTACGAGCCGGAAGTTTCGCAGGCCTTGGGCTTCGGCTTCCGTTGCGGCTTCCTCGGGTTGCTGCACATGGAAATCGTGCAGGAGCGGCTGGAGCGCGAGTTCGACATGGATTTGATCACCACTGCGCCGACGGTGATTTACCAGGTGGTGCAGCGCGACGGCAAGGTGCTGGTCGTGGACAATCCGTCCAAGATGCCGGATCCGTCCAAGATCGAGGAAATTCGCGAACCGATTGTGACGGTGAATCTGTACATGCCGCTGGAATATGTCGGCTCGGTCATCATGCTGTGCACCCAGAAGCGTGGCACGCAGATCAACATCAGCTATCACGGCAAGCAGGTGATGCTGGTGTATGAAATGCCGATGGCGGAAATTGTGATGGATTTTTTCGACAAGCTGAAATCGGTGTCGCGCGGCTACGCGTCGATGGATTACGAGTTCAAGGAATACCGGGCGGCGGATGTGGTCAAGGTGGACATGCTGATCAACGGCGAGAAAGTGGATGCGCTGTCGGTGATCGTGCATCGCGCCAACAGCCAGCACCGCGGCCGTGAAGTGGTGGCCAAGATGCGCGAACTTATACCGCGCCAGATGTACGATGTGGCGATACAGGCGACTATCGGATCGAATATCATCGCGCGCGAGAACGTCAAGGCCATGCGAAAAAATGTGCTGGCAAAGTGTTATGGCGGCGATATTTCGCGCAAGAAAAAGCTGCTGGAAAAACAGAAGGCCGGCAAGAAACG
>PLBS01000039.1:0-5207 GCA_003134595.1 Gallionella sp. | reverse complement strand
TAGCCATTCGACTAGGCTATCAAAATACGATAGCCAAGTCGCTGGTTATAGCCGTGCATTAGCACTGTCTGCGTCGTTCGCTCGTCGCCGCCCCTTCGACTGGGCTCAGGACAGGCTTGTTTGACCTTCGAAATTGAACTGGAATAAAGGATAAAAATGGATTTCGCATTAATTATGTTTGTGTTGTTGCTGGTCACCGGCGGCATTTGGTTGCTGGATCGTTTCACTTTGGCAGCCAAGCGCGGCAGCGGAGTTGCTGAGCCATGGTGGGTGGAATATGCCAAAAGTTTCTTTCCGGTCATCCTGGTGGTGTTTTTCATTCGTTCCTTTTTGATCGAGCCGTTCAAGATACCATCCGGCTCGATGATTCCCACCCTGCAAGTCGGCGACTTTATTTTGGTGAATAAATTTACCTATGGTGTGCGGCTGCCTGTCATTAACCAGAAAATCGTCCCGCTGAGCAATCCACAGCGCGGCGATGTGATGGTGTTCCGCTACCCGGAAGATCCCTCGCTGGATTATATTAAGCGCGTGGTCGGGCTTCCCGGCGATACTGTCGAATATCGCAACAAGCGGCTGCGGATCAACGGGATCGAACAGCCGCAGGAAGCGGATGGCGATTACAATTACGTCGAGACTGGACTGAACTTCGTGCATACCGAAAAACGCCTCGAAACATTGGGAGAGCGCAAGCACGCGGTGCTGATCAACCCCGAGATGCCGACGTTGCATCTGGGTGCTGTTGCCGAATTCAGCGGGCGCGAGAATTGCAGTTATGACAATGAGATGGTGCGCTGCAAGGTGCCCGAAGGACAATACTTTATGATGGGCGATAATCGTGATAACAGTCGTGACAGCCGCTATTGGGGATTTGTGCCGGACAACCAGATCGTCGGCAAGGCATTTTTCATTTGGATGAATTTTTCTGATTTGAAGCGCATAGGTATGTCGATCAACTAAACCAGGAGAAAAAATGAATACAGCAATGCCAGTGCAACAACGAGGAATAAGTTTTGGCGGGTTTATTTTTGGAGCTTTCCTGTTAGTGCTTTTCGGCATCACCGGACTTAAACTCATTCCGGCTTACATGCAGGCTGCACAAATCAAAAATATCTTCGTCACGATTGCACATGATCCGGATATGCAAAAAGCTACGCCACACGACATTCAGACATCCTTCGACAGGCGCATTTCGATCGACAACATTACTGCGATCAAAGCAAGTGATATTGATATTTCCAGCGATGGAGGAAGACCGGTCTTGAGTGCCAGCTACGCCGTCAAAGTTCCGCTGGTTGGCAACGTCAGTCTCTATATGGAATTCAATCCAAGCAGTGAAGGCAAATAAAGACAGCCAGAGAGCGCAAGAATCTTTGCGCGGCAGTGCGCTGTGCAAGCAGTTGGGGTATGTGTTCAGGCAGCCGCAATTACTGCAACGCGCACTGACCCATCGCAGCTACGCGCCGGAGCACAACGAGCGCCTGGAGTTCCTGGGCGACAGCATCCTCGGCTGCGTCATTGCCAAACACCTGTATAACAACTATCCGCAGTTGAGCGAGGGCGAGTTGTCGCGATTGCGCTCCAATCTGGTCAGGGAAGAAACCCTAGCGACACTTTCGCAGCAACTCGATCTGGGCAGTCATTTAAGGCTGGGAGAGGGCGAGCTTAAGAGCGGCGGCTTTCGTCGCCCATCGATATTGGCGGATGCCTTGGAAGCCTTGTTCGGCGCAGTCTTGCTGGATTCTGGCTTCGCGGCGGCAGAACAGACCGTGTTGAATCTGTATGTGCCCTATCTTGAAAAAGTTGATGCGCAGACGCTGGGCAAGGATGCCAAAACCTTGTTGCAGGAATATCTGCAAGGCAAACGGATTCCATTGCCGACCTACAGCGTTATTGCCATGCAAGGCGAGGCCCATGCGCAATCTTTTCAGGTGGAGTGCGTCATCCCGTCACTAAAAATTTCCGCTCTCGGTACGGGAAACAGCCGACGTAATGCAGAACAGCAGGCGGCGCAAGCGGCCTTTCAACAATTACCAACCACAACATGACCGAACCCAATATGGATTTTCGCAGCGGCTTCATCGCCATCGTCGGGCGGCCCAATGTGGGCAAGTCCACGCTGCTCAATCACCTGATCGGGCAGAAGATCAGCATCACCTCGCGCAAGGCGCAGACCACGCGCCACCGGATCCACGGTATCTACACCGATGAGCACGCGCAGTTTGTGTTCGTCGATACGCCGGGGTTTCAGACCAAGCATCTCAATGCTTTGAATCGCGGCATGAATCGCGTGGTGACCAGCAGTCTGCGCGACGTGCAGGTGGTGATGTATGTGCTGGAAGCGTTGCGCTATGACGAGCGCGATCAGGAAGTGCTCAAGCTGTTGCCGGACAATCGCCCGGTATTGCTGGTGATCAACAAGATCGACGAGGTGGCGGATAAGGGCCAGTTGTTCGCGTTCGCCGAGCGTGTCGCGAAGGATTTCAAGTTCGCCGAAATCGTGCCGGTCAGCGCCAGGCTGGGCAGCAAGCTGGACGAATTGCGCGTGGCTTTGTGGCGCTTTTTGCCGCCGGGCGAATTGATTTATGACAAAGACGACATCACCGATCGCAGCGAACGCTTTCTGGCTGCGGAAATGTTGCGCGAGAAAGTATTTCGCTTCACCGGCGAAGAACTGCCGTATTCGGTCAGCGTGGTGATCGAGCAATTCAAAATGGAAGGCAAGTTGCGCCGCATCCATGCCGCGATCCTGGTGGACAAGGAAGCTCACAAGGCGATGCTGATCGGCAAAAAAGGCGAAAAGCTGAAAGAGATCGCCACCCAGGCGCGGCTGGACATGGAAAAGCTGTTCGATGGCAAGGTGTTCCTCGAGGTGTTCGTCAAGGTGCGTAGCGGTTGGGCGGATGACGCACGCGTGTTGCGCAGCTTGGGTTACGAATGACCGTTGCGAGCCGGAATAAACATCAGGACGAGTTGGCGTTCGTCTTGCACAGCTATCCGTTTCGCGAAACTAGTCTGATTCTCGATGTATTCAGCCGATCACATGGGCGGTTGACGATGGTGGCGCGCGGGGCGCGGCGTCCCAAGTCCAGCTTGCGCGGCCTGCTGATGAATTTTCAGCCGTTGCTGTTAAGCTGGTTCGGCAAGGGCGAAGTGCGTACTTTGCACAGCGCGGAGTGGCAAGGCGGACAGCCCTATTTGCAAGGCACGGCGTTGATGTGCGGATTCTATCTGAACGAGTTGCTGCTCAACCTGCTGGCGCGCGACGATCCGCATGAACACTTGTTCGACTACTACCGCGCCACCTTGTACCGCCTGGCGCACGAAGCCGACCATGGTGCCACGCTGCGTTGTTTCGAGAAACACCTGCTGCAGGAGTTGGGCTATGCACTGGTGCTGGATCGTGAAGCCGGCAGCGATAAGGCGATACAGGCGGAACTCTGCTATCGTTATGCCGTGGAGCGAGGGGCGCTTCCGGATGACGGCGATGCACGGGAAGGTTTGCCAGTGCTGGGCAAGACCATGCTGGACATGGCGGCGGACGATTATACCGACCCGACCACCGCGCAACAGAGCAAGCAACTGATGCGGGTTTTGCTGAACCATCATCTCGGCGGCAAGACCTTGCATACCCGGGAATTGATTAAGGACTTGCAAAAACTATGATCAAACTAGGATTGAACATCGACCATGTCGCCACGTTGCGCCAGGTGCGTGGCGCGCGTTATCCCAATGTAGTGCGTGCCGCGTTGCTGGCAGAATCCGCCGGAGCCGATGCGATCACTTTGCACCTGCGCGAAGACCGCCGCCACATCCAGGACCGCGATGTGGAGGTGCTGCGCGACATGCTGCAAACGCGCATGAATCTGGAAAGCGCTGTCACCGACGATATGCTCAAGATCGCGCTGCGCATCAAGCCGCATGACTTGTGTCTGGTACCGGAGCGCCGCGAAGAACTGACCACCGAAGGCGGGCTGGACGTGGTACGCTATTTCGATGCTATCAAGGCGGCCTGTGTGCGTTGTGCCGAAGCGGGTATCCGCGTGTCTTTGTTCATCGACCCGGACTCAAAGCAAATCGATGCGGCGCGCCGCACCGGTGCGCCGGTGGTGGAATTGCACACCGGCAAATATGCCGATGCGGACAGTGTGCCGGAGCACAAGCATGAACTGGCACGCATCCGCATCGCGGCGGAACACGCCCATGCGCAAGGACTGCAGGTGAATGCCGGGCACGGCCTGCATTACCACAACGTGCAGCCTATCGTTGCAATCCCCAATCTGGTCGAACTCAACATCGGTCATGCCATCATTGCCGAGTCGTTGTTCATCGGGCTGGAAGCGGCGGTAAAGAAAATGAAAGCATTGTTGGCGGGCGAGCCATAGAAATCGTAGCGAGCAAGCCCGAGTGCAAGGAGCCGCGCAGTGAATGACGAGACATACCAAGTGGGTAGGCGAGGAATGAGCGAGCACGTGACGCAGCAATCGGGCTGCGCAGTAGATTTATCATGATTTTCGGCATCGGCACGGACATCGTCGAATACGCGCGCATTGAAACGATGTGGGCGCGTTATGGCGTTCGTTTTGCCGCACGGGTGCTGAGCGAACGCGAGTCGTCCGATTATCAGGCCAGTTCCAATGCCTCACGCTTCCTGGCAAAACGCTTCGCTGCCAAGGAAGCCTTTGCCAAAGCGGTCGGCAGCGGACTGCGCGATCCGGTCAGTCTGCGCCGCATCAGTATCACACATGACGGCCTCGGCAAACCGGTGCTGCAGTTCGACGAAGTGCTGCGCACCCATTTGGCGCAATTGGGTATCAGCGGCCATCATCTTTCCATCAGTGACGAACGCAGCATGATCGTCGCGTTTGTGGTGCTGGAAACCAATTGAGCTATCGTCCCATTGACTAATCGTTAGGAGAGGAAATGAGTTTGGGCCCCGTGATGCTGGATGTGCTCGGTACGCAACTTACCGCAGAGGATGAAGCGCGCCTGAGTCATCCCCTGGTCGGCGGTGTCATCCTGTTCGCGCGCAACTTTCAGTCGCCCGGCCAGCTTGCCGAGCTCAACGCCGCGATCCATGCGCTGCGCACCCCGCCGTTGCTGATCGCGGTGGATCACGAGGGCGGCAGGGTGCAACGTTTCCGTGAAGGCTTCAGCAAAATCCCCGCGATGCGCGAACTCGGCAAGATCTGGGACACGCATCCGCA
>PLBS01000150.1 GCA_003134595.1 Gallionella sp. | reverse complement strand
GAATGGCTAGTAGTTCCATCAGTTGGGATGAAATGTGGATTTTTAGAGGTTCCCATTTGTATTCTACAAATAAAAAAAGGCAGGGTAACCCCTGCCTTTTTCAAACATGTGACAAATTACTTAGTTTCAGCCTTCTCTGCGGCAGCCTTCTTAGCCTTCTTATGCTTTTTAGCCTTCTTTGCTTTCTTTTCCTTCTTTTCTTCTGCCTTAGTTTCTGCCTTGGCAGGAGCAGCAGTTGTGGCAGCTGGAGCTGCCTTGGCTGGAGCCGCGTCAGCAGCAACAGCGGTGAAAGAAACAGCAGCGAATACAGCAGCGATCAGTACGGATAACAGTTTGCTCATTGTGAACTCCAATTTTTAGTAGATTAATAAACGTTTAAGACACTACCGTGTCGGTGCCTATAACGCACTGCGCATTTGTTCGGTTGACAATACTAAACGGCATTGGTTATGTGGTGCAGGGGAGGGAGCAACACCTATTTCCTGAAAGTCGCGCCGTTATTTGCTTCAGCGGACTTAACGGGCAATCAAGATGAGGGTTTACCCCATGCACTAACCCCGCTAGAGGCGGCGCGCATTCTATCAAACCTCTCAACTTATCGCCTAAATAAATTTTAGTGCGTCCCCTGTACCGCGACGCACCGGTGAGGTTCGGCGTGTTGCATGTTATTTTTGAAACGGGTATTCACATCGGTAATGCCTCAGCGGTATTAATCTGGAAATTGACAGCGCGTTCAGCGATTCCCAATATATCCGCCACTTCAAGTTCGAAGTGCAACTCCGGTTAATGGCTTAAGTGTATAGGGTGCGTCAGCATCCAGCCCCCTTGAACAATATGTCGAAATTGCCAGGATAAATTTCACATCCCTTATTCGAGACGACAGATACCAATATTTACGTCCTCTTGAAAATCGTTCATAACCAGAATGTCATTGCCATGCTGATGAGCCGCCACGAACCCTCCATCAGTCGCGAAATTGCCCGCGAAGGGTGTCGCGGCTGTTTGCCGATCAAGCCGCCTGCGGAATCTTGCCGAACAGTGCTTCGTGTGTCTGCTCGCCGATGTCAAAATCCAATGCCACCGCATTCTCCACGCCAATCCGTATGGGTGGCCCGTAACGGATGACGGCGAATCCTGCGCGCCGCATCATGCGTTCAATTGAGGACGTAGTGACCGTGACGTAATGTTCAATGCCCATTTTGTCGCCGAATGTAACGATCTCCCGTAACGCATCCAGAGATAGCCCGGAAAACCCGAACCCTTGCGGACCTTCAGCATCAACGGCAAAGCGGCTTAATTCCCATATTTTCGGATCTGCCGGAGCCGGATGACCGTACAATAATTCCGGAAAAGTGTCCTTTAGCATATAAGGCCCTTCTGTCGGTAGTGCCCTCCAGCAGCCGCACAGCCCATTCACAGACCCCCGAATCATCATGTAGTACGGATCCAGGGCATCGTAACCATCGATCTCCATGCCGCTTATGATGGGTACTTCCCATCCCATCCTGTCCTTGAATATCTTGGCACGCAGCCGATGCATTTCCCACAAATCCTTGCTGGCGAACTCTTTTCTTGATGCAATTTTAATTTGATATGACATGTGTGATCCTCCCATTGAGTTGACTGGATTACCCAGTACGCATAGAAATTATGCTCAATGGCTAATTTGCGTAACTATCTGAACTGATAGGTACGGAGCGGCCAACTTTGCTGCAAAATTGCTGACCCACTCGTAGATGCACTTGAGGAGTGAGGTTGCCTGCGACTATCTGGCTAACTTTTTTGGAGGGGAAGGAATGGAGCTGGTTCGACGGGTAATACAAAAAAATGGGTTTAACCCTGAGGCTTTGCGTGAATACCGTAGGACGCGGCGGGAGAGCCAGTCGCGTTTCTGGTCGCGATTCGGGGTGACACAGTCACGCGGGAGCCGTTTCGAGATGGGCACAGTGATTCCGCCGCCGGTTGCCATCCTGTTGAAGCTCTATTTGGAAGGGGCGATCAATGATGGCGACTTGTGAAACGCCAGACATCAATGTCGCTTGATAAGGCTTGGAAAGCCGGAGGCTAACCTAGCTATAGCGGGTAGATTAGCCCCAAGCTGATCGCTTTGATAACCGCCTGCTGACGGGTTGTAGTGTTGAATTTGAGGCGGAGGTTGCTGAAGTGGAAGTTCACTGTAGCCTCGGTACAGTGCAGTATCTGACCGATCTCCCAGGAACTTTTTCCCGCTGCGCTCCACTTGAGGCATTCCAATTCGCGACGGGTGATGGAAGCAGGTTTCTCGGTAGTACATGAAGGCTTCATGTACTGAAGCGAAGATTCAAAAATGAAATCACGAAAACATGAAAGTTCCGGAAGGTTGCGAAGCGTATCCCGCTGAAAGAGCTTGTCCGGTTTTACGTCAGTCACGAAACACAGGACACCAAGCTCGCCTCTCGCGCCATGAATAGGCAAAGTGACACCTGATCGAAGGCCATGCCCACATGCTTCCTCGTACATTTCCTTTTGCTTTCGGACAGAAAAAATTTCCGGTGACCAGATCAGAGGGGTTGATTTACTCGCGCAATGGGAAACAGTCGGGTCGACATGGCCCATCTTCTCCGAGTCGTACTTGTTGCGCCAGTCAGGGGAGTAATTGCTATGCAAAAAAGCAAACTCTGCCTCTACCGGGGTATGCCGATCCGGAAAGATTGCCAGCAGGGTACGTTCATAACCAAGATCGCCCCCCAACTTGAAAACCTGGTTGCGCCAGTCTTCCATTGTGCTGCGGCGCAAGAGGTCGGCAAATCGCTCTATAAATTTCATCCCCAGCACACCTCCCTACTTTATATACCCGCCTCTTTCACAGTTTGTTGCTGAATCAATTGATCCTTGAAAAGGATCGCTTAAACTGCTTTTACCAACAGGAATTAAAAATATACACCTATCAGAACAGATAGGGTAGGACAAATTTAGTATCCCGTACAATCGTTACAAATGGCGAATGCGCAGGGTCGAGAGCAAAATTCGATTTGCGAGTGGTAAATAATGGAGCATCGGACGGTTTCAACACAGGCAAATGCCTGCACACTTTGTCATCCCTGAACATCACTCTAGGGTTGCAATGAAGAAGTCAGATTTTTTAGGGTTGCAATGAAGAAGTCAGATTTCCTTATTATTTTTACCTTGGGCGATCAGCGCTACGCCCTGCCGTTGCATGTGGTGGACAGGGTGGTGCGCATGGTAGCTATCGCCCCGTTGCCCAAGGCACCTGACATCATCCTCGGTGTTGTCAACTTTCAGGGGCGGGTCATCCCGGTCATCAATATGCGCCGGCGTTTTTGCCTGCCGGATCGTGAGATTGCACTGATCGACCAACTGGTTGTCGCGCACACGGCGCGACAACCAGTTGCGCTGGTGGCGGACGCGGTGCTGGATGTCATCGCATGTTCCGCGCAGAGTCTGATCGAAACAGAAAATATCCTTCCCAAGGTTGAGTATGTGGAAGGGGTGATAAAACTAGCAGACGGCTTGATCCTCATCCACGACCTGGACAAATTTCTTTCGCTGGAAGAAGAAAGTTCTCTGGACCAAGCCCTGGAAAACCAGGCACCGGAAAACCGGACACTCGAAACCTCCTGAGACAAAACATGCGCCCCACACTTTCCTCTTCATTGTTGTCACAGCTGAGCGAATTTGTCGCCACGCAGACGGGTCTGCACTTCCCGCAAGAACGCTGGAGCGATCTCGAGCGTGGAATAACGGCGGCAGCGCCGGATTTCAATTTTTTGGATCGGGAATCATGTGCACGCTGGCTGTTGTCAGCCCCACTGACACGCCGCATGAACGAGGTTCTTGCCAGCCACCTGAGCGTGGGGGAAACCTATTTTTTCCGAGAGAAACAGAGTTTAGGGATTTTAGAGGAGCATATTCTCCCGAGGTTGTTGCAATCACGCCGCCAGAATGAGCGGCGTTTGCGCATCTGGAGTGCGGGCTGCAGCACGGGCGAGGAAGCCTATACCATCGCGATAATGCTCGACAGACTCATTCCTGATCTCAAAGATTGGAACGTCACCATTCTGGCGACGGACTTTAACCCGAAATTTCTGCGCAAGGCAGCGCAGGGGATGTATGGCGAATGGTCGTTTCGCTATGCGCCAGTCTGGCTCCGCGAGCGGTATTGCAACAAGACCAGGGATGGAAGCTTCGAGATACATCCTCGTATCAGGAAGATGGTGACGTTTTCCTACCTTAATTTTGCCGATGATGTTTATCCATCGCTATTGAACAACACCAGCGCGATGGACGTGATTTTTTGCCGCAATGTCCTGATGTATTTCACCGCGCATCGGGCAAAGCAGGTCACCGGCAATTTTCACCGCGCGCTGATTGACGGCGGGTGGTTGATCGTCAGTCCAGCGGAAGCCTCGAATAGCTTGCTTTCCTCGTTCACGCCGGTCGAGTTTCCGGGGACGGTGCTGTACCGGAAGATGGACAATGCAGCGTTATCTGTTCCGCCTAAGTCCGATTCAAAACAGGAAGAATCTATTTTGTGGCAGCGGCCTCCTGGCCGCGACAAAGCCTGTCGCGGCCAGGAGGCCGCTCCCACCGGTGCTGGGTTAGAAGTTTCACAAACCAATACATCTCCCGCAACCCAGGCCGACCAGCTACCAGCCCCACAACCGGATGAGCGCGAGGCACCATCCCGCATGGCGCGTAGCTGCGCCAATCAGGGCAGGCTTAGCGAGGCTTTGGAGTGGTGCGAAAAGGCGATCGCCGCCGACAAGCTGAACCCGTTGCACCATTATCTCAGCGCCACTATTTTGCAGGAGCAGGGACAGTACGATATCGCCATTCAGTCATTGATACGCGCTCTCTATCTCGAACCAATGTTCGTGCTTGCCCACTTTGCCCTGGGGAACCTGCATCAGTCGCAGGGACGCTACCGGGAAGCGCAGCGCTATTTCGGAAATGTGCTGCTGTTGATGCGCAAGCACCCGCAGGACGAGATCCTGCCGGAAGCGGATGGGTTGACTGCCGGGCGGTTGACCGAGATAGTTACGTCCCTGCTGGCAAGTTTGCCTCAGCCTGCGACGGCAAGTGCATAAGGGGAATACAGCCATGAGCACACCACCCAAGACGACCTACAAGACAATCCCGCAAAAGACCAACAAGGCAATCGACTGGCGTGAGGCCGAGCGCCGCCCGGCGCATGTCGCAATCGAACGTATCCGGGCGCCGACTGCCGGTATTGTGGATGCGTATTGCAAAATTGAATTGACATTGATTTTATCAACCATATCGTGTACATGGTTTTACGTGGTCGCAGTTTTTTCAAAGAGTAATTCGGTGAACCGGACATTATTGAGGGGCCAGTCGTGATGAGGATGATCATCCATAATGGAAACTGACCGCACCCACCTCGCAGCGATGACGCCGAAACTCGCATCATGGGCTGCGCTTCTGTCGGTGGTTGTGGGCGCCATGGTACTGGTCGGCTGGACATTCGATATTGTCACACTGAAGAGCGTCTTGCCGGGCTGGGTTGCCATGAAGGCGAACACCGCCGTCTGTTTNNCGCTGGGTGAATATGTCTTCGGTTGGAATCCCGGCATAGACCAGTGGTTGTTCATCGAGCCGAACGGCACGGTGGGCACATCGTATCCGGGGCGGATGGCGCCGGAAACGGCCTTGAGTTTCGTCTTGCTGGCTGCGGCATTGTGGATCACCGGCGGTTTGCGCAAGACCCGCTGGACTGCGCTTGCGTCGGTGAGCCTCGGCCTGCTGGTGACGACCCTCGCGCTGGCGGCGATGCTGTCCTATCCCACACCGGGTCTCGGCACCTATGGCTGGTTTGGCCTCACCATCATGGCGATGCACACGTCCCTATTGTTCGCGATGTTGGGCATGGCTGTCGTTGCAATTAGCTGGCAGCAGGATGTCTTGCAATGGTCGATCAGCAGGAATACCACGGCGGCGTTTGCCTGCGGCATAGCACTGCTGGTGCTCATCGGCCTCAACACCAACCGGAGCCAATTCTGGCTGGGCGAAACAAACCGCAAAATAGCCTATAGCGAAGAAGCGCAGGGCTATACCAAGAGTATCCTGATCGAAGTTATCGATGCCCAAGCCCACATCCTTGACTACATCATCACCGGCGACGAACAGTTCAAGACCCACTATCTTGAGGCCAAAGTCAACAGCAATGTGAAGCTGGATGCGTTGCGCAAACTCATCGCCGTCAACCCGCATCAACAACAGCAGTTCGCCAGGATCGAAGTGCAGTTCAAAGCGCAACTCAAGTGGTTTCAACAAGTCATTGATGCCAGACTTACCGGCATGACCGTTGCTGCACGCAACAAAATGATCCGTCATGGAGAAGACTTGCTGGACAGCCTCCGTATCACATTCGATCAGGCTGAAAGCGAGCATTACCAACTCATCCGGCAATTGAAACAGGAATCGGAAAGCGTGGCACGGTTCTCATTTATCACCATCACCATCGGCACGCTTGCAAGCCTGCTGATTTTCATGACCGCGATATTCAGATTCAACTCCACCATGAACGAGCGCAAGCAGAAGGGAGAAGCCCTGACGCGCCGCGAAGCGGAGTTGCAGGAATCGCAGCGCATCGCGCGGATCGGGAGTTGGGAGTGGACGCTAGCTACGGGTATCATCGCGTGGTCTGACGGGATGAACCATGTGCTTGCCCGCGACCACAGTTTGCCGGCGCCGACCTTTGAGACCCTGCAGCAGTTCTACACAGCAGAAAGCTGGCAGCAGCTGGATACCGCCATCGCCAAGACTCTCGAGACGGGGGCATCCTACGACCTCGAACTCGAAATGATCCGCGCCGACGGCGCGATCTGTTGGACTACCACGCGCGGTGAGGCGATACGCGGGACGGATGGCAGCGTAGTGAAGCTGCGCGGGACTGTGCATGACATCACCGAGCAAAAGCTCGCGGCGGAATCGTTGCGCGAGAGCAAGGAGAAATTCTCCATAATATTTGAATCCAACCCGGCAATGGTCGCCATTGGCACACTGGATGGCAAGATTGTGGATGTAAATTTATCGTATGCGGATTTTTTTGGTTATTCCCGGAAAGAAATGTTTGGGAAGAGTCTTGCGGATTTGGGGATCATCAGCGTGGAAGAGCTTCAGAGATTGCTCGAACTTGGCCAACGTGCCGGCACCTCGATACGGAATGTCGAAGTTTCCTTGCGGGCTCGCGGCGGCAATATTCTCAATGCGCTGCTCTCGGCGGACATCGTTTTACTAAATGGTGTTCCTCATCGCCTGGCGACGCTGCTGGACATCACCGAGCGCAAGCAGGCCGAAGTCAAGCAGGCCGAACAGCTCGAGGAACTGCGCCGCTGGCACGAGGTAACCTCGGATCGAGAGGAGCGCATCCTTGACCTCAAGCATGAAGTGAACGATTTGCTGGGCAAAACCGGCAAACATCCGCGCTACCCCAGCGCTGACTCTCAAGACCCAATAGAGGAATAAATCATGACCAAACCCAAGCCAAAACAAAAATCCCAGTCAGAACAAAAATCCGGTGCAAAGAAAATATCCATGCCTGAGCACAAATCCAGACCGCAACTACCCAAATCACCGACCGGCATTCAGGGGCTGGACGAAATCACCGGTGGCGGATTGCCCAAAGGCAGGCCGACGCTGGTGTGCGGCGGCGCGGGCTGCGGCAAGACGCTGCTCGCGATGGAGTTTCTGGTGCGGGGCGCGACAGAGTTCAACGAGCCGGGCGTGTTTATGGCTTTCGAAGAGACCGCCAAAGACCTGACCCAGAACGTCGCCTCGCTCGGTTTCGATTTGAAAGACCTAATCGCGCACAAAAAGATCGTGGTGGATTTTGTGTATATCGAGCGCAGCGAAATTGAGGAGAGCGGCGAATATGATCTGGAAGGTTTGTTCATCCGCCTGGGGTCAGCGATTGATGCAATCGGCGCCAAGCGCGTGGTGCTGGATACGGTCGAATCGCTGTTCTCCGGCTTGCCCAATCCGCTCATCCTGCGCGCCGAACTGCGCCGCCTGTTTCGCTGGTTAAAGGACAAAGGCGTGACGGCCATCATCACCGGCGAACGCGGNNGACCATCGCGTGAGCGAGCAGACCTCCTCGCGGCGCTTGCGCGTGGTCAAGTATCGCGGCTCGACCCACGGCACCAACGAGTATCCGTTTCTGATCGACGAAGACGGCATTTCGGTGCTGCCGGTCACGTCGCTGGGCTTGCAGCACGTTGCCTCCAGCGAACGCGTTTCCACAGGCATCCCGCGACTCGACGCGATGCTGGGCGGCAAAGGCTATTACCGGGGCAGCAGCGTGCTGGTCTCCGGCACGGCGGGCACCGGCAAGAGCAGTTTCGCGGCGCTTTTTGCCGATGCCGCCTGCCGTCGCGGCGAGCGCGTCCTGTATTTTTCATTTGAAGAATCACCCAGCCAAATCATGCGCAACATGCGTTCCATCGGGATAGACCTGCAGCAGTGGGTAAAGAAAGGTCTGCTGCAGATTCATGCGAACCGCCCTTCAATTGCGGGCCTGGAAACGCACCTGGCCATGAAGCACAAAGTGATCAATGACTTCAAACCGCAGGTGGTGATTCTGGATCCGTTGAACAGTTTCGTCATCGGGGACAATGAGGTTGGAGTCAAAGCGATGCTGATGCGGCTTTTGGATTTTCTGAAAACAAATCAGATCACCGGCTTGTTCACCAATTTAACGTCGGGCGGCGGCGTGCTTGAGCAAACCGAAGTTTCCATTTCATCCCTGATAGACACCTGGCTGTTACTGCGTTCTATCGACAGCGGCGGCGAACGCAATCGCGGCTTGTCCATCCTGAAATCGCGCGGCATGGCGCACTCGAACCAGATTCGCGAGTTCCTGCTCACCGATCACGGCGTGGAATTGCGCGATGTATACGTCGGCGCGAGCGGCGTGCTGACCGGCTCGGCACGGCTGACACAGGAGGCGCAAGATCAAGCCGTGCAAATGCTGCACAAGCAGGAAATCGAGCGCCGGCAGCTCGAATTGAAAAGCAAGCACCAGGCGCTGGAAGCGCAGATTGTCGCGCTGCGCGCCGAATTCGAGGTGAGAAAAACCGAGTCGCTGAGAATCACCGGGCAGGAACAAGCGCAGGGCGCACAACTGGCGCAAGGACGTGTGGACATGGGGTTGAGCCGCAAGGAGGATGCTACTGCGAAAAATCCAAAACGGGGATCGAAATGAAAACTAATCCAGCCCAGCCCGCGCAATCCAAAGCCAAGATAGCAATGCTCAAAATAGTATCAAGCCGCTATATCCTGAAACTGTACGTTGCCGGACAGTCGCCGAAATCCGTTAACGCTATCGCTAACATCAAAAAAATCTGCGAGGAAAACCTGCAAGGGCGCTACGAACTGGAGGTTATTGATCTGTACCAGCAGTCACAACTGGCGCAGGGCGAACAGATCATCGCTGTGCCAACACTCATCAGGAAGCTCCCGCCCCCTTTGCGCCGCATCATCGGGGATATGTCGAACACCGAGCGGGTGCTGGTTGGGCTGGATATACGAAGTAAAGCGTGATGGGAACCTCTAAAAATCCACACTTCATCCCAACTGCTGCGTTGCGGGAAAAATTTCTTGCTTACATATCGCACATATGCGGCGCTGCGAAATTTTTTCCCCGCCTTGCATTTGGGCGAACTCTGAATTTCTAGAGGCACCCATATGCCAAAGAAGCCCGTAACCCAACAACAACTCGCCGCAGAAAACGAAGATCTGCGCGCCCGGCTTGAAAAAGCTGAAGCGACCCTGCGCGAGATACTCAGTGGTGAGGCAGACGCGCTGTTCATCTCTGGCATGGGCGGCGAACAACTCTTTACACTCAAGGGTGCCGATCAATCTTACCGGACATTGATCGAGGAGATGAGCGAAGGCGCGCTGACCATGACGGCGGAAGGCGTGATTTTGTACGCCAACCGGCGCTTTGCCGAGATGCTCAAGATGCCGCTCGAAAAGGTCATCGGTGCCACGATCCACACCTGGATTGCGCCCGGCAGTCGGCAGATTCTTCAATCTCTGTTAAGCAAAGGCGCAGCTGAAAAACACCGTGAGCAGCTTGAACTTACCGCCAGCGATGGCACACGGGTGCCGGTCCAGTTTTCGGTGAGCAACCTGCTCATCACCGGGATGCCTGATGCTTTCTGCCTGGTGGCAACCGATCTGACTGAGCAAAAGCGCAGCGAGGCCATCGTCGCTTCCGAAAAGTCGGCGCGGGAGATGCTGGCAGCTGCCAATCAATCCCGCCGGGCGCTGCTGAGTTTGATCGAAGACCAGAAGCGGTCTGAGGAGGAGGTGTATAAACTCAACCGTGAGCTGGAACAGAAAGTCATTGCGCGCACCGCCGATCTGGAGCAGGCCCGGCGCGAGGCTGATAATGCCAACCGGGCGAAATCAAACTTCCTCGCTGCCATGAGCCACGAAATCCGCACCCCGATGAACGGCGTGATCGGCATGGTCGATGTGCTGCACCAGACCAGCCTCAAGGGTTACCAGGTGGAGATGGTCGAACTCATCCGCGAATCGGCGTTTTCCTTGCTGGACATCATCGACGACATTCTCGACTTCTCCAAGATCGAGGCGGGCAGGCTGGAGATCGAGAGCGTGCCTATGCCGGTAGCCGGCGTGGTGGAGAAGGCCTGCGGCTTGGTGGACCACCTGGCCGCAAAGAAAGGGGTGGAACTGACGCTGTTCATCGATCCGGCGATTCCCGAAGAAGTCTTGGGCGATGCGCTGCGCTTGCGTCAGGTGTTGCTCAACCTCGCTAACAACGCCATCAAGTTTTCCAGCGGGCAGCAGCGGCCGGGTCGTGTGTCGGTGCGGGCGGTGCTGGCTGAAAGCACATTTGATGAGCATAGCCGTTTCCCGGCCCCTCGCTTCGCTCTCCCCAACCCTTTAGGTGAAACAACTAGCCATTCGACTAGGCTGCAAACGACCGCAGCCAAGTCGCTGGTTACCCCGAGGGGAGAGGGGGCGAACGAATCGCTTCGCGATGTTAAACAAATCCTGGTGGAGTTTCAGGTGGCCGACAACGGCATTGGCATGAACGAGGAGACCCAGGCGCGGCTGTTCACCTCTTTCACACAGGCGGATGTCTCCACCACCCGGCGCTTTGGCGGCACCGGGCTGGGGCTGGCCATCTCCCGCCATCTGGTGGAACTGATGGGCGGCGAGATCGCGGTGCAGAGCGAACTTGGCAAGGGCTCCACCTTCAGCGTGCGCCTGCCGTTGATACCGCTGCCGGCCAGGCCAGACGGCGGCAAGGCTGTCGACCTGAGCGGGCTTTCCTGTCTGGTGCTGGGCGACGACGAGGGGTTGGGCGACGATTTGGCCGCCTATCTGACCTACGAAGGCGCGCTCGTTGAGCGGGTGCCGAAGCTGGACGCAGCCCGCAAACTGATCGGCACGCTTCCGCCCGGCCTGTGGTTGCTTGTCATCGACGCTGGGCGCGATGCGCCACCAGTCGAGGAATTACGCGCTGCTTGCCGCACCCGGACTAGCCTGGACCCGCATTTCGTGGTGGTTGAGCACGGACACCATCAGCCTGGCGTGGAACCCCACTTTGTCATCATCAGGCGCGGACGGCGCCGTCAGGGGCGCGCCCAAACGGTGGACATCATCACCATGGACGGCGATGTCATGCATCGCCAGTCCTTCCTCCGGGCAGTCGCCATCGCCGCAGGACGGGCGCAGGAGGAAGAAACGCCGTTGCCCGGCAAGACCGCGGCGGCGATAACAAAGCCGTCGCGCGAGGAAGCCCGGCAGCAGGGTCGCCTGATCCTGGTGGCCGAAGACAATGAAACCAACCAGAAAGTGATCCTCCAGCAACTCGGTTTGTTCGGTTACGCAGCAGATGTCGCCGACAACGGCAGCGCGGCGCTGGAACGCTGGCAGAGCGGCGACTACGCGCTGCTGCTCAGCGACCTGCACATGCCGAACATGGACGGCTATCAACTGACCGCGGCCATCCGCGCCGCTGAAACCGGCAAGCGGCGCATTCCGATCATCGCCCTGAGTGCCAACGCCCTCAAGGGCGAGGCCGAACATTGCCGCGCCGCCGGCATGGACGACTATTTGAGCAAGCCGGTGCAACTGGTCAACCTGAAAGCGATGCTGGAAAAATGGCTGCCGGCTGCGTCTGCCGAACCCATGCCAGACGTAGGTCGGGTTAGCCCGCCGGGCGTAACTCGACATGAGGTGGGCGATGCGGGTCTAACGGTAGGAGCACGGCGCGCCGTGCCCCTACTATCTGTAGCGGTTGATGTGAATGTGCTCAAGGCACTCGTGGGCGATGACGAGGCGACCATACACGACTTATTGAACGACTTCCGAGTCAGCGCGGACAAAATTGCGGCGGAACTGCGCACCGCCTGCGCGGCAGGTAATACAGCGGTGGTGGCTGGGGCGGCGCATAAACTCAAGTCCGCGGCACGCTCGGTGGGCGCGCTGGCGCTGGGCGAGTTGTGCGCCGATATGGAACAGGCCGGCAAGGACGGTGACACCGAAGCTCTGGCGATGCTATTGCCCAGGTTCGAGCAAGAACTGTTCAGCGTTGAACGCTATCTCGATGGAGATTAGATTATGTGCCAATTTCGCCATGTGTACGGCAGCGTAGAGAACAAAACGATACGGGTTGTCAGAGTGCGGCAGCGGTAGGTTGGATAAAGTGAGAAGAACGTATCCACCATGCGGAACTTTGCAAACCTAAGCCGGATAAGTTGGAACCAAATGTAGGCCGGGCTACTACCGACATGGCGGGCGCAGCCCACCCTGCAAAACTGGACTATAGTGCGATATGGATGGACAACTAAACACAATTGGGATGACCTATATACAGAGGGCACCAGAGTTTGCGGGTTGGCAGGATTTTTTGGCATCAGTGGAGGAACTGGCATAAATAGGAGATGGTCACGATGTCACGGTAAGAGCTTGGCGCTCACAAGAGCGATGCTGCTCGGCGCCGTGCTTTTAGGTTTCTCGTCCGGCGTTTTGGCGAACGATTATGCATTGATCGCGAACAAGGATGTACCCATCAGTTCCCTGAGCAAAACGGATGTACAGTCTATTTTCCTGGGCGAAAAATCCAAATGGGATGACGGCAGCAACATTGAGTTCATGGCTCAAGGTGATTTTCATAAAACGATAGCCTTGAAGAGCAGCGTTTTCTACTTGCATTACCTGAAATATTTTTAGAAGGAAGGAAAGAAAATGACCAAATTGTGCAAACAGCGCTTATCAAGGGTCATCGGCATGGGGCTGCTGGTTGTTGCCGTGCAGACAACCGCGCATGCGGTCGGCGCGGATGATACGTTGGCCATACACGGTTATGGGCATCAGGGTTATTTGCAGAGCAACCACAACACCTACCTCGGCGCCGATGGACACGGCAGTTGGGACTTTAACCAGTTGGCACTGGTGCTCTCTGCGAAAGTGGACGACAACACAAGAATCTGGATGCAACTGTTCAGCACTGCCACAAACACCAAACTCGAATGGTCTTATGTTGACTATCGGTTCACGTCTGAACTTTCCGGTCGCGCTGGATTGATCAAATTCTCATATGGCCTCTATGGCGAACTTGTCGATGCTCACTTTTTGCAACAATCCACACTGATGCCTTTCCTGTATCAGGAATCAGAAATGCGTTATGAAAGCCTGCGTGGCCTTGCGGCCACCTATAAACATGCAGCAGGCAGCGGATCTGTGATCTGGGATATTTATGCAGGACAGATACTGTCTCCGGAGGTAGCCGCACAAATAAAATTTGGCCGGCTGCTGGGCGGGCGCGCTATTTATCGGACGCCGGTGGAAGGCTTGCGATTTGTGGCCGCTGCTTTTGGAGGCAATGAAGAAGAAATCCTCAGTGGCATAACGACCAGAGATAAATCTTCTGTGCTGTCAGTTGACTACACCAATAACAATTGGGATGTGAAGGCGGAAGCAGCCCGCACTCAGGAATTCGGCATAAGCTCCAGCACATCCTATATCCAGGCGGGCTACACCTTGGGCGAAAAGTGGACGCCATTCATGCGTTACGATTACATCACCACCGACCAGGCCCGGAAGTCCGACCCTTCCTATTACCAGAAGACCACCACCGTGGGACTGAATTACAAGATCAATTCCAGCGTCAGCGTGCGTCTGGAAGACAATATCAACAGGGGCTATGCCATGCCGGTGAAAACCTACGATCCGGCTGCAGGCACAGGCGTAGCGGCAGGTAGCGGCACAGAAGACTGGAACATGCTGGCCGCGAGCGTTAATTTCATATTCTGAGTCAGCGCACCTCAAACGGAAAAAATATATGAAATGGACGGGTAAGATATTTGGCGTGCTGGCGGGTGTGATGTTGAGCATGTCCGCGTGGGCGGGCGATGTGGTAGTGATCGTCAACAAGGCGAATCCCGATACTGTCGACAAGGATTTTGTGGTCAAGGTATATACCGGCGAAACCAAATTCTGGCCCAGCGGCGGTGGCGTGTTTGCCATCGACCAGGCAGAGGATAGTCAGATTCGGGCAGACTTTTACACCTATGTGCTGGAGAAAAGCGCATCCAACATGACGGCACTGTGGGCGCAAAACATCTTTACCGGCAACTCACTCCCGCCGAAGGTTGTAGACAACGATGTCGAAGTAAAGAGAATAGTGTCCATCAACAAGCGCGCCATCGGCTACATCAATGCCTCCAGCGTGGATGATACGGTCAAGGCGGTGGTTAAGAGTAGTCCATGAACCATGGAGAGGCGATTATTGTTTGCATAATGCCATTCATCCAGAAAATGAACTGCTCGAGCTATATGATTTGACTCTATCCGGGCAGCTCAATATTCCGCAATCGCTCGAATAAATTATTGGAAAGAAAGTGTGTAATGTTAACGGCCTGATGGTAACTCTGGTAGCGGTGTCTGCGACACAGATATTCATCTGAGCGCATGGACAATTACGCCCCCAGGATAAAATTCAAACTTCCCTGATTGATTATCCGGGTTGAACATAAAAAAGGAATACTTGGCATGTGGCAATCACTCAGCATTGCAAATAAGATTTACTTCTGCATGGGGATCATTGTTGCCGGCTACACAGTCTCAATGGCTTTCATCTCCAACGCGGGGCAGCGGTCTCAGGAGCGGCTCCAGCATATTGCTATAGTGTTCCCGACTGTGCCGCAGAGTCAGGCGATACAGACTTTATTCGATGAGCAGACCCAGGCCTATCAGAGCGCGGTTGTCTTCGGCGACAAGCGGAGCCTGGGTGTGGCGCAGATGAAAGGAGATGCTGCTATTGCCGCCCTGAATATTATGCTCAACATAGAGCTCCCGGAAGCTGCCGATAAAGAAAAAATCCAGAAGCTAGCCCAGAATTTAAACGAATATTCGGCGCGCGCATTGATCCTGTACCCTGGCATGGTTTCAGATATGGGCAAGGCTTCAAGCAAGGTGGGGTTCTTGACGGAGGCCGCAAGTCTCACCGGTCTGGCAGCAACAGTGAAAAAAGATCTTGAAGAGTTGACCAAGCATCTCTCGTCGGATCTCCACGCAGAGATATCCACTATCCAGGCAGATACTCAGCGCAACCAGACCATCAATTCCTTGTTATTTTTCTTAATCGTTGCCACCGCCCTGTTGATAGTCATAGTGGTTGTCAGACGATCAGTGATTAATCCCATCAAGCAACTGAGCAAAAGCGCGATTCAAATCGCGGACGGCGACTTTAACACTACGCTTGAAGTCCATAGCAACGATGAAGTCGGCGACCTGGGCAAGTCTTTAAGCAAGATGATGAGCAAGATACGTTCTTTGTTGGAAGAATCGGTGGAAGCAAAAGACAAAGCCGAAGCTGGCGAACGCGCCAAGAGCGAGTTTTTGGCGACCATGAGCCATGAGATACGCACCCCGATGAACGGCGTGATCGGCATGGTCGACGTATTGCACCAGACCAGCCTCAAGGGCTACCAGGTGGAGATGGTCGATCTCATCCGCGAATCGGCGTTTTCCCTGCTGGACATCATCGACGACATACTCGACATCTCCAAGATCGAGTCGGGCAAGCTGGAGATCGAGAGTGCGCCTATGTCGGTGGCCGGCGTGGTGGAGAAGGCCTGCGGCCTGTTGGACCAAATGGCCGCAAAGAAGGGGGTGGAACTCACGCCGTTCGTTGATCCGGCGATTCCCGAACAAGTCCTGGGCGATGCGCTGCGCCTGCGTCAGGTGTTGATCAACCTCGCTAACAACGCCATCAAGTTTTCCAGCGGGCAGCAGCGGCCGGGCCGGGTGTCGGTGCGGGCCATGCTGTCCAAGAATGGCATGGCCGAAGGCGGCCCGAAGCAGGTGGTGTTGATACGCATTGCCGACAACGGCATCGGCATGAATGAGGAGACCCTGGCGGGGCTGTTCACTCCCTTCTCTCAGGCCGACGCATCCACCACCCGGCTCTTTGGTGGCACCGGGCTGGGGCTGGCCATCTCCCGCCACCTGGTGGAACTGATGGGCGGCGAGATCTTGGTGCAGAGCGAACCTGGCAAGGGCTCCACCTTCACCGTGCGCCTGCCCTTCGTTCCGCTGCGTGCCGAACCCGATGCCGCCGCGACGAAACCACTGGTCGCCGGGCTGTCGTGTCTGGTGGTAGGCGGCACGGAGGGGCTGGCCGGGGATCTATCCGCCTATCTTACGCACGACGGCGCGACCGTAGAGCGGGCAGCGGATCTGGCGGCGGCACGGAAGTTGATGCCCACACTGCCGTCCGGACAATGGATATGGATCATCGACACCGCCGGTGCTCCGCCGCCGCTGGATGAACTGCGCGCCATCGCCCGCGCCCACCTCCCTCTCTCTGGCTCTCTCTCGCAAGCGGGAGAGAGGGACGCGGTCTCGCTACGCGAGTTTCACGATAACCATGAGCTTCGCTTCGTCGTCATCGGGCGCGGGCAGCGTCGGGAGCCGCGTGTGGAAGATGCCGCTGTGGTGCTGGTGGATGGCAATGTACTTACCCGTGGGACTTTGCTGAAGGCGGTGGCCATCGTCGCCGGCCGGGCACAGGAAGAAAGAAAAGCGCCGCAGCACGGCAAGAGCGAGATGGAGTTCAGTCCGCCATCTCGCGAGGAGGCGCGGCAGCAGGGCCGCCTGATCCTGGTGGCCGAAGACAACGAAACTAACCAGAAAGTGGTCCTGCAGCAACTCGGTTTGTTCGGTTACGCGGCAGAGGTCGCCGGCGACGGTCGCGAGGCGCTGGAACGCTGGCAGAGCGGCGACTACGCGCTGCTGCTCAGCGACCTGCACATGCCGAAGATGGACGGCTATCAACTGACCGCAGCTATCCGCGCCGCTGAAACCGGCAAGCGGCGCATTCCGATCATCGCCCTGAGCGCCAACGCCCTCAAGGGCGAAGCCGAACATTGCCGTGCCGCCGGCATGGACGACTACCTGAGCAAGCCGGCGCAGCTCGCGGATCTGAAAGCCATGCTGAAAAAATGGCTGCCGGTTGCGGGTGAAGCTGTAGGTAAAATAAATCCGAAAAATTCATTAGACCAGTCCCTTCCCCCTGCAAGTGGGAAGGATAGGATGGGGATAGAACAGTGGGGAAGCAGCGTTTCTACCCCCTCTGATGGAACTACTAGCCATCTGACTAGGCTGTCCAACAACGACAGCCAAGTCATTGGTTACCTAACCCTCCCCCTGCAAGGGGGAGAGCTCGCGAGGGGGCAGAATGTATCTGTTGATGTGAGCGTACTCAAGGCTTTGGTGGGCGATGACGAGGCGACCATACACGACTTCTTGAACGACTTCCGCATCAGCGCAGACAAAATAGCTGCGGAACTGCGCGTTGTTTACGCGGTAGACAATACAGCGGCAGTGGTTGCGGCTGCGCATAAACTCAAATCCTCTGCGCGTTCGGTAGGCGCGCTGGCACTGGGCGAGTTGTGCGCCGAAATGGAACAAGCGGGCAAGACTGGGCAAACCGCAGAACTGGCCGCGTTACTGCTCCGTTTCGATGCGGAAATGTCCGCCGTAAACAGCTATCTGGATTCGTATGGAAGTCGGCCATTAAAAAATTAAAATCCGTTCGCCCTGAGGTATCGAAGGGCAACATAGTACGGAAGGGGCTTCGATACCTCAGCCCGAACGGATGCACTGTTTTAATGGCCAACTCACAATAGTAGGCTCGCTCCCCCTTGGGACGAACAGGAAGAAAAGGAAGAAGACCATGCCGAAAAAATTCGCCATCAGGATTCTGGTGCTCGACGACGAGCCATTCATGCTCAAGCTGCTGGCCCGCATGTTGGCGAACCTCGGCTATACCTCGGTCAGCACCTTCGACAGCGGACGCGCCGCGCTGGAACAGGTTGATGATCCGGAACGCTCCCCGGATCTGATTTTGCTGGATCTCATCATGCCGGAGATGGATGGGGTCGAGTTCGCGCGCCGCCTGGTCGAGCACCGTTATGCGGGCGCGCTCATTCTGGTGAGCGGAGAAGATGAACGCATGCGGCAGTCTGTCGAGAAGCTGGTGCGGGCGCACAAAATTCCGGTGTTGGGCCACCTGCACAAGCCAGCCTCGCCGGAAGGGCTGGCGGCGTTGCTGGAGAAGTGGACGGCGTCGACGCAAGACGGCCATCGGGCGGCGAAGAAAATTTATGCTGCAGACGAGGTGCGCGCCGCCATCGTCAACGGCGAACTGGTCAATTATTACCAGCCCAAGGTGTCGGTCGTCACGGGTGAAGTGGTGGGCGCGGAATCCTTGGTACGCTGGCGGCATCCGCAGGATGGGATGGTGTTTCCCGACCAGTTCATCGGGGTGGCGGAAGCGCACGGCCTGATTGACGACCTGACCCGCGCGGTGCTGGACGGTGCATTGGCCCAGATCAGGCGTTGGGAGGAAGCAGGACTGATGCTGCGGGTGGCGGTCAATGTATCCATGGATAATCTGACCTTGCTGGATTTTGCGGATTTTGTCGCCGCACAGACAGCCGCAGCGGGCGTGTCGCCGCACAGCGTGGTGCTGGAGGTAACTGAAAGCCGGTTGATGCAGGACACGCGCGCAGCGCTCGAAATTCTCACCCGGCTGCGCATGAAGCGATTCAAACTATCCATAGACGATTTCGGCACCGGGAATTCTTCGCTGGCCCAGTTGCGCGACATTCCCTTCGATGAACTCAAGATAGACCAGAGTTTCGTGCATGGCGCCTGGGCCAACGATACGCTGCGGGCGCTGTTCGATTCCAGCCTCGGCCTGGCAAGGCAACTCGGCATGGAGACGGTGGCGGAAGGGGTGGAAGACCAGGCGGATTGGGACTTTGTGCGAAAATCGGGATGTGATCTCGCGCAGGGTTACTTCATCGCCAAGCCGATGCCTGCCGCCGATCTGCCCGGCTGGATTCAGACATGGAAAACGCGGATGCGGGAATATCTGTCGGCAGGGGAGTAGACGAGATTCAGGGTTTCTTGTTCAGCCCCGGGGTGCCGGTTGCACAGATCGAGGAATTTTTACGCAATAAAAAATCTTTGTGAGCGCTCCTGACAATTTTCAACCTACAAATGCAGTAGCCGTAGGGTGGGCTCTGCCCACCATGTCGGGCGGAGCCCGACCTACGATTTGTTTTATTTTTGAAATGAAAATGGAATTACCTGAAACTTCTTTTGAACTTCTTTAGAGTGCTTAATGGTGCCGGGGGAGGGACTCGAACCCTCACACCATTTCTGGCACCGGATTTTGAGTCCGGCGCGTCTACCAGTTCCACCACCCCGGCTAAGCGGGCCGCATTATCCATGAAGCAACGTGCCATATCAACCACAATCGAACCTTCATAAGAGACTCAGCTTCAAGACCAAGTGCACACCGTCAGCAACGAGATGCTGGCTGGCGTGCTGCGCACCGGCATCGCCACCCTCAAGGCCGCGATGATCAACATGCTCGAAGGCGGCTTCATCTCCGAGCACGACTATAAAATAGGCTGCCGCGTTGCAGAAACGATGTGCGGCGGCGATGTGGAAGCAGGCAGTCTCGTGGACGAACAATCGCTGCTCGATCTGGAGCGGCGCAATTTCATGAAGCTGCGGGCGACCGAGAAGGCGCAAGCGCGCGTCAAGTACATGCTGAAGAACGGCAAGCCGTTGCGGAATTGAGTATCTAACCAGTTCAGAAGGCGAAGAGCCGAGGGAACCTCACCTCTCAAGTAATGGTTGTTGACCTGCATTCATCGTTTGAGTCGGCAAGCGGGTGGAGTGTTGTCGAGGGTATGTTAGAATCCGCGCCGCTACGCGCCATGCTTGGCGCGATAATTTTGGCATAGGGGTCGCTTACGTGAATTTCTGGAATAGCTCCATCATTCGGTGCGCAAAGCTCGCCGACCTGCTTTCAATCGCATTTCTGGCATTCGCCTTGTGCGGATCGGTCTCTCTCTCTCCGGCTTGGGCAGACACGCCGACGCCTGAGCAACTGCAATTGCTGCAGAAGCTCACCCCCGAACAGATGCAGCAATTGCAGCAGATGTCGCCCGAGCAACGTACGGCGCTGATGCAGCAAGTGGGAGGGGATGCGGGGCAACCGGCCAACAAACCCAAGGAGGCAACTCCTCCGCATGAGGCGCAACCTCGTCGGCTCGGTGTAGGGCGTTTGGAAAACGAAGAAAAAACCCCATCGCCGGATGAGAAGCTTTCCACAAAGGAAGTGCTTAGTGCACCCAAGGTAGATGTTCCGGTAGAACAGGTGAAATCGCAACAAGCCGCCGACAAAATGGAAGTTCGCCGCTCGTTTGAAGAGTTCATGCGCGAAGCCAAGCCGCTCGAAGTGAGTACATCCGGCCTGCAGCAGTTCGGCTATGACCTGTTTGCCTCGGAGCCGACCACCTTCGAGCCGGCGACTGACATGCCGGTGCCGCCGGAATATGTGCTGGGTCCCGGCGATGAGATCAAGGTGCAATTGTTCGGCAGGGATAACAAGGAACTGGTGCTGACAGTGGACAGAGAAGGTGCCGTGTCTTTCCCGCAGATCGGCCCGATCTCCATCGCCAGATTGGATTTTGCACATGCCAAGGCAGTGCTGGCCGAGCAGATCAAACAAAAGATGATCGGCGTATCCGCCAGTATCACCATGGGGCAACTGCGCTCCATCCGCATCTTCGCGCTGGGCGATGTGTTCCGTCCCGGCTCCTACACTGTCAACGGGCTGGCCACACTGTCCGGCGCGCTGTTTGCCTCCGGTGGCGTGAAGAAGATTGGCTCGCTGCGCAACATCGAATTGAAGCGCAATGGCCGCACAGTCACCACCATCGACCTGTACGATTTCCTGCTGCACGGCGATACCAGCAAGGACGTGCGTCTGCTGCCGGGCGATGTGGTGTTCGTGCCGCCTATCGGCAAGACGGTCGCCATCGCAGGCGAAGTGGTACGCCCGGCGATTTATGAGATCAAGAACGAAATGACCGTATCGGATATCCTGAAGCTGGCGGGCGGGCTGATGCCCAAGGCATATCTGGACAAGGTGCTGATCGAACGTGTGGACGCCAAAAGCGAGCAGAAAGTCATCAACCTGTCGCTGCTCGGCATTGGTTCCGGCACGCCAGTGCAGAACGGCGACGTCATCAAGGTATTCGCAGGAACAGGGTTTGAAAACAACCAGATTCTGCTGATCGGCAATCTGAAACGGCCGGGCAAATATGCCTGGGAAAGCGGCATGCGCGTGTCCTCGCTTATTCCTTCCATCGACGATCTGCTGCCGGAGACTTTTCTGGAGTATGGCATCATCGAGCGCGAAGCCGAAGACACGCGCGAACCGATGATGATTCGCTTCAAGTTGGGTGAACTCCTCACGCCGCAAGCAAAGGGTGGCGCGCTGGACTTGCCTTTGCAGGCGCGCGATCGCGTGTATGTTTTCAAACGCGCCATCTTCCGTCAGCAGCCCGAGGTCAGCATTGCAGGCAGCGTGCAGACACCCGGTGGCTACGAATACGAACGCAACATGCGCCTGGCCGATCTGGTGTTGGCGGCGGGTGGTGTATTGCGCGATTCCGATTTGGACTTTGTCGAGATCTATCGCACCGATCCGCAAACGCGCGGCGTGCAACTCATCAAGACCAATCTTGCATTGGCGATGGCGGCAGATGGGGTGAACGACATCCTGCTGCAAGATTTGGATCGGGTGGTGGTGCATTCCATCTACGAACGCAAGGAACGCGCACAGGTGTCGTTGTTGGGCGAGGTGCACAAGCCCGGCACGTTCGATCTGGGATTGAACATGCGTGTGTCCGACCTGGTCATCGCCGGCGGCAACATCACCGAAATGGCCTTTCTGAAGAACGCCGAGATCACGCGCTACTCGGTGGAAAACGGACTCAAGCGGGTGTCCGATCACTTCACCATCAACCTTGCCGCCGCGTTGAGCGGTGACGCGCAGGCCAACGTGCTGTTGCAGCCTTACGATGTGCTGAATATCCGCCGCGTGTCGAACTGGCGCCCCTCCGAGCAGGTGGTGGTGGACGGCGAAGTCGTCCATCCGGGAACCTATCCGGTCGAAGAAGGCGAGACGCTCTCCTCGTTGCTCAAGCGTGTCGGCGGCTTCACCGACCAGGCCTATCTGACGGCGGCGGTGTTCACCCGCGAATCGGTGCGGTTGGAACAGCAAAAGCAAGCGGATGAATTGGCGCAGCGCATGGATGCCGAGCTGACGGTGCGGCAAGAGGAAGTGACTGCGCTGCGCGATGACATGCTGCGTGCCAAGCAACAACAGGCTTTGGAAGCAGGCAAGCGCCTGCTGGAAAAATTCAGAGCCAGCCAAGCCACCGGTCGCGTGGTGATCCGTTTGGCGGATGTGGCCAAGCTGGAAGGCACCGAGTTCGACGTGAAATTGCGCAGCGGCGACAAGCTGCTGGTGCCAAAACGTCCGGACGAAGTGCTGGTGGTGGGCGAGGTGTACAACCACTCCGCCGTATTGTTCAGTCCGGGTTACAGCCGCGACGACTACGTGCAGCAGGCCGGTCTGACGCGCATGGCAGATGCCTCCGGCATCTATCTGGTACGCGCCGACGGGCGTGTGGAGACGGGAAGCGGCGGCTGGTTCTCTGCGCAGGGCAGGATACAGCCGGGCGACACCATCGTCGTGCCGCAGGACCTGGAGCGCATGAACATGCTGGATGCTGTCCTCGACTGGTCGCGCGCCACGATGCAAATCGGCGTGAGTCTGGCCGCAATGAAGACCATAGGGGTGTTCCATTGAGCGAACAGCACAAGCCTGAAACCATGCGGCGCGCTGATCGGGACGGCATGAACGATGAGATCGACCTGCTGGAACTCTGGCGCATCCTGCTTAAATACAAGCGCGTTATCTTGCTGGCGACGTTCGGTGCCGCCATTGTCGCGGCAGGCATTTCTTTGCTGATGCCCAACATCTACCGTGCCGAAGTGTTGCTCGCGCCGGTAGTGAGCGCCGATGACGCCAAGAGCGGCGGCTTGGCCTCGGCGTTGGGTGGATTGGGCGGTCTGGCATCGATGGCGGGTATCTCAATCGGCGGCAGCAGCAGCACCGAAGAGAATCTCGCGGTATTGCAATCTCGCGATTTCTTGTGGAAATTCGTGCAGGAGAAAAAGCTCATGCCCATCTTGTTCGAGGATGCGTGGGACGAACAACAGAAGAAATGGAAAGAAGCCGACGTTAAAAAACAGCCCGGACAAATGGACGTCCATCGCCTGTTCACCAAGGGCGGCCTTTTGAGTGTCGACAAGGATAAAAAGACCGACTTGGTTACGGTTGCGGTGGAGTGGGGAGATGCGGCGCTCGCCGCAAACTGGGCGAATGCGCTGGTGGAGAAACTGAACCAGTATCTCGCGCAACAAGCCATCGCGCGCAGCGAAAGCAACCTCAAATACTTGAATGAAGAACTGATGCGCGCGCAGATCGAAGAGATGCGCAAGACCCTGTTCGACTTGATTGCCAATGAGCAGAAGCAAGCCATGCTGGCTAACGCGCAAAAAGAATTCGCTTTCAAAGTGCTCGATCCCGCCGTCGAGCCGGATAAAAAGATCAAACCCAAACGCTCGCTCATCGTCATCCTCACGGCGTTCGTCGCGGGCTTTCTGGCGATCCTCTACGCCTTCATCATGGAAGGTATCGCCAAGCGGCGCGAGGAAGAGAATTCCAGGGAAACGCCGATTAAATAATCCGTTCGCCCTGATAACCAGCCTGCGTGTGTTGTTGGGGCTTTAGCCCCTTACAACCACGGCGGTGACGATCTTGCCCAGCCTCCGGCTGGTTGCAAGTCGCCTGCAAAGCTACCCCTTGCGGGTGTACTTTGCTGGCGTTAACCAGCGGCTTATGTCACCGTCTTTTGGTGACTTAGCCGAATGGCTATGCAAAGCTCGCCCGACAACCATATTCGGCGGGCAGAGCCCGCCCTACAATAAAGGCTTTTTACTTGCCCCCTTGCCCCTTGCCCCTTGCCCCTGCGATCAGTTTTGTACACACTGTGCGTATATCCAAAATAGGAGGTGATGATGTCTTACGCGCGTGTTTTTAAATCTGGGAATAGCCAAGCCGTTCGGTTGCCGAAGGAATTTCGTTTCGAAGTAGAGCAAGTGGAAATCTTCCGGCGTGGTGATGAGATCGTACTGTGCGAACGTCCTGCTAATGCGACGGAGATTTTTGATGCGTTGGTTGGGCTGCCACAAGATTTGATTGCCGAAAACAGAAAAGACACCCCGCCGCAACAACGGGAGTCGCTCTGATGACGGTGCGTTATTTGCTGGATACCAACATCTGCATCTATATCGCCAAATACAACCCACCTGCTGTTCGCGAGCGATTCGCACAACATTCCATGATTGATTTTGTGTTGTGCGATGTAGCAATTAGCCATGGCATGCATTGATTACAACATCATTTAATGTTATTATTCGTGCCTAGTTAACGGAGATAATGATCATGCGTACTACCCTTGCACTTGATGACGACTTGATTGAAAAAGCTCAGGCATTTACCGGCCCAATGGAAAAGACTGCTTTGGTTCGCGAAGCTCTCAAGGCATTGATCCAGCGCGAGAGTGCCAAACGTTTGGCATTGCTCGGCGGCTCAGAACCTTTGCTTGAATATGTTCCACGGCGCAAGTCTGAACCAGCGTGATTCTGGTAGATACATCGGTCTGGATAGACCATTTACGTCATGGTGACGTGGAATTGACGAGACTTCTGAATACAGGCCAAGTGCTGACTCACCGGTTAGTAATTGGCGAGCTGGCCTTGGGCGGTTTACAAAATCGCAATCTCGTTCTAAGTACCTTGCAAAACCTGCCGCAGGTCACCGTCGCATCAGATGAGGAAGTATTGCATTTCATCGAGACCCATACACTTTTCGGCACCGGAATTGGTTATATTGATGCACACTTGTTGGCCGCTGTGCGGCTTTCTCCAGGAGTGTTGTTATGGACGCGTGACAAGCGGTTGTTGGCAGAGAGTGTCCGTCTTGGACTGTGCGTAAACTTGACTCATTGATCTAGGTCGTCATTGCGAGGAGGCGCAGTCGGGCAAAGCCCGACATACACTTGGTTCCGGTTCACTCGACCTCGGTGTGGTAGGGTGGGCTCTGCCCACCTTTCTGAATATGTCGTTGAAACAGTCGTGCCTATGCCCCCACCTGCGAGCCCTGTATGTTAAAAAAAATAATGATCGTATTTGGCACCCGCCCAGAGGCCATAAAAATGGCACCTGTTGTTCGCGCCTTAAGGGAAGCGAAACAATGGGAAGTGAAAGTTTGTGTGACTGCGCAACATCGGCAGATGCTGGACCAGGTTTTGGACTTGTTCAACATCAAGCCTGATTTTGATCTGAACCTGATGAAGCCAGGCCAAGACCTGACCGACATCACCAGCAATGTCTTGATCGGCATGCGCGATGTATTCAATCAATGGAAACCGGATCTGGTGTTTGTGCATGGCGATACCACTACCGCGATGGCAGCCAGTCTTGCCGCTTTTTACGCAAAGATTCCCGTTGCCCATGTTGAAGCCGGGCTCAGAACGAACAACATTTATTCCCCGTGGCCGGAGGAGATGAACAGAAGAATGGTGGGGCGCGTAGCATCGCTGCACTTCGCGCCAACCGAAACCGCCCGCGCCAACTTGCTGGCAGAAGGTTGCGCGGATAAATCCATTTTCGTTACGGGCAACACAGTAATTGACGCCTTGTTGAATGTGGTTGAGCGAATTAATAAAGACACAACGCTCAACCAGCAGTTACGCGAGCGTTTCGCATTCCTTAAGGAAGATAAACGCCTGATATTGGTCACTGGACACCGGCGAGAAAACTTCGGCCAGGGCTTCGAAGATATATGCAAAGCACTGCGTAAAATCGCCGAACGTGACGATGTGGAAATCGTCTATCCGGTGCATCTCAATCCCAATGTACAAGAGCCCGTGCGCAGAATTTTAGGCGACTGCCCGCGTATTCATTTGATCGAGCCACTGGATTACCTGCCGTTCGTGTACCTCATGAATCGCGCTCACATCCTGCTAACCGACTCGGGCGGGATTCAAGAAGAGGCGCCTTCACTAGGCAAACCCGTGTTGGTCATGCGTGACACCACAGAGCGACCGGAGGCAGTGAAAGCGGGAACAGTGAGGCTGGTGGGTACCGATGCTGCGCGTATTGTCTCTGTTACAATTGAGCTGCTGGATGACATGCAGAAATATCAACGTATGTCGCAGGCACATAATCCATATGGCGATGGACGGGCGGCACAACGAATCGTCGAAATACTCCAAGGAAAAAACATCAATGAGTAAGACCTTTCAATCCGTCGCCGTGATAGGGCTAGGATACATCGGCCTGCCCACCGCTGCTGTGCTTGCCAGTCGCGGCATCAAGGTCATCGGTGTGGACATCAATCAACACGCGGTGGATACCATCAACCAAGGGCGCATTCACATTGTGGAGCCTGATCTTGAAGCTTTAGTGCATGAAGTGGTCCGTACTGGAAAGTTGCGTGCAACCACCAAACCAGAAACAGCTGATGCCTTTCTGATTGCAGTACCCACTCCATTCAAAGGAGATCACGAACCAGACCTCGCCTATGTGGAGGCTGCCGCACGATCCATTGCACCGGTGCTGAAAAAAGGTGACTTGGTCATTCTCGAATCCACCTCCCCGGTGGGGAGCACCGAGCAAATGGCACAATGGCTCGCTGATGCGCGCCCCGATCTGACCTTTCCGCATCAGGCCGGAGAAGCCGCCGACATCAACATGGCCTATTGCCCGGAGCGCGTGCTGCCCGGCAAGGTGATATATGAGTTGGTTGAAAATGATCGTGTCGTCGGCGGCATGACACCGCATTGCGCAGCAAGGGCGGCAGCGCTGTATAAGACCTTTGTGAGAGGCAAGTGCATCATCACCAACGCTCGTACCGCCGAGATGTGCAAGCTCACGGAAAACTCCTTCCGCGATGTCAATATCGCCTTTGCCAACGAGCTCTCGCTCATCTGCGACGAGCTGAACATTAATGTGTGGGAACTCATTCGGCTTGCAAACCACCATCCCCGGGTCAACATTCTGCAACCGGGGCCTGGTGTGGGCGGGCATTGCATCGCAGTTGATCCGTGGTTCATTGTCGACAAGTCACCCAAGACCGCACGACTGATACGCACAGCGCGAGAAGTGAACGACCATAAACCACATTATGTGATTGAAAAAGTCAAAGCCGCAGCAGCAAAATTCAAAAATCCGAAAATCGCCTGCTTGGGGCTGGCTTTCAAAGCAGACATTGACGATCTTCGCGAAAGTCCATCGGTGGAAATAGTTCAACACCTGAAAGAATTGAATCTCGGTGAACTTTTTGTGGTCGAGCCCCAAGTCACCGCGCTGCCTAATAATTTGGTTGGTGACAATGTGGTTCTTGCGGATGCGAATGAAGCGGTAGCAAAGGCTGACATCGTCTTGTTGCTCGTTAATCACCGGGCATTTAAAGACATTGGTATTGGAGCATTGGCAAGCAAGGTGGTAATTGATACACGCGGGTTGTGGGAAGCGATGGAGAAAATTTGAGTGGCGGATACAATTTTGAAACAAACCTCTATGTTTGAACAAAATCATTTGGGAGTACTAATCTAATGACACCAGTTCGCGCCAAAGAGAATTTTCTGATCTTTGGTTCTCCGCTCATTGAGGAAGCCGAAATTGAGGAAGTTGTTGCCTGTCTGAGAAGTGGTTGGATCGGCACTGGACCAAGAGTGGCTCACTTTGAAGCTGACTTTGCAGCATACAAAGGAGTCCCTCAAGCGGTTGCCCTCAACTCCTGCACAGCGGCATTGCATCTCAGCTTTCTGGTGGCAAATCTTCAACCAGGAGATGAGGTCATCACCACGCCGCTTACTTTCTGTGCCACGGTCAATGCCATCATCCACGCCGGAGCTACCCCCGTGCTGGCCGACGTTGATCCGTTAACCATGAACATCGACCCGAATGAGATTGAACGGCGCATCACCCCGCACACTCGGGCCATCGCGCCGGTGCATTTCGCCGGGCGTGCGTGCGACATGGATGCAATCATGAGTATCGCGCAAAAGCACAATCTCAAAGTGATCGAAGATTGTGCTCACGCCATCGAAACAGAATACAAGGGCCGTAAGGCGGGTACTTTCGGTGATTTTGGTTGCTTTAGCTTTTACTCCACCAAGAACATCGTTACTGGCGAAGGCGGCATGGTGCTTGCCAAGCGTGACGAAGACATCGCCCGCCTCAAAGTGCTCGGCCTGCATGGTATGAGCAAGGATGCCTGGAAGCGTTTTGGCGACGAGGGATTCAAGCATTACCAAGTGGTGGAGTGCGGCTTCAAATACAACATGATGGACATGCAGGCCGCGCTTGGTATTCATCAGCTCAAGCGGGTGGATGCCTATTGGCAGCGGCGCAGTCAAATCTGGCAACGCTACATGGATACATTCCGGAATTTGCCAATCGGGTTGCCTGCTCTGGTCGAAGAAAATATCCGCCACGCCTACCACCTGTTCACTATCCTCATTGATAAGGAGAAAACCGGTGTCACGCGGGATGAGTTTCTTGATCGTATGACCGCGAATGGCATTGGTGTGGGTGTGCATTACCTCAGCCTCCCGGAGCATCCTTACTACCAGCAAACTTTTGGTTGGAAGCCGGAGGATTACCCGAATGCAATGCGCATCGGGCGGCAAATTGTGAGCTTGCCGATTTCGGCGAAGCTGACTGATCAAGATCGGCAAGATGTCATCGCTGCAGTAAAAGCATCACTGGCCAAGCAATGACTTTGAGCATCGCAAAAACTTGGGTGCCATCAGCAGGTGAGTGGGATGATGCATGGCGTAACTGCCCGTACTCAACCTATTTTCATAGCCGAGAGTGGGCTGAAATATGGGCGGATTACAGTCATGGAAAGATAACCCCCGTTCCGTTGGGGGTTATGCTCTCTGACGGAACACAAATTGTTTTACCTTTCAGCAAAGAGAAAATATTCAAAGGGCTCGTAAAGCGATATATTTCCTCACCGGCAGGAACGTTTGGCGGGTGGCTTTCCCGTACCCCGCTTGATCAACACCAGCAAGTATTACTGATGAAATTGATCACCAAGCGTTATCCCGATTTGATATGGCGTTTCAATCCTTATGAAAAAGTATTGCATGCTGACGGACTTGGTTGCCTAACGGTGGGCGAGACTCACGCTTTGGACCTATCCATCGGCTTTGAAGAAATCTATCGCGGCTGGACAAAGGGACACTCATCTGCCGCCCGCCAAGCACGCAAAGCAGGAGTTGAAATAAGGACTGCTGAGACAAGAGAAGACTGGGAGAGTTATTACCGAGTGTATGAAGATTCCTTGAAGCGGTGGGGTGAAAATACTACGTTAGTTTATGCCCAATATTTTTTTGAGTTGCTCTTTCAGCGGGCATCACCCAATGTCAGGCTTTGGTTGGCCAAGTACGACGGGGTAGTGATTGCAGGAGCACTCTGCTTCTATTCACCGTCCCGTGTCGAGTACTGGCATGGCGCTGCGCTATCAAGTCATTTCGAGTTAAGGCCCGTTCATTTGCTGATATATGAAGCTATCAAAGATGCTGCAGAACGGGGACTTAAGTGGTTTGATTTTAATCCCAGCGGTGGGCTGGAGGGGGTCAAGGCGTTTAAGCGTAGCTTTGGCGCAGCACCTCTTGAAAGTAATGTACTGTCATTAATTTCAACGAAGCAGAAGCTGATTAGGTTCATTAGGACAAGTTTGACGTGGGCAGGGAAAGGGGCATGAGTGAGCAATGTTGATTGGGATGAATTAGCAAAAAACAAATCTTTTCAAGCTGTGATTGATCCTCTGGATTCTACCGGCATTAAGAATTCGTTAATTGACCAGATACATTGGAACGCCATATCGAAGAGTTTGGAAAGAAATGGCTCTATTCTTGATTTTGGTTGCGGGATGGGGCGATTCACTCAGCGATTAGTTGATCGCGGCTTTAAATATTATGGTGTTGACACTTCGGTCGGCATGATTGAGTCCGCTAAGCGCCTTAATACATCTGACAAAGCGGAATTTATTCATTCGAGTCACTTGCCTTTACCATTCCCGGCTGGGCACTTCGAGGTTTGCTTATCTGTGATGGTTCTACAGTATTTGATGCAACAGCGCGGCGAGGAGGGAGGCAATGTGTTTTCCGAACTTGCTCGCGTGTTATCTCCAGGCGGACAGATGTTAATCATTGAGCAAGCAAGTGCTTCGGGTATGTCGTCCGGTACCGTTAAAGCTTGCTCCACTGAGGCAGATTATATTGAAGCGTTATCAGAGTCTTTTGTTGTTGAGCGAGTTGAAAAAATACGTTGCGCAAGAATGACCAAGTTATCGTCGATTTACTTGCGTTATGGAAAGTCACTCCCCCTTAAGAACTTGGCAATAAAATTTCTAGCGAAACAAGAAACGCGGCAGGCATTAAATGCTGACGTGAATTTTCTAAAGGGTATGGATTATTACGATATCTGCATCAAGGCGATAAAGAAGTGATGATGAATTATAAGAATTTACTGGTTTATAGTATTCATGATCGAGAGCTAACACGGGTTGCCAAGAAATACTTTGTCGGCAGACTGATTGATATAGGATGTGGTACTAAGCCTTACGCCGAACTTCTTAAGCCATACGTCACGGAACACATCGGTGTTGACCATGAGGGGACTTTTCACAGCAAAGATAATGTCGATCTATTTGGCACGGCCTACGCTATTCCAGCACCCGATGCGTCGTTTGATTCCGCACTCTGCACTGCCGCACTCGAACACCTTGAAGAACCGGAGCAGGCACTGCGCGAGTGCTATCGGGTGTTAAAGTCAGGTGGTGTGGCGATTTACAGCGTGCCCTTTATATGGCATCTGCACGAAGAGCCGCGAGACTTTTACCGCTTCACTAAGTATGGTCTTGATTACCTGTTCAAAAAGGTGGGCTTCGAAGTAATCGAGATCAAAGCGCTATCAGGCTTCTGGGTTACATTTGGGCAGTTGTTCGTCTATAACCTGTATCGATTCAATCGAGGCCCGTTGCGCTGGTTCAGGATCATTGATGCGGTTGGATTGATGGTGCAAGGTATAGCTTATCTCCTCAATCGTTTTGATCGTACGGAGCAGTGGACTTGGGCATACTTGGTAGTCGCCCGAAAAAAATGAGTGGCATGCGCCAACAAGCTGCTTCGAGTTTGAAGTGGACAACGGTATCGCAAGCCAGCAGGCTTGGCACACAATTGCTGAGTGTTATTATTCTCGCGCGCTTGTTGCCTCCTGCGGATTTCGGGCTGGTTGCCATGGCCGCCGTGATCACTGGATTCGCCAGCCTGTTTCGTGACTTCGGCACGGCCGCCGCAATTATCCAGAAGCCCGATCCCAGCCCTAGACTCCTTGACTCGGTATTTTGGTTGAACGTGTCGTTTGGTGTGGGGCTTGCCGTGATGCTCGGTTTGCTCGCGCCGCTTATTGCATTAGGGTTCGCCGAGTCTCGACTAAAGGACGTGTTGTGGTTGCTGCTTTTGACCTTCCCGATTGCTAGTCTGGGCGCGGTGCATCAGGCTCTTCTGGAAAAAGCATCCCGCTTTCGCCCGCTTGCAATGGTCGAATCCGCCGCCGCTTTTATTGGCCTTGCGGGTGCGGTTTGGGCGGCATGGGCGGGGTGGGGGGTGTTCAGCTTGGTATTGCAGACCTTGCTTGCGGCGTTTATGACTACGGCTGGTTTATGGATGGTCTCAAAATGGCGTCCTGTTTTGCGCTGGGATGCCCATGAAATCCGTGGCGTGATGGGCTTTAGCGGCAATCTGGTCGGCTTCAATGTGTTTAACTACGTCATCCGCAATACGGATAATCTGCTCATCGGTCGATTCCTTGGCGCGACCGATCTTGGCTATTACTCGATGGCCTACCGGTTGATGCTCTGGCCGCTGCAGAATATTTCCAATGTGGTAGGGCGAGCGTTATTTCCGGTGTTTAGTCTTATGCAGGGGGATCAAAGTCGACTTGCCGGAGCCTATATTCGGGCAACAGCGGCAATTACATTGCTCACCGCGCCGCTGATGTTTGGATTTTTCGTGCTGCGCGAACCATTTATCGCAGTGGCATTAGGCGAGCGCTGGCAACCAGTGGCCGGTGTTCTTGTCTGGCTAGTGCCCGTGGGGTTGTTGCAATCCATCGGAACATCTGTGGGCACTCTGTATCTTGCGACAGGCCGGACGGATGTGATGTTTAAGTGGGGCATTGGTGCGGGGCTGCTTGTCATCCCCGCGTTTGCCATCGGCTTGCAATGGGGAATAACGGGTGTGGCGGCTGCCTACGCTGTAGCTTCGTTGTTGCTATTTTGGCCTTCATTGGCGATACCGTTTCGATTGGTCGGGTTGAAGGTGGGCGATGTGCTTCTGCGGCTCATGCCCTCTATGGCGACTGCTGCTGTGATGGCAGGAGTGATTGAGGTATTGGCTGTTACCTGGCCTGCCAACACGAATAACCAGTTGCCCCGCTTGATTCTGCTGGTTGTGGTGGGGATGGTGACATATGGCGGCCTCAGTCTGTTCACTCAGCGCGCACTGTTGAAAGATATAATTCGCGCGGTGTTTAAGCGATAAGAAATGATGAAAAATCTTACCGTCCTCCACAGTTTTCCCGTCTGGTTAGGTCAAACCCTAACCTGGATGCACACCCAAGTAGCCGAGTTGCAGCGCCTAGGGGTGGATGCACATGTAGTCTGTGAGCGGACGGAAAATCTCGATCAGTTCTGGGTGAACAACATTCATTGCTTTGCCAATGAGAGTCGTATCAAACAAAAATGGGACAAAGGGCTACGCAAGTTGCGCGTTCGTCGGCACCTCAATTATTTGGTGGAGATAGGTGAGAAAACAGGCGCGACCATTGTTCATTCCCATTTTGGCAACATCGGCTGGGCAAACCTGGGCGCAGTTCGCAAACTGGGAGCCAAGCATGTCGTGAGCTTTTATGGGCTGGATGTGAATAAATTGCCTACCCAGTTTCCGGTCTGGCGAAAACGCTACCACCAACTTTTTGATGAGGCCGATTTGTTTTTATGCGAAGGCTCGCACATGGCGCGCTGCATTGTTGAGCTAGGCTGCCCGGAGCACAAGGTCAAGGTGCAGCATCTGGGTGTGGCTGTGGAACGTTTCGAGTTCAAGCCCAGGCAGTGGCATCCGGGTGAGCCGCTCAAGGTGTTGATCGCCGCGTCGTTTCGGGAAAAAAAAGGCGTCCCCTATGCGGTCGAAGCATTGGGGATGTTGCGCAAGGAAATCCCTATCGAACTCACTATCATCGGTGATGCAGGGGCAGACCTCGCAAGCCAGCAAGAAAAGGCGAAGATACTTCACTTACTCGGAAGCACCGGGCTGATAGCCAACACTCGATTGCTCGGGTATCAGCCTCACTCGGTCATGATGCAAGAGGCCTATGCCCATCATGTTTTTCTGCAACCTAGTGTGACTGCTTCGGATGGTGATACTGAAGGAGGTGCGCCGGTGAGCATTATCGAAATGTTGGCGACAGGTATGCCAGTGGTGAGTACAACCCATTGCGATATTCCAGAGGTGATGCGCCCAGAAGCGGTTCGCTTTCTCGCACCAGAACGTAATGTTGATGCTCTTCTTGAGATTGTAAGAATAATGATCCGTGATTGGCAGAAACTTGAAGAACCATTGGTTAACCTGCGCGCCTATATCGAACGCGAATATGACTACAGGACACAGGTGGCACATCTCGCCGAGGCTTATCGTACGGTACTACGTGATTTCGGATGAAAAACACACTGACAAGTAATTCCTCATCAGGAATTTTTCTTCTTTACGAAGGATTACCTCCAACGATTATTGAATCTCAAGTATTAGCTCATGCGCGCAGCATGAGTGAGGTTGGGGTGAAAATGGAAGTTTGGGCGTTTGCAGTCACACCGAATGCCTACTCTGTGGCACTGACTGCCTTGCCGCGTCTACTCAAGACCTATCCTACTATAGTAATCCGGCTATTCCGTGGGGTCAGGCCCGCCCTGCCTTTTTCAGAGTGGTTGAATGCGCTGTTGCTGCTGTGGTGGATGTGGCGACTCGGTGCTCGACCATCATTTGTTCATGCGCGCACCGAGCACGCAACGATGATTGCCGCGATTGCCCGAAGAGTAAAAAAATACCGTTTGATTTGGGATGCACGCGGCGACGCGCTCAGCGAATTCAGCGAAACCGCTCGGTATTTACCAAGACTTTGGCGGTGGCTGGCTCCCCTGAAAATGAGGGCGATTTCAAAGCGTCTAAAAATGGCCGCTCGCCACAGTGATTATGCGATTTTTGTATCAGATGCGCTACGCAGGCTACAAGGAAGTGAACTCCCAATTGAACGAACCTTGGTTGTGCCTTGCCTTGCCGATGAGGGTCTTTTTTATTTCGACCCAAAGTTGCGAGAAGAAACACGCCGGGAGCTTGGATACAGCGACAAGGATATTGTGATTGTGTATGTCGGTTCGACATCACTTTGGCAATGCGTGCCGGAGACAATTGCTCTTATGGAAAGAGCGCTACGTACAAACCCGGTATGCAAGGCGCTAATTGTTACATCAACCCGAGGCGCATTTGAGGACGCATTAGCAAACGACCTGCGTGATCGTGTATGCGTAACATCTGGAGCGTTGGGTGACATAAATCGTTATCTGAATGCGGCCGATTTTGGCGTGCTATTAAGAAAACCTAATGCAATAAATTGGGTGGCTTCGCCCGTAAAGTTTGCCGAATACAGCCTTGCTGGTCTTGTTGTGGTGACCACAGATGCGGTCGAGCAGGTAATTGAGATTGGTCAGGCACTGGGTAACACGGTAAATGAAATCGATTTTATGAATCATGTGCGAAATAATAGAAAACCAACAAATCGCCTGGATGTGGCAGATAAAGCGAGAACGATTTTAGGGCGAGGAAGCCATGCGCAAAGAATACGTGATTGGTATCCTCCAGCCAACAATAAATGACAGCCTAGTTGGGATGAGAGCTTATGAAAGTTATTGATGAAGGCAAGGCGGCGGTCGAATTGATCAAACATAATTGTTTTGTTTGTGGATCGGAATCATTTTTTCTGGAGTTCTCGGGGCGGTTAACCAACGACCATAAATTTTTCCGCTGCGCATCTTGTGGCGTAATAATTGCCGAAGCGGAACGAAAGAAGGATATGGACTATTCTGATTATGGTGATTATTTGATAGAAGAGCAGTCTTGGGAAACACACTTGGCAAAAGCAAAGAAAAATCATTCAGTAAAGCTACGGGCATTAAGTTCGGAAAATAAAAAAACGCTATTGGATTTTGGTGCGGGTGAGGGTTTTTTTGTAAAGGCAGCTCGGGACATGGGGTTTGAGGCTGTGGGGTATGATCCATCTGATAAGCTTCGAACCTTTGCTTCGCAAACTCTTGGGGCCACGCTTTTTTCTGACCTTCAGATGATTGATGGAACATTTGATGTAATTAGTATGTTCGATGTTATTGAGCATATTCCTGCATATGCTCAACGTGAGGTGATGTCTTCCCTAGTGAAAAAATTAAACACCGGTGGTGTACTTATCGGGAATACACCTAATTTTGAATCTGCGAACACATGGATTCGCAAGGAAAGTGATCCTGCAATTTGGCCCCCATCGCACTGTAGTTATTTCTCACCTTATAGTCTTAACGCTTATCTGGAATCACTTGAACTGGTTAAGGTTTCGCTTTATACACAAGGCGTTCGTTCATTTAGGGCAAATAAAGATAGCTTATCTTTCTTGGAAAAAAACACTGCGTCTACTTTATTTAAGTGGTCGTGTATCTATCCAATGAAAGTTATATTGCGAATGCTCTCTCTTGCCTTGAGTCCTGTTGGTTTCGGCTATCAAATATATTTTTCATACAGAAAACGATAGGACCCTCTAGATGAGTACAAAATTAGTTAGTTGGAAAAAATCTGAATGTTCGGAAAACTATATCCGCCAACAGTGAAAGTGAATGGTCGGCTTAGGCGCACAGCTTCGCAAATTAATTGAGACAAACATAATTATATTTTCTAATCTCAAAAGTGGATAACACCTACATTTCAGCTGCAGAATTAAAAAATAATCCATTGAATATTTCATCACTTATTGTGTTGACATTGGCTTTGGTGGCAGCAATGCCGTTTTCTCATTTATTTTTATTGCATCTGGGTGTTGTCACATTGAATCCGTACGAGTTGGCATATGCCGTCATTTTTGTACTGTTAATCACACACTTGATTTTCTATGGAGTGAACAAAAGATTCTCACTGACTCTCTTGTTGACGGTTTCCATATTTATCATTTATGGGTTTGTTTCGGTGCTCATATATAAAACCAGCTTAGATGATGTATTCAAACAGATTAGGTTTTATATCCCTTTTTTTCTTGCAACGCTAATTGTTGCATCAAAGATTTCTTATGATGTTGTTAAATTTACTCGCTATCTTACGTTTGCTGCGTTGGTAAGTAGCTTGTCTGCTATTGTATTAAATTTTGCTTTTCCACAAGTAATTGCCAGCATGTATCAAACATCGGAAACGGCTGCTTATATTTCAACTGAGGGGGGAAGGCTTCGTTGGGATAACTCATTTTTGTTGTTTTTTGTAATCGCTATTTACTTCTCATCAAGACATAAATCTGTTGTTCTGTATTTATCTTTGATATCTTGCTTGGTCGCTCTGATGGCTAGCGTAAGCAGGACTGAAATACTTGCCACGATTGTGTTCGTTATCGTGCTTTCAGTATTTGAGGCAAGCGGTGTAATTAAAAAACTTAAACGAGTCAGCTTATTGCTGCCTATCATATTGATCGCATTGTTAGCTGCTTATTTTGTTCTCTCGCTTGATAGTCGTTTTACAGATGCAGCAAATATCAGGTTTACTGGAGGTGGGGATGTTTCAAACATCTATGAAAGATCAGTGGAAATTAATAGGTTATTTTTGTATGACCAGTACTGGACTAAGCTATCGGATAATTTTCCCTTTGGTCAGGGGTTGGGAAGACCATTTGCAAACAACGGTATTGAGGATGTTTTCATTTCTGATATTTCAATTGTGTCATTTATGTTGCCATTCGGTTTGGTTGGCGCAGTCCTGTTCTTTATATTTGTTCGTGCAATTCGCCAGTTATTTCGAAAACCTACTCATAGTTGCGAATCACTCTTTGAGAAAAAATTTCGTTACGCATTCCTTCACATGACTACGATATGGATATTAATTTCTCTGAACGATGATTGGTTTTCCAGAAAAAGTAGCGTGATTTACTTGGCATTATTTGGTGTGCTGATATTCTCAACAAAGAATAGAAAATTGATGGATTCATAGTGAAGCGCCTTTCTATAATAATTGTTAACTGGAACACCAAGCAACAGTTGCGGGATTGCGTAGCATCCATCGGAACAGCTAGGCAAGATGGTTTTGTATTATGTGATGTGGTCGTTGTTGACAATGCATCTACGGATGATTCATTGCACGGTGTTGATCAGCTTGGGGTGCCGGTTGCGATTATTCGGAATATAGAAAATCGTGGCTTTGCGGCTGCCTGCAATCAAGGGGCTGCCGTGGCTGCTGGCGATTATTTGTTATTTCTCAATCCTGACACTCGATTGTTTGAGGATTCTTTGACTAACCCTATCGGCTTCATGCAGCGGCCAAGCAATTCTGGAATTGGCATTTGTGGCATTCGATTGGTGGATGAAGAAGGAAATGCCTCAACGTCAGCTGCCCGTTTCCCAACTTTGCGGGTCATGACTGGGAAAATTCTTGGCTTAACTAAGCTTTTTCCAAGTGTGTTCCCTGCCCATCTGATGACTTCTACTGATTTGCGTGAAAGTGGTTCTGTTGATCAGGTGATCGGCGCATTTTTCCTGATCAGGAAAAATGTGTTTGATCGTTGCGGCGGGTTTGATGAGCGGTTCTTTGTTTATTTCGAAGAGGTGGACTTATCCTTAAGGGCGAAGCAGCTTGGCTACTCATCTTATTTTCTGTCAGAGGTGTCGGCGTTTCATAAAGGTGGTGGCAGCTCTGAACGAGTAAAGGCGGCTCGTTTGTTTTATTCATTGCGCAGCCGCATCCTCTATGCGCAAAAGCATTACTCCTGGATGGAATTCGTTGCCCTCGTTTTGTTGACAGGGCTTGAATTACCCTTGAGGCTGGTTCAGGGCGTATTGAGAACTTCGTGGTCAGATATTAACAATACATTTGCTGCTTACACGCACTTGGCTGCTTATTTTGTTCGGAGAGTTTGATGGGGCTTATTGACAAAAAAAATATTTTTCCGAGGGTGGGCAGTGTCTCGCGCATTGAGTTGGAATTGGGATGCGGGAATAGGAAGCGCAACCGACAAGCTATCGGAATTGATATGCTAGATTACCCCGATGTTGATATCGTTGGTGACGTCTATGAAGCATTAGCTTCGTTTCCGACCCAAAGCGTGGATGCAGTGTATAGCTACCATTTTGTTGAGCATGTGCCGGATGTGCCAAAGTTGCTTGCTGAATTGGCCAGGATTGTTAAGCCAAATGGACATGTTGAATTCGTAGCCCCCCATTTTTCTAATCCATATTTTTACTCTGATCCAACGCACCGCAGTTTTTTTGGACTGTATACGTTTTGCTACTTTGCGAATGAGTCGCCTTTCGCGCGCCACGTTCCAACATATGGCTACAAAGCGGAGTTTAGAATTGCCAAAGTGGATTTGATTTTTAAATCTGCCCGCCCCTTCATCGTTCGATATGGTATCAAACGCCTAATTGGCAGTTTTTTCAATTCATGCACCTATTTGAAAGAGTTGTACGAAGAGAACTTCTGCTATCTGTTTCCTTGCTATGAGGTGCGTTACATACTTCGGCGGAAAGAGCTCGATACATGAAAATTCTTCTTCTCATTCGCTTCGGTTAGCAAGGCGCATCCACAATCTGCGCAACTTGCTCGAGCGATTGCCCGATCCGCTGACATTCTTTTTCCCATCACCTTGTTTTGCACCCCGTACAATACCGGACCAAGATCAATTCCCCCGCCCGCATCACCCTCGCCGCTCGCCGTGTCTGCGCCGCGCGAGGCCAAAAACAACAGAACCGCCGCAATGCTTACAGCAAAACGCACATTCACATCCACGCCGCCTATATCCCGGTTACCATCGTCCACGACGACCACGTATTACCAGCCACACCTTTGCGCATATAGGTTTGTTTCAATGTTGTCGCGTCGTTGTTGGCAGGGTAGTAGTATTGAACAACAAATTTGTCATAACCGGCACCACCATTTAACCTACAGGTAACAAAAATTCCCTGATGGTATGCATCTGGCGCGCCCGTGTCTCCATTTACAAGTGCAACGTCACGCCTAATGAAAAAGGCTCCGGAAGGGCGGAGGATGTGCAGGCTGCTCCAGAATCATTTACCGGTATTATTGGTAAATGCGCTAGTCAGCGTTCCCGTTGCCTCAATGTTTCCATGCCAGATATTTGATGCCGGAGTCAACTTATGCGAGGACACATAGACCATATCAGTCTGTGCCGCGCCTTTATCAAATATATTTTCGGCAATCGTTACTTCTCTAGAACTGGTTGTAACACCAGAACCAAAGAAGGTAATGGCATGATGCCCACTTGCAGCCGGTTGAATCCGATTGCCAATGATTTTGAGGCCCGTAACCGATGCTATTGATATAACACCCACGCTGTTCGAGCTATTAGTTATCGTATTACCAATAATATTTATATCGCGCATGGTTTCTGTGGATGAGGTAAAGCGACCAATGATTGACGTAGACGCACCATCTATACTTTCCCCGGAAATCGTTACTCCACGAAGTCTGTTCAAATTCCATGGGATAACCGCTGCCGTGTGATGTACATTTCCTTTGATCGTAATCCCCATTGGCGCAACCGAGGTTGTATCTTCCAGCGTTATTACAGCAATATTCCCAGATGCCGGAGTATTACTAACATCAAAATAATTCCCAACAATTTCTAATCCAAAAAGTGGTTTTGTAAGCGCGCTTGAGGTAGTCACAACCGCTATCAAAGTCCCGCCTCCATTCGCGTAAAACTTATTTCCGGAGATTCTGATTGACTTCACGACATTGTGGGAATTATTCGGTTCAACATCAATCGGCCCAGGCATTCCCGCCGAGGTCAAGTTTCTAAACTCATTATTTTCGATAGTTAATCCATTGCAATCGATAACGCTAATACCGTTCCTGTTCGTCTTATTGATTCCATTAAAAAGATTGTTCCGCACTACAACCGAAACATTGTGCCGCTCAGTTCCGCCCGATATACCAGACCCGACATAAAGCCCGTCCCCGCGAGGTGCCCTGAACTTAACGCCCTCCACGACAGCATTTTTTACCCCGTTAAAACCAAGTAGGTGCACATGCTCAGAAAATCCCAGCGTATCACTCATCCCGTCCAGGGTCATATCTCGCACCTCGACGCCAATCATGTACGCGCTGGACGAACCAGAATCAGCATTCAACATCGCCCCATTTGCATTAGCGGTATAACGCAATATTGTTTTATCTATTCCATCCCCATGCAATCGACTCCCGGACTGCAAAGAAATGCTTGAATTAATCAAATAAATTCCGGTTGGAAAATAAACGCTTTTTGATGCAGCCAGCGCGGCTGATATTGCTGCTGTATCGTCCGCGACGCCATCGCCGACCGCGCCTTTATCCTTGACGCTAACAACTTCGCCGAGCTTGCCTTGCACCGTCGCAGGAACGGCGCTTGCGCCTTGTGGCATATTGCCGACCAGAGCGCTTCCCTTGCCGGTTGCGGTGCTGGCAATGTCTGCGCGCAAGGCATCGCTGTAAAGCTTCGGGTTCGGTGTAGTTACGCTGCTGCCTGCAAATACCAAAGCCGGGACGAATGCCAGCAAAAACAACCAGCGACACAGAAAATTCTTTTTCATTTTTTAAACCCTCGAGTTGACCAAGACTGAAACCGATTCATTCACCGCACCAGTGTTGTAAGCATACACCGATGCTTTTGTGTTGAGCGTGACGGTTTCACCCGGCGCGAGTTCATGCCCTACCCTTGCCGCCGCTGTTGCCCCAGCGATGCGCATGGACACGGTGTTGGCAAACTCCATTTGGTGTTGTGGCGTGAATTGGAGGCTTCAACCCCCACCCTAGCCCTCCCCTTGGCAGAGGGAGGGAATGCCCCTCTCCCTAGCCATCTCCCATGAATGGAGATGAGGTGCGCTTGCGGCGCGAAGGTTATTTTCATCCGGCCACAATTCGGCAAATGTGGGCTGAGCATTTGAGCGGGCGGTATAATTGGATGGCACAGTTGTGGAACGTGTTGATGTTTAGGCTTGGCTGGAAAAGGAGAACCGAAAATGAATTTGTTGAGGTCGTTCATCAACGCAAATATAAGGCTCAGTAAATGGTTTGATAGGCAGTTCTTGCCTTCATCATTTATCAAAGATGGAAACCAGGATTTCATTTCTAAAATGGCTCCGTCATATTTGCGTCAAGGAATGAAAATATACGATGTCGGAGGGGGGAAGCAGCCTTTTGTGGATACCAAAAAAAAGGCCGCTCTATGCTTAAATGTTGTGGGGATAGATATTAGCCAGTCAGAGTTGGATCGTGCTCCGGTTGGAGGATATGACGAAACTATTTGTGCCGACATTGCAAATATTCATGGGGTCGCTGATGGCGATCTGGTGATTTGCCAGGCAGTGTTGGAACACGTTAAGGACACTGATGGTGCGATGAGGTCCATTGCCTCGTTGTTAAAGCCAGGAGGTAAGGCTTTGATTTTTGTGCCGAGCCGAAACGCCGTTTTTGCTCGGCTGAACATTTTGATGCCGGAAAATATTAAGCGGAAAATTTTATATGGCGTTTACCCAAATACTCGTGCTGCGCAGGGCTTTCCGAGCTTCTACCATAGATGTACCCCAGATGATTTCATCACAATGGCCAAACATAGTGGTTTGGCAGAGGTAGAGTCTCGCTATTACTACATCAGTAGCTATTTTAGTTTCTTGTTTCCGGTTTACTTGGTTTGGCGAATTTGGGTTGTCTTATTCAAATCTATTGCGGGTCACCAAGCGGCAGAAACCTTCTCGATGGTGCTCGTGAAGGTGGCGTAGTTGGTGACTGGCTGAGATTCGTCAATAGCACAATGAGAGTCGTAGTGTGAATATGAAAGACCTGAATTCTTTATTGCCTATTCTTCAATGCCCGCAATGCCAAGACGGCAAATTGTCCGTTGAGGACGATTCGCGGGAATTGCTGTGTGCAGTCTGCGCGACACGCTATCCTGTTACGTATGGTCGCCCGGTGTTGTTACGTCCTGACAATGTAGTGTTTTGTCTGGAAGATTATCGGCTTGCTTCGCAGCACTCACCTGAAGTTTCGGTGGTAGGTATAGCGCGCTTTATTCCTAATCCCTCAGTCAATCTCGCCAGCGATCACGTATTGGCTCGTGTGAGGAATTTGCTCGCAGAGCGGCCATCAGTGACGGTGCTGGTGGTGGGCGGTGGCCGCCAGCGGCAGTGGCTGGATGAGAGGTTGGGGGCGGGCGATACGGTTCGGGTGGTGTACTCCGATATTGATGTGGGTGCGGACGTTGATCTTTTTTGCGATGGGCACGATTTGCCATTTGTGCCAAGCGCTTTCGATGCGGTGATTACGACTGCCGTGCTGGAGCATGTGTTGTATCCAGAACGGGTTGCGGGTGAAATCTATCGGGTGTTGAAAGTCGGTGGTCTGTTGTACTCGGAATTGCCTTTCATGCAACAAGTGCATGAGGGGGCATATGACTTCACCCGCTATACGCTCTCTGGACATCGACGGCTATTCAATGGATTCACCGAAATTGAGAGTGGGATGGTGGCGGGCCCTTCTACGGCTTTGGTGTGGGCCATCGAGAATTTTGTTTTGGCTTTTATTTCAAGAGCTATTTTGCGCAAGGCGGCTAAAGCGGTGGTCAGAATTTGTTTTTCATGGGTTAAATATTTTGATTATTTTCTGGTCAATCGGCCTGAAGCGATGGATGGGGCATCTTGCACCTATTTGCTTGGGTGCAAGATTGAGGGGCATATTCCTGATGCCGAGATCATTGCTCGCTATGTTGGAGCGAAGCATTTGAGGCATACCTAGCCGTGCGCGTTCTTCTCTTGAGTCGGTATGGACACTTGGGTGCAAGTAGTCGAATGCGTTCATATCAATATCTTCCTTATTTGAATTCTTGTGGCTTTGATGTAACTGTCTCGCCCATGTTCGGCAATGACTACGTTACTGACTTGTATGCTGGAAACATTTCTATTGCGCGTGTTATTAAGTCCTATCTTTTTAGGATAGGGAGTTTGTTGCGTGCTAAACGATTTGACTTGGTCTGGGTAGAAAAGGAAATGCTACCGTGGTTACCAAGCTGGATTGAGCTTGGTTTATTTCCATCAGGTGTTCCGTTAGTTGTGGATTACGATGATGCATTGTTTCATCGATATGATCGGCATCGTTGGTCGGCGGTACGTTTTGTCCTGGGCAAGAAAATTGATGCTGTGATGCGTCGTTCAGATTTGGTGTTGGTGGGAAATGATTATTTGGGTGAGCGGGCAAGACAAGCAGGGGCAAGGCGTGTCGAGTGGTTGCCTACGGTTGTGGATGTTTCTCGTTATACGGTATCGTCTGAGGAAGCCGTTTCCCCTCTTACTATAGGTTGGATTGGAACTCCCAATACGGCCAGATATTTAAGATTGCTTGCGCCGGTGCTGCGCAAATTGGTTGCTACTTATGATGTGCGTGTGGTGGCGGTGGGTGCGAATACGGATCAGTTAAGTGACTTGCCTATAGAGGTTCGTCCTTGGTCGGAGGAAAGTGAGGTCGCTGAAATACAGCGGTTCGACATTGGCATTATGCCACTGCCGGATGAACCTTTTGAGCGCGGAAAATGCGGATACAAGCTCATTCAATACATGGCGTGCGGTAAGCCGGTTGTGGCCTCTCCTGTCGGGGTGAATTCACAAATTGTTCAAGACGGTGTGAATGGCTATCTGGCTGCGTCTATTGCACAGTGGGAGCAGTATCTGGTGATGTTGTGTGATAATGCCGGGCTTCGGAAGCGTCTAGGCAGCGCCGGGAGAGAGTGTATTGAAGCTAACTTTTCATTGCAGATAACAGCACCCAGGTTAGCCGCATTGCTAGGTTCAGTTGGTCAAGTAACTATTGGTTATGAAGGATTTGAATGAAGGTATTGGTTACAGGGTGCGCCGGATTTATCGGTATGCATACCTGCTTGCGTTTGTTGGCTCGTGGAGACACGGTAATCGGCGTCGATAATCTGAGCGATTACTATGATGTCAGGCTTAAGGAAGATCGGTTACAGCGGCTATATGACCACTCCAGCTTTTCATTTCACAAACTGGATTTGACGGATCAAGCTGGGATCGCAGCTTTATTCGTGGCTAATGATTTCCAGCGGGTTGTCAATTTGGCTGCCCAACCCGGTGTGCGTTATTCCCTGAAGAATCCTCATGCATACATACAAAGTAACATAGTAGGCTTTGCCAACATCCTGGAGGGCTGTCGCCATAACAAAGTAGAGCACTTGGTGCAATCAAGCAGCTCTAGTGTATATGGCGCCAATACCTCGATCCCATTTTCGGCGAATCAGAATGTGGATCACCCAGTGAGCCTTTATGCGGCAACGAAGAAGGCGGGAGAGTTGATGGCCCATTCATATTCCCATCTTTATGGATTGCCAGTGACTTGCCTGCGGTTTTTTACTGTATATGGGCCTTGGGGCAGGCCGGATATGTCCCCTTTCCTGTTTACCAGCGCGATTTTGGAAGGCCGCCCTATCGATGTGTTCAATTTCGGAAAAATGCAGCGCGACTTCACTTATGTGGATGACATAGTAGAAGGTGTGGCGAGGGTGCTGGATACACCTGCCAGAGCGAACGAGAACTTTGATACTTCAAATCCTGACCCTTCGAGCAGTTATGCGCCATATCGGGTGTACAACATTGGGAATCATCAGCCGATTGAGTTGTTGTCTTTCATAGAAGTGTTAGAAGATGCTTTAGGCAAGAAAGCGATTAAGAATATGCTCCCCATGCAGGCAGGTGATGTGCTTGCAACATTCGCGGAAACCAGCGACTTACGTAACACATTTGGATTTGCTCCTTCCACTTCTTTGAACGAAGGCATTGGAAAATACGTTGCCTGGCACCTTGAGTATTACGGGCACAAATGACTGGCAGGCGTATGACTAAACTGGTCATTTCATCCAACACGGCATGGTCGTTGTTCAACTTCCGCGCGGGGTTGATTCGGGCTTTGGTTTCCGAGGGGTATGAGGTGGTCGCCGTGGCTCCGTACGATGAATATGCGCCTCGTTTAGCAACGTTAGGGTGTCGCTATATCCCATTGCCAATGGATAACAAGGGTACACATCCGGGAAGAGACTTTTTATTGCTTTGCAGGTACTGGATGTTGTTGGCGAAAGAACGTCCTGCGGCATATTTAGGCTATACAGTGAAGCCCAATGTTTATGGTTCTTTGGCTGCTCGCACTTTAGGTATTCCAGTGATTAACAACATTGCCGGTTTGGGTGTGGTTTTTATCAAAGACAGCTTTCTGACGAGGATAGTGAAAGCGTTATATCGCCTGGCCTTGTCACGATCTTTTCGCATTTTTTTTCAGAATGAAGATGATCGGAAGTTATTTATTCAGTCTGGATTAGTTCAAAAAGAAAAAACAGATAGATTGCCGGGCTCGGGAGTGGATTTATCGCTGTATATGCCAAAAGTGCAGGCACCTTCATCGAATGTAGTTGATGGCGAGAAAAAAGGAACATTCCGTTTTTTGCTGGCCGCACGGATGTTGTGGGACAAGGGGATTGGGGTATATGTGGAGGCAGCTCGTCTGGTAAAGCAACCCTATCCGCATGTTGAGTTTTGTTTGCTGGGTTTTATGGATGTAAAAAATCCTGCCGCAATATCAAGAGAACAAATGTCAGAATGGAACGATGAGGGAGTGATTCGTTACCTTGGCGTAACCGATGATATGAAGGCTGCTCTGGCTGAGTCAGATTGCGTTGTGTTGCCTTCATTTTATCGGGAAGGAGTTCCACGTACCTTGTTGGAAGCTGCGGCGATGGCTTGCCCAATCATCACTACAGACGCGGTCGGGTGTCGCGATGCAGTGGATGATGGGGTGAATGGTTTTCTGGTGCACCCTCGTGACCCGAATGATTTGGCTGAGAAAATGGTGCGCATGATCGAATTGTCGTCTGAAGCGAGAGCATTGATGGGGAAGGCTGGACGGAAAAAGATGGAGTGTGAGTTCGACGAAAAAATCGTTATTCGGCGTTATTTGGAGGTTATCAGGGAGCTGCAATGAGGGGGCGCTTGCCAGTTTCTTGCTAAAATCCTCCCAAGACTGAACCTCTCCACCTCGATATTCTGGGAGAAGTGTACCTCTATAATTACATCATTCTGTACATTTGGAGTTTGCCATGAAACAGGCCACATTCACCGAAGTGCGCAACCACGCTAAGCAGTATTTCGACATCGTCGAATCAGGGGAATCCGTGCGTGTGCTTCGCAACGGCAAGCCCATCGCCGACGTTGTGCCTATAGCGGCCTATCTCCCATCTTGGAAGCGACGCAAGGCGCAACCCTTGGTGCTGGATGGCGTGTCCGTCAGTCGCATGATTCTCGAAGAGCGCGAAGCTGGTTTTTAAGATTAGGGAAGCGCCGAATAAGTCCGTTCGTGGTGAGTGTTTTCCGTTCGCACCTTCGATATACCGCGCTGCGCGCGGCACTCAGGACGAACGGAAAATGTATCGAACCATAGTTGGGACTTATTCGGCGCTTCCCTAATGGATAATTTGGGTTGAAGAACTGGAGCAGGTGACAGCTGTTTATTTATGAGCGCTGAGGAAGTGATCTGAGAATTTTTCTGGTAAGCTTTGGCTATATAATTTGCTGAACCGGACAGGGTTCGCGGTGTTGAATTTTTTGTGATTGGGTTGTTATGCAGGTTTTCATTGTTTCCATGCTGGTTTGCGCAATCTTGATTTTGTTGTTGCGCAGTGTGGCGCAACGATTGGATATCGTGGATCGTCCGGGCGGGCGTAAACAGCATGGGTACTCGACCCCCACGGTGGGTGGTCTGGCGATGTTTATCGCGGTTCTGGCCGCATTGTTTATCGGTGATGCGGTGCACGGAAATGTTGCAACATTGCTGGGATGTGCCGCTGTATTGGTGGTGCTTGGCGTACTGGACGACAAGCATGGATTGTCGGTTTCAATGCGCATGATGATTCAGGTATTTCTGGTGTCGGTGGTGATCGTCGGCGCAGGGGGGGAGGTCACGCATCTGGGGGCAATGTTTGGCCGTGATATTCCGCTGGGTATGTTTGCCATTCCGTTCAGCGTGATTGCGTTCGTCGGCGGGATCAATGCGACAAACATGATCGACGGGATGGACGGCATGGCGGGCAAGATGGCTTTGATCACCACGCTGGGTGTGGCGGCGATTTTTTATCTGGCGGGGGCTGTCGAACTGTTGCCGCTGACATGGGCGATGCTTGGGGCGCTGGTTGGCTTTCTGCTGTTTAACTCGCGTCTTTTCGTCAAACGTGCATGGGTATTCATGGGTGATGCCGGGAGCATGTGGCTGGGACTGGTGCTGGGCTGGTTCATGGCGCAGGTTACGCGGGGTGCCGTGTCGGCAGAGCCGGCTCTGGTGTTGTGGTTGTTTGGCATCCCCTTGAGCGACACTCTGGTCGTGATGGCGCGGCGGTTGAAGCGCAAGCAATCACCGTTTGCGGCTGATCGCACGCATATTCATCATGTGCTGGAACATGCCGGTCTTTCAGTCAGGCGCACGGTGCTGGTGTTGAGTGGGGTGCAGATGGCCATGGTCGGTATCGGTGTGATCTTTTACCTGATGCATGCTCCTGCTGCCGTGGTGTTCTGGAGTTTCGTGCTGCTGATGGCAGCGTATTACTATCGGCTGCGTAATTACCAGTAGGGTGGACTCTGCCCACCATGTCTAAAGTGCATCGAAGTGGTAGTTCACACCGGCAGAAATGTTGCTATTCTTTCTTTCTTGAGCATTAACAGTCTTGCTGTCAGCAGTCCACTCACCCACAACACTCCATTGAGGGGCAAACTTATATTCGATTCCCAAGCCACCGTGCACACGTGTTCCAGGCGCTGAACCAGCCGCACCCAGTTTAGCGTAGGGCATAAATTTATCCATTGGGAAGCCCAGCTTCACATCGGCACCATAATCTCTACCAGTTGCGGATTTAGTATGCCAATCCACAAAACCGTCTACGCCTAACAACACGTTACCCGTATCCCATCCCCAACCTGCTTCAACACCTGGATAGGTTTTATTCGAAATGTAATTAGTACCCGGGCTGGTTGTGTTGTAGCCGATTTTGCCACCTAGATAGGCACCGTTGAATTCGCTAGATTGTGCGGCGGTCATGCTCAGCAAAGCGGCTGCCAAGACAATACTCATTGTGCATTTTTTCATTGTTATCTCCTTTATAGAAACCAATTTAAGTGCCATCGCACCAACCTGATCCAGCATATTGTAGGCGGATTGTACACAGCAAGAACAATTGTAGTTTGGCCGTTGCAAAAATACAACGCTCAAAACTAAGCGCGCTGCCGTCTCGCCTCAAACAAACAAATACCGGCACTCACCGAGACGGCTACAATCCCGCCTTCGTAAAGTTTTCTTCTGTGTTCATGCGTACCGATGAATTTGATTTTGTTTTGCCTGAGCAGTTGATCGCGCAGCATCCGCCGGCGCGGCGCGGCGCCAGCCGCTTGTTGTATGCGCATGATGGTGTGCTGGAGGATCGCCGCTTTACCGAGCTGTTGCAGTTAGTCAGGACTGGCGATGTGCTGGTGCTGAATGACACGCGTGTCATCAAGGCACGTTTGTTTGGCGACAAGGCAAGCGGCGGCAAGATCGAGGTGCTGGTGGAGCGTGTGCTGAATGCGCATGAGGTGTTGGCGCAAGTGCGTGCCAGCCATGCGCCCCAGGCAGGCAGTTTTTTGCATTTGGCAGGTGCATTGCCGGTAGAGGTATTGGGGCGCGAGGGCGAATTCTTCCACTTGCGTTTTGTCTCCGGGGAAGACGTGTTGGACTTGCTGGATCGCTATGGTCAGTTGCCCTTGCCTCCTTACATCACCCATGCGGCTGATGATGAAGATGAGCAGCGTTATCAAACCGTGTTTGCAAGTGTAGCTGGTGCGGTCGCCGCGCCCACGGCGGGGCTGCATTTTGATGAAGCGATGCTGCAAGCCTTGCGCGACCAGGGTGTGCGGATTGCCTATGTCACGCTGCACGTCGGGGCGGGCACATTTCAGCCGGTGCGTGCCGATCACATACACGAGCACGCCATGCACAGCGAACGCTACGAAATTCCGCAAGCGACCGTGGATGCGATTGCACAGACCCGCGCGGAGCACGGGCGAGTGATAGCGGTGGGAACGACCAGTTTGCGCGCGCTGGAGAGTGCGCAAACTGATGTATTGCGGGCCGGTAGCGGCGAGACCCAAATCTTTATCACGCCGGGTTATCGCTTCAAAGTAGTGGATGTGTTGCTCACCAACTTTCATTTGCCCAGGTCCACGCTATTGATGCTGGTGTGTGCGTTTGGCGGGATGCGCAACATGCTCGCCGCCTATCGTCATGCGGTGGAAAAAGAGTATCGCTTTTTCAGCTATGGCGATGCGATGCTGATAGAGAGACGTAGGGCGGGTTCCACCCGCCGTCAAAAAACAATGTCGGGCAAAGCCCGACCTACAACTGAATAATCCAATGTCGAATTACCGCCGAGCCCGCGTACCCGGAGGCAGTTATTTCTTCACGCTGGTGGCGCATGATCGCCGTCCGGTGCTTACCAACGAAAATTTTAGAGCCGTCCTGCGCGCTGCCGTGCAAGTGGTACGAGATGAACATCCATTTCTCGTGGAGGCTTGGGTGCTGCTTCCTGATCACCTGCATTGCCTCTGGCGTCTGCCGGAGGGTGATGCCGATTACTCCTTGCGCTGGGCGAAGATCAAGCGCTTCACCCGGCATCATCTGGGTATGTCAGCAGGGGAAAAATTGTGGCAACCCCGCTATTGGGAACATTGCATCCGCGACGAAAACGATTTTGTGCGGCACGCCGATTACATCCATTGGAACCCGGTGAAGCACGGTTTGGTAAGATGCGCGGCGGATTGGCCGTATTCGACCTTTCACCGTTTTGTGGCGGCAGGTTTGTATCCTGAAAATTGGGGAATCGCTGAGGACGAGTTCGGCGATAAAAATTTCGGCGAGTAGCAAGTGCCGAAAATAATCGCATGTAGGGCGGGTTCCACCCGCCGTCAATAATCATGTCGGGCTGAGCCCGACCTACGACTCTTTTCTCAAATGAGGGAGGATAGTTATCCGGGAGTTGTGCTTCTTCTTAAGGACGTGAACAAACAGCTAAGTAGGGCGGGCTCTGCCCGCCGTTAAAAAATATGTCGGGCGGAGCCCGACCTACAGGAAATCATGAACTTTACTTTACACACCACCGACGGCCTCGTCCGTCGCGGTACCTTGCAGCTTGCCCACGGCAGCGTCGAAACCCCGGCCTTCATGCCGGTCGGTACCTATGGCACGGTGAAGGCGATGTCGCCGGTTGAGTTGCATGAAATCGGCGCACAGATCGTGCTGGGCAACACCTTCCATCTGTGGTTGCGTCCAGGGTTGGAGGTGATAGAGGCGCATGGTGGGCTGCATCGCTTCATGGGCTGGGATGGGCCGATACTCACCGATTCCGGCGGGTTCCAGGTGTTCAGCCTCGGCGCGCTGCGCAAGATCACCGAGGAAGGGGTAAAGTTTCAATCTCCTGTAAACGGCGATAAGTGTTTTCTGTCGCCGGAGGAATCAATGCGCATCCAGAAGGTGTTGAACTCCGACATCGCGATGATCTTCGATGAGTGCACACCCTATCCGGCAGACGAAAAGACGGCGGGGGAATCCATGCGTTTGTCGCTGCGCTGGGCCTCGCGTTCCAAAGCCGCGCATGAGGGCAATGCCAATGCGCTGTTCGGCATCGTGCAGGGCGGGATGCATGAACACCTGCGCGATGAATCGCTGCGTGAACTGGAACGTATCGGCTTCGACGGTTATGCCATCGGCGGGCTGTCGGTAGGCGAGCCGAAGGAAGATATGTTGCGCATTCTCCAACACACCGCGCCGCAATTGCCGCAGGACAAGCCGCGCTACCTGATGGGCGTGGGCACGCCGGAAGACATCGTGGCGGCGGTGGCGCAGGGCATCGACATGTTCGATTGCGTGATGCCGACGCGCAACGCGCGCAACGGCATGCTGTTCACGCGCCTCGGGGATATCAAGATCAAGAATGCGCAATACCGGATGGACATGCGTCCGCTGGACGAGCAGTGCGCTTGTTACACCTGCCGCAACTTCACCCGCGCTTACTTGCACCACTTGCACCGCATTGGCGAGATACTCGGTGCGCGCTTGAACACCATCCACAATCTGTACTACTACCAGCAGCTGATGAGCGAAATCCGTGCGGCGATCGAAGCCGATGCGTTTGCAGATTTCGTGGCGCGTTTCCGGCAGATGCGTGACCAGTGTTGAGGCAGGTGGACACCATGAGCTTCAGAGTTTAGTGCGCTTCGGGGTATCGACCTGCACAGAGAATTCTTGAAAACAGTGCGCCAATTCGGCAGCTACTGCGGAAGATGGAACTGAAACAGCGACTGGGTGATGAGCATATCTCGCTTTTCCAATACCAGCGATAAAAATTCGTCGGCAGGCAACGGACGGCTGAACATGAACCCCTGCGCTTGGTGGCAGCCGAGCTGTCGCAAGAATGATATTTGCGCGTCGGTCTCGACACCTTTTGCGACTACGGCCAGGTTAAGACTATTTGCCAGCGCGATGATCGTCGTCACGATCGCCGCATTGTCGGCATTGTCGGGCAGATCCTGAACGAACGACCGATCGATCTTGAGCAAGTCAATTGGGAAACTCCTCAAATACCCGAGACTCGAATAGCCGGTTCCGAAATCATCGAGAGAGAACTTGATGCCGATGCGCTTGAGTCCTTCGAAATTGCTGAGAATTGATTCGTTCTGGTCTGTCAACAAGCCATCCGTGATCTCGAGGTGCAACCTCTTTGGATCGATCTCGGCCTGCTCGATCACGCCGGCAATCATCGTCGCCAAACCCGCTGTCGCAAAATGGCGTGGCGACAGATTCACCGCCATGGTGAAATCGTCCAGTCCATGCCCGCCCTCCCGCCATGCTTGCAACTGCGTGCAAGCCTCGCTGAGGATCCATTCGCTGAGCGGCGCGATGAGGCCGCATCTCTCGGTCATGGGGATAAATTCCGCCGGTGAAAGCCATGCTCCATGAGCATTGGGCCAGCGCAGCAGTGCTTCGGCTCCGACGATCGCTCCAGAATTCAGGTCGACGACAGGCTGGTAATAGAGCACGAATTCGTTGTTCTCGAGGGCGCGCCACATTTCGTCTTCCATTTGCGCCTGCTGCTGCACCTGCTCGCTCATGTGCTCGACGAACATCTGGTGCCTGTTGCGGCCGAGCCGCTTGGCACTGTGCATCGCCAGGTCTGCTTTGCGTATCAGCGTCTCCGCATCTTTTCCGTGCTCCGGATAAAGGGCGATGCCGATGCTGCCAGTGAGGTGCAACTCACGCCCCTCTGCCTCGATGGGCAAAGCGATGGCAGCGAGCATCTTCTTGGCAATCTGGAACAGGTCCACGTTGGAGTGGATGTCGGGCAAGCTCACGACGAATTCATCGCCGCCGAGGCGGGCGATAGTGTCGCTTTCGCGCTGACAGCGTGTCAGGCGTTGCGCCACGATTTGCAGCACCTCATCGCTGATGTGGTGGCCCAGGGAATTGTTGATGTTCTGGAAGTTGTCGAGATCGATAAAAGCCACAGCAAGCAGATTGTTGCGGCGTTCCGCCGAAGTCAGCGATTGTTTGATCCGGTCCAGCAGCAGCAGCCGGTTCGGCAGACTGGTCAACGCGTCGTGGGTGGTCGCGTACCGGAGACTTTGCTCGATGCGCTGTTGCTGCTCGTATTGCTTCCTGATGATACTGTCGGCGTGCCTTGCGATGAAGAACAGGATGCCGTAGAGCGCAGTCAGCACTGCGGCCACGCTCAGGGTGACGAGACGTTGTTGCCTTTCGTCACTTGCCAGCAGGTCAGTGACGTCGGTATAGATCGCCATCACACCTTCGATTGGCGCGTCCGCGCTGCTGCGCAGCGGGATGTAGCTCGACAGCACATCGCGGTTCACGAGCTTCCCGTCGAAGGCGCTGAACTTGTCGTGGTGGGTGATTTCGCTTAGCGCCAGCCCTAGTCTTGCCGAGACAAAACCAGCGTCGTTGCCATTGCTGGCGCCGATCTGCGTGGCATCCGTTGAGAACAGCGTGCGCCCGTCGAGTTGGTAAATTTTTACCTTGACCGTTGGGGTATTGCGCACTGCATCACGCACGCTTTGGCTTAGCCTGGCGATGTCGGGATGACGACGCAGGGCATCTGCGTCAAGTAGTTCCGCCGCATTGGCGAAGCTGCGAAACTGCGGCCAGATGTTGTTTGAAAAAGCCTGCGTCAGTGTAACGTTCTGGCTTTCGCCAACTCTAAGCAGATGGCCTTTTTCAAATAACTGATGGAGCGTGCCGAGGACGATCGCCGCCAGCACCATTGAAACCAGGCTCGCGATGGAAAAATAGCGCAATAGTCGAAACATGTGACTCCCTTATTGTGTCCCATCATATTAGGATGTTCTTGGCAATGTCAACGCGAAGGCAGCTCTGAAGCGACAACAGGATTCAGGGAGCCTCTAAAAATCCACATTTCATCCCAACTGCTGCGTTGCGTAAAAAATTTCTTGCTTACATATAACCCATATGTGGCGCGGCGAAATTTTTTCCGCGTCTTGCATTTGGGCGAACTCTGAATTTTTAGAGGCTCCCTTCAGGCCACCGCATTTCAAATTTGTGCTTCGTTCACTTCAACTCATTAAAAAAGTTTTTGATGGCAAGCACGCGCTGCGCGACATCGCCGTATTTTAATTCGATGCGCAGCTTGTCCTGGCCGCTCAGTTTGTAGTGGCGTTTGGTCTGGATGAGGTGCAGCACGCGCAACGGATCGATCGGCGGATTCGGGATGAACTGAATCTGGATCGCCTCGCCGGATGCATCCACCTTGCTGATGCCGAGCGGCTTGGCGAGGATGCGCAGGCGGTGGCTGTCGAGCAGCGTTTGCGCGGGTTCCGGCAGCAGGCCGAAGCGGTCGATCAGTTCCTGATGCATCTCGTCCAGCTCTTCGAGCGTGCTGCAATTCGCCAAGCGTTTGTAGAGCATCAGCCGCTGGTGAATGTCGCCGCAATAATCATTGGGTAACAGTGCCGGGCAGTGCAGGTTGATCTCGGTGGTGATACCGAGAGGGTGCGCCATGTCCGGTTCGCGTCCCTGGCGCAGCGAGGTGATCGCGGCATTCAGCATGTCGGTGTACAGCGAGAAACCGATCTCCTGCATCTCGCCGCTCTGCGATTCGCCCAGCACTTCGCCCGCGCCGCGTATCTCCAGATCGTGCATGGCGAGGTAGAAGCCGCTGCCGAGTTGTTCCATCGCCTGGATCGCTTCGAGGCGCTTCTTCGCCTGCGCGGTGAGCGCTTCGGTTTCCACCAGCAGATAGGCGTAAGCCTGATGGTGCGAACGCCCGACGCGACCGCGCAGTTGATGCAATTGAGCCAGGCCGAAACGGTCGGCGCGATTCATGATGATGGTGTTGACGGTGGGTATGTCGATGCCGGTTTCGATGATGGTGGTGCATAGCAGCACATTAAAACGCTGCTGGTAAAAATCGCGCATCACCGCTTCCAGATCGCGCTCGCCCATCTGCCCGTGCGCCACGCGAATGCGCGCTTCGGGCAACAGCGTGGTCAGTTTTTCCGCCATGTTGGCGATGGTGTCCACTTCGTTGTGCAGGAAGTAAACTTGCCCGCCGCGCTTCAACTCGCGCAGCACCGCCTCACGGATGATGCCGTTGCTGGCCTGCGCGATGAAGGTCTTGATCGACAAACGGCGTTGCGGCGCGGTGGCGATGATAGAAAAATCGCGCAGTCCTTCCAGCGACATTGCCAGCGTGCGCGGGATCGGCGTGGCGGTGAGCGTCAGCACGTCCACTTCGGAACGCAGTGCCTTGAGGCGTTCTTTTTGCTGCACGCCGAAGCGGTGCTCCTCGTCGATGATGACCAGCCCGAGGTCGTGGAATTTCACGCCCTTCTGTATCAGCTTGTGAGTGCCGATGATGATGTCGAGCTTGCCGTCGGCCATATCCTTCAGCGCCTGCGTCTGTTCCTTGGCGGAACGGAAGCGAGACAGCTCGGCGATCTTGATAGGCAGGTCGGCGAAGCGGGTGGAGAAATTCTGGAAATGCTGTTCGGCGAGCAGGGTGGTCGGCACCAGCACCGCCACCTGTTTGCCGTCCATCGCCGCGACGAAGGCGGCGCGCAATGCGACCTCGGTCTTGCCGAAGCCGACATCGCCGCAGATCAGCCTGTCCATCGGCTTGCCGCTTTGCAGATCGTTGATGACTGCCGTGATGGCAGCGGCCTGGTCCGGTGTTTCCTCGAAACCGAAACCGGCGGCGAACGCCTCATAATCGTGCGGACTCAGCTTGAAGGCGTGGCCTTTGCGCGTGGCGCGCTGCGCATAAAGATTCAGCAGTTCGGCGGCGGTGTCGCGCACCTGCTGCATCGCGCGGCGTTTCGCCTTGTCCCACGCTTGTGTGCCCAGCTTGTGCAACGGCGCGGTCTCCGGCGCGCCGCCGCTGTAGCGGCTGATCACATGCAGTTGCGCCACCGGCACGTAGAGTTTGTCGCCCCCGGCATATTCCAGCAGCAAGAATTCGTTTTCGCCCTCGCCCATGTCGAGGTTGATCAGCCCGGCATAGCGCGCGATACCGTGCTGCTCATGCACCACCGGATCGCCCGTCTTGAGCTCGGACAGGTCGCGCAACATGCCTTCCACGTTGCTCTTCTTAGCGGCGCGGGCGGCACGGCTGCGCGGTTGCGCGGCGTAGAGTTCGGTCTCGGTGACGATGGCGAACTTGTCGTCCGTCAGTACGAAGCCGTTTTGCAGCGCGGCGACGCAGAGCATGAATTTTTCTTTGCTGGTGACGAACTGCGCATAGCTCTCGCACAGCGCAGGCGACAGGCCGTATTCGTTCAGGTAGCCGGAAACGATCTCGCGTCGGCCCAGGCTGTCTGCCAGCAGCAGCACACGGCCTTGGTAACTTTGCAGGAAATTCTGGAACGCCTGCGTGGGGATTTCGGCGCGGCGATTTACCGCGATGTCGGGGAGGGGGTCGGTGGCACAAGCAACCCCCCTCGGTCCCCCCTTGTCAGGGGGGAAGACAACCGGCTCATTGGCTCCTCCCCTGACAAGGGGAGGCTGGGAGGGGTTAGGGAGGCTGGGAGGGGTTTGGTTGGGAAGAATGTCCAGCCGCGCAAAATCTTTCACGCGTATGAAGAACTGCTCAGCATCCAGGAACAACTCGCGCGGCTCCAGCAGCGGACGCTGCGGATCGCCTCTGAGCAGGTTGTAGCGCGACGCGGTATCTTTGCCGAAAGTGGCGATCGCCTCGTTCACATCGTGGTGCAGGCACAGCGTGGCGTGCTTGGGCAGGTAGTCGAACAGCGTGGCGGTGCGCTCGAAAAACAGCGGCAGGTAATACTCGATGCCCGCCGGGGCGTTGCCCTTGCTTACGTTTTTGTAAATGTGCGACCTGGAAGGATCGCCCTCGAAGCGTTCGCGGAAACTCTGGCGGAAGCGTGCCTGCCCGGCTTCGTCGAGCGGAAACTCGCGCGCTGGCAGCAAGCGGATTTCCGGGACCGGATACAGCGAGCGCTGCGTGTCCACATCGAAGGTGGCGATGGTTTCGATCTCGTCGTCGAACAGGTCGATGCGATACGGCAGCACGCTGCCCATCGCGAACAGATCGATGATGCCGCCGCGCACGCAATATTCGCCGGGCGACAGCACCTGTTG
>PLBS01000043.1 GCA_003134595.1 Gallionella sp. | reverse complement strand
GCGCACATCCAGGACACCTTGACCGCCGGCGCGGGCCTGTGCGATGAAGCCGCCACCCGCTATGTTGTCGAGCATGGCAAAGCCGCCATTGATTGGCTGATAGCCCAGGGTGTTCCTTTTACCAAGGACTTATCCAACGATATGGGCTATCACCTCACCCGCGAAGGCGGGCACAGCCGCCGACGCATCATTCATGCAGCCGATGCGACTGGCCACGCCGTGCAGGAAACCCTCGCCGCGCGCGTGCTGCGCCATCCGAACATCACGGTACTGGAAAACCATATGTCGGTTGATTTGATCACCGGCAAGAAACTGGGCCGGCAGGATAATTGCTGCTACGGTGTTTATGTGCTCAATAGCCTCAGCGATGAAGTCATCACCATCACCGCGCAAAACACCATTCTGGCAACGGGCGGGACTGGCAAGGTCTATCTCTACACCACCAATCCAGACACTGCGACAGGTGATGGCATAGCAATGGCTTGGCGCGCCGGTTGTCGCGTGGCCAACATGGAGTTCATCCAGTTCCACCCGACTTGTTTGTACCACCCTCATGCGAAATCTTTTCTAATCAGCGAGGCGGTGCGCGGCGAAGGCGGCATCCTCAAACTGCCCGACGGAACACGTTTCATGCCTGGTCATGATGAGCGCGCGGAACTCGCTCCGCGCGATGTGGTGGCCAGGGCGATAGACTTCGAGATGAAAAAACGCGGACTGGATTGCGTCTATCTGGATATCTCACATCAGTCGGTCGAGTTTCTGCAGGAACACTTCCCGACCATTTATGCGCGTTGCCTGTCTCTGGGCATCAACATCAGCAAAGAGCCGATTCCGGTGGTTCCCGCAGCGCACTACACCTGCGGCGGTGTCGTCGCTGACTTGTATGCACGTACCGATGTAGAAAATCTGTATGCGGTGGGAGAAACGGCCTATAGCGGACTGCACGGGGCCAATCGGCTGGCCAGCAATTCGCTGCTGGAATGTCTGGTATTCGCGGACGCCGCAGTTCGCGACATTTTGAACAAGCCGCGCCAGGCATCCCCTCCCCTGCCTGCCTGGGATGAAAGCCGCGTGACGGACGCAGACGAGCAAATCGTCATCTCGCACAACTGGGCCGAATTACGGCACTTCATGTGGGACTACGTGGGTATCGTGCGCACCAACAAGCGCCTGCAACGTGCACAACACCGCATCCAATTGCTGCAGGACGAAATCAACGAGTATTACGCCAACTTCCATATCAGCTCTGACTTGCTGGAGTTGCGCAATCTGGTGTTGAACGCCGAATTGATTGTGCAAAGCGCCTTGTTGCGCCACGAAAGTCGCGGTCTGCATTTCAGCAAGGACTATCCGGGATTACTGGCGAATCCGCAACCAACTATTCTTTCTCCCGGCTATAACCAGTGACTTACCCAGCGTCTTCTGCTGGGTTAGTCAAATGGCTAGTAGTTACATCAGGCGAACTTCAGGTAAACGCAAAACTCACGAAACGCACCTGTGCTCAGCGCATCCGGAAAGATAACGCGGGAAACCAGCAGGCGATGTCCTTCCAACCTCAAGCACAACACGACGAAATAAGGACTAATGACGGTCTGGTTTGCAACTTGACCGAGGACGCTGGATCCATCTCGAGTGATAATCGACACACCATGTTGATCGAGCGAAATCTCACGCCATGAATCCGGGAGGAGTAACAGAACGTCGCGCGCCAGATAATAAAACAGATTCAAAAAAATCAGCAGGAGCAACACCAGCTTGACCGGCAATGGCACGGCAGTCGCATACACCACGATCACGGCTATCATATGCAACAATAGCAACGACACAGCAAAGCGCAGTGAAGGCTTAACCGGGTATTGCAAAACTGCTGCGCCAGGCATGCTTTTGAAACCGGGAATCTGAAACTGGAAAAATAAATCAGAAAACAAAATACAAGATAATTCCCAACAACACCATCAGCACGATGATAACTACCAGCAAATTCCCGCCGCGAGATTGGGTCAAAGGTTCCGCCAGGCTTTGATGTGTGGTATGACGAGGTTGGGCAGGTGATACCGAACCGGCAGCCAAGGCTGCCTGCCCAGCCTGATTGATTGATTCCGCACTCGGGCGCCCCATATTGAAGGTTTTGGACAACTCGTCAACATCTTCACTGGTGGCAGTCAGGGCAGCCAACCTCATGGTCGCGACCGCCGAATCAAATGCTTTAGATAATCTCACATGCGATGCTGATTTAGCCTCTTCCTCTTCCTCGTCAGCCCCCATCCGCCCGGTAATATCGATGGCGTCCGGCAATTTTTTTTCGCCGCCGACGGGAGACTTCGATAAATCCACCTGTTGACCGGAACGCGGCAGGGTGTCGCGACAGTTGCGCAAATCAACGGCAAAATCCTTGGCATTCTGGTAACGATCCTCCAACCCCTTGGCCAATGCCTTTGCCACGATGAAGTTGGCCATTTCCGGCACAGCTGGATTCAGCATGTTGGGCGGTGGAGGTACTGCATTCAAGGTCTGATACATGATGGCGTTGACGTTCTCGCCATTAAAAGGGGCTTGCCCAGTCAGCATCTCGTAGAGCATCACGCCCAGAGAAAAAATATCCGAACGCTGATCTATCGATTTGCCCATTACCTGCTCGGGCGACATGTATTTGGGCGAACCAAGCACCATACCAGTTTGGGTACGCACAGAAGAGGAAGCCATGCGCGCGATGCCGAAGTCGGTGATTTTTACGTGCCCATTACGTATCACCATAATATTCGAAGGCTTGACGTCGCGATGCACGATGTCATATTCGTGCGCATAAGCCAACCCTTCTGCCACCTGAGCTACGATGTTCAATACCTGGTCAACGGGCAATAATTCGCCCTCGTTCATTATGTCGCGTAACTCGCGACCTTCCAAAAACTCCATGGCAATATAAGCAACATCGCCACTCTTGCCCACATCATAAATGGTCACGATATTCGGATGATTGAGACGCCCGGCCGCCTTGGCTTCCTGATAGAAGCGCCCTTCGTATTCTTCTTTTTCATCCATTGCAAGGCCGAGGTTGATGGTCTTGATCGCAACCACGCGATCAATCAGCGGATCCTTGGCCTTATAGACTACTCCCATCGCGCCTTGACCAAGCTCACCAAGCACCTCATAGCGCCCCAATTGGCTAATCATTGTGTTCACCCGAATGAGTCTTTATTGCAGTGTTCATTTGTATAAACTCGCTAACCATGCAAATTTTCACTAATTACAAAGGCTGGGCTTAATATGCACCGTCTTGCCCGAATTGAGCTCGACACTCTGCGTAAAAATACCCCTGCTTGTATGACTCACAATCACCGTATGCTTGCCTGGCGGAACCGCTACGGTTAATGGCAAAGAACCGATCCTGCCTTTCCTGATACTGTCTACGAACACCTCGGTTCCTTCCGCACAAGTGACCGAAATATAGGCATCTGCGCGACCAATTGATGTCGCAACGGCCGCATTATTCTTGACATCAGCATTAATTATTATCTTTGCCTGATTCTCTGAATGGTTGGATTTGGGTTTGTGTTCGAGTTTATCCTGAGGCTTATCTTTAAGTTTACCCCTCGGAGAATGCGCCGGGATTGCGCCTTTGGCCTTAACATCGGAGCCTGCCGGAACAGACGCCACGGGCGCAACCGTCAAGCCGGGTCGAGTCGCTTTTACCGTCTGCTCGCCCATCCCGGTTGGCAGAGCTGGAACTTCGCCATGCCGCGGCAGATTTGTCAGTAACGCGATGAGCAGCAGCAAGGGGACGGCGACGATTGCAACGTACCACGCGCGCTTCCTGGATTCTGCCTGCCGAAAACGGATAATCATAAGATCAATCAAGGCATCCAGCCTTGTGGCAGCTGAACGCCAAACCGCTTTGGCGCGCTGCATTGCTCCGGCCAATGTGCTGTCAGCCTGTTCGGCAACCACCGGTATGGTTGTTCCCAGACGCGTCGTTTTATCTCCCGGATAACCAATCGCATACACCTCGTGTTCGCGCACATGCTTGTCGGTGCGCGAACCTTGATGGTGAAACATCCCGGCATACTGCGGTGAAAGACGCGAGACAGCATCGTAATAAGAACGCGACACGAGTATCTGGGCGGCATCCGCAAAGCCCATTACACGTTGCGCGACGTTGATTCCATCGCCAACGATATTGGGCTGGCCGTTGATGTCTCTGACCAAGCGCACCGGACCAAGATTAATCCCCATACGGACCAGCAGGGGGTGATCCACATCAGGTCTTTCATTGAGCAAACATTCACGCAAGCTGAGTGCCGCTTTTAAAGCGTCTTCTACATCCCCGAGGAAATTGATAGCCGCGCCGTCGCCGGTGTCCAGAATGATCCGGTCAGTCATAGGCACGTCGCGAATAGCTGCGGAAAGATAGCTGTTAAACCTATCCTTCAGCGAAATTTGTCCAGCCACAGACTTCTTGGAATATTCCACAATATCCAAGAACAGCACACTGCACATAATGGTCTTGTTACTGCGCTCTTCCATTCAATTTTCCAGTATCTCGGCGTCCGCCGTTATCCCAATACTTCGGCTGTATTACTAGCCGAAGGTACCCTTGTAGATTCTAGTGGCAGTCAGTGTTTTACACCAGATTTACTTTTCTTCCCGATTGTTGGTGCGGCACGCCTGACAGCTCTCGCTGCGACGGCAGTATGACGCCCGGTTTTTTCGGATTGTGCCTGATCAGGTTCGCGAGAGGCTTGCGAGTCCTGCTGCGATTCATCGCTGTCAGCGGTGATTCCTACCCATTCCAGCACCTGTGCCACCTCACCCTCACCCAATTCGGTTGTCATACCTCGCTTCAAGCGCGGCGGCAAGTTTATTATACCGAAGCGTATGCGCATCAACCGGCTCACCGGCAGACCCAGCGCGTCAAAAGTACGGCGCACTACGCGATTGCGGCCCTCCTTGAGCATCACGCGATACCAGTGGTTAAATCCCTCGCCGCCTTGGTCCTCGAGTTTTTCAAACTTCACCAAACCATCTTCCAATTCCACACCCTGTTTGAGTGCCAGATTCATCTGCGCTTCCGTCATGGTCCCTTGCACCCGCACCGCATATTCTCGCTCCACCTCAAAACGTGGGTGCATCAGCCGATTCGCCAACTCACCGGAAGTAGTAAAAATCAGCAGGCCACTGGTATTAAAATCCAGTCGCCCGATCGCGATCCATTTCTGGCCGCGCAACTTGGGTAACTTATCAAACACACTGGTGCGTTTCTCGGGATCATCGCGACTGACGATTTCGCCTTCCGGTTTGTGGTACAACAGCACACGTGCGGCGTGATCTCTTTCGCCAACGCGTATGGTGCGACGCTCCGCTTTCACCAAGTCGCCTTCCACCACCCGCATCCCCAGGGTTGCCGGTTCGCCGTTCACGCTGACACGCCCGGTAGCGATCCATTCTTCCATCATGCGGCGTGAACCGAACCCGGCCTGGGCTAGCGCTTTCTGTAATTTTTCGCCGTGCAACTTTTCATCCGGCAATTTCTCATCAGCAAGGGTTTCATGAGCAAAGGTTTCGTGAGAAAGTGCTTTGACATTTTTCTTCATGCTATTACCTCGCGCCGCTCTAACACGGCTTGCGCCAACGTACCACTATCCACCTGTTCCAGTTCACCACCCACCGGTAAACCACGCGCAATGCGAGACACTTTCACATCTTGTGATTGCAGCAATGTTGCCAAATAATGCGCCGTGGCATCACCTTCCACGGTGAAGTTGGTCGCCAGAATCACTTCGCATGGATGCTCCCGTACGCGTCTGACGAGACGCTCAAGATGCAACTCTTTCGCGCCTATCCCATCCAGCGGCGACAGCCTTCCCATCAACACAAAATACAGGCCACGATAACACTGCGTTTGTTCCATCATCAGCAAGTCGGCAGGCATTTCGACCACGCACAACAAACCAGCATCACGTTTGGGTGATGAGCATAAGCCGCACACTTCATGTTCAGAAAAATTATTGCACTTGCTGCAGTGCTGAATGTTGCTGACAGCCAGCTCCAGTGCCCGCGCCAAATGCAGTGCTCCAGCGCGATCGCGCTGCAACAAATGATAGGCCATACGCTGCGCGGATTTTGGCCCTACCCCAGGCAAGCAACGCAAAGCAGCAATCAACTCTTCAAGATGTGAAGGCATCACCAGAGGAGAAGACATCAGAATGGGAACTTCATCCCTGGCGGCAAGCCCATTCCGGAGGTGAATCCGCTCATGCGCTGCTGGGAAGTAAGTTCGACTTTTTTCAACGCATCGTTGATGGCCAACACGATCAAATCTTCCAGCATTTCCTTGTCATCGGACAACACGCTGTCATCCAGCGTCACCCGGCGCACCTCATGCCCACAGGTCATGACCACTTTAACCATGCCGGAACCCGCCTGACCTTCCACTTCCATAGTTGCCAATTCAGCCTGCGCCTTCTGCATATTCTGCTGCATTTGCTGAGCTTGCTTCATCATTCCGCCCAATCCGCCCTTCATCATTTTTACATCCTCCCAAACTTACTGTATTGGTTTAATCGATTCCGCTATCAGATTGGCATCCAACTCTGCTTGTGCCTCACGCACAAAACTATCCTGCGCAATCGAATCACTCGCCTGCTGCTGCTTGAGTTGCTTGTTCTGCTGTTCTATCACCGCAGGGGTTGCTGCTTCGGTTTTACCCAACACGATATTCAGTTTCATCGGCTTGGCAAAATAATCGGTCAGTGCGGCCTGCAATTTCTCGGTTGCCATCTTGCTGTTTTGCAAATGCTTATGCTCTTGCGACAAGCACAGGGTGATTTGCCGATCTGAAAAACTTTGCAACACGCAGTGTTTCGCCAATTGCTGCGCCATACCTTGCACATTCAATTGCGTTAACATTACGCCCCAGTCTGGCTGATTGCCTGATACGATCTCTCCACTTGAAGATTGGCTATTTGAAGCAGTCTCTGTTGGGACATGTGCTTGGCTGACTGGAGCAACTTTGCTGCCTGACACAACAGGTTTCGCGCTTGGTTGCATGGCAGCAACAGGCGCGGCCAATGTCGGCTGCGCTGTGCCCTTGGCAGGTGCAAAAGCCAACATACGCAGCAACGTCATGGTAAAGCCGGCATATTCATCGGGGGCCAGATCGATTTCGTCACGCCCATGGATAGCGATCTGATAATACAATTGCACTTCTTCCGCTGTGAACACCTGCGCCAGCTCCAGCAAACGCGCACGCTCCGGTTCATCGTCCGCAACCGCCTGCGGCACGGTTTGTGCCAACGCAACACGATGCAACAATGTGGCCAACTCTTGCAATGCTGAATCAAACGCTACACTGCGAGCGGACATGTTGTCGGCAATTTCGAGCAGCCCGGCACCATTCTGGTCACGCAATGCCGCCAGCAAGTCGAACAGATAACCCTGGTCTATCGCACCCAGCATGGTGCGCACCACCGCTTCATCTACTTCGCCCGCAGAAAAAGCAATCGCCTGGTCCAACAAGCTCAGCGCGTCGCGCATACTGCCCTGCGCGGCTCGCGCGATCAAACTAACTGCGGCAGACTCAAAGGCAATCCGCTCTTGCTCCAGCACATACTGCAAGTGCGCGGCAATCAATGCGGGCGGAAGTTGCTTCAGGTTAAACTGCAGACAACGAGACAACACCGTGACGGGGATCTTCTGCGGGTCAGTGGTGGCAAGAATGAATTTCACATGCCCCGGTGGTTCTTCCAGCGTCTTCAACATCGCGTTGAAGGCAGACTTGGACAGCATATGCACTTCGTCGATGATATACACCTTGAATCGTCCGCTGCTCGGCGCGTACAAGGCACTTTCCAATAGTTCGCGCATGTTGTCGACCTGCGTGTTGGACGCAGCATCCAATTCGATCAGATCAATGAAACTTCCGCTATCGATTTCCTTGCAGGCACTACACTCACCACATGGCGTGGCAGTGATACCGGTCGCACAATTCAGCGACTTGGCAAAAATACGCGCAATGGTGGTCTTGCCGACGCCGCGCGTGCCGGTGAACAGATAGGCATGATGCAGGCGATTCTGTGTGAGTGCATTGCTTAACGCGCGAACGACGTGCTCCTGCCCAACCAGTTGCGCGAAAGTCTTGGGACGCCATTTGCGTGCAAGGACAGTTGTGGCTGACAAGTTACACCACGGTAGAAATGATAGGCAAATCGAACCCGATTGAACTTGATTCTTTAACTCTGTTTATTGATACCGCCATTGAATAAATGTTGATAGCGATGTTTTCCATAGCTGCTCCACGTTCGAAATAGGAGGCGAGCCTTACCCCCGGCACTTGCAGTAAGTAGCTGTGGCTGCTTCCTTCCGGACCTGACCAGATTCACCACCCTGCAATGCGGGGAGGCCCGCCAATTCATTGAAAGCTCTGCCTAAGCTACTGTGCGCTCGAATTGCTGTGTCGCGTTCTGACTCAGTCCTCGCCACCCGCTCGGGCATGTCACGTCCTTCGCCGCGCGGCGCCTTGCACTTCAAGCTGCTCGTTACACTTCTGCAAAGCTTCTGAAAATTTGTTACTAAATAACGCGCCCGTCGATCGTGCGCCAATATCATTTTGGTGAACTTATCCATGCGTGTCGCAGTGGTTGGACAGACAGATCCGATGATCTCATCGCGCACCGGATCAACTGGCCCGACATAATAAATGAACCGGTTAGTAAAATCCACGCTGGGCGGCAATTTTTCACCGCGCGCCAACATCTCAGTAATACGTCTATGCAGCGAATGATGGTCAAGACAAACTTGGCGTGGAGTAACTGAGGCGATTATGGCATCAATGCAAACAGCGTCAATCCGAATCGAATGATAGCACTTGCGTGATGCGTTTAACCTCAATTTCTGAGCGGGTAACAACAATACTTAATGGCACAATTCCAATACGACACGCAAAAAAGGACTTAGAGATTATCTAAGTCCTTGTAATCTGGTGGGCCGTGAAAGACTTGAACTTTCGACCAATGGATTAAGAGTCCACTGCTCTACCAACTGAGCTAACGACCCATTCTGATGCAAACATCAAAAACGGCGCGCATTATCGGAAATGCCCATTGCTTTGTCAAAGCAATTCATTTGCAAAATTGCTCTTGTGAAACAACAACGCCCTCAATTACGAGGGCGTTATCTTAATTAAGGAGTCTGACGATGACCTAC
>PLBS01000175.1 GCA_003134595.1 Gallionella sp. | reverse complement strand
CCCGCTGCCGTATCCGTCAGGCGGGCGATTTCGCGCACGTAATAACTCCGCTCTGGATTTAACAGCAGCAAACCCAGCACGCGCTGGCGATAGGTTCCGAAAAGCAGTGCGGCAAGCATAATGTAGTATTTATTGCTACGATTGAAGCTATTATAGCTACGTTTGTGTATTATGCAAGCGTCGATGGTGATCTGGGGCAAGGGGCAAGGGGCAAGGGGCAGGGGCAAGGGCAAGGGTAAGAACCAGTTTCAAGGTTCAAGATTCAAGGAGAAAGGTTCAGGCGAACAGCTCCGCTTCGGTCAGGCTTTTACCTTGCGCATCTTTACCGGAAACCATCGGGGCAGCCTGCAGCTTCCAATCTATCGCCAGCGCCGGATCATCCCAGCGTATGCAGCGCTCATGTTCCGGGAACCAGTAATCGGTGGTCTTGTACAAAAAATCTGCGGTCTCTGTAAGGGCAAGGAAGCCGTGCGCAAAACCTTCCGGTATCCACATCATGAGTTTGTTCTCGTCCGATAATTCCACCGCGACATGCCGTCCGAAAGCCGGTGAATCTTTCCGGATATCCACCACAACATCGAGCACCGCGCCCTGCACCACGCGCACCAGTTTTGCTTGCGGATGCTGGACTTGATAGTGCAATCCACGCAGCACGTTTTGAGCGGAGCGCGAGTGGTTGTCTTGCACGAAATCCACATCGCGGCCGGTCAGTTCGGCAAACCTGCGCCGATTGAAACTTTCAAAAAAGAAACCGCGATCATCGCCAAATACTTTGGGTTCGATGATCAGCAGGTCGGGGATGGCGGTATGGATCAGTCTCATGATGGCATGTCCTTGTCCTTGAGCACTCGCATCAAGTAGGCGCCATAACCGCTCTTGAGCAGGGGTGCGGCGAGTTTCTCCAGTTGCGCGGCATCGACAAATCCCATGTGATAGGCGACCTCTTCCGGGCAGGCGATCTTGAGTCCCTGGCGATGTTCGATGGTCTGGATGAACTGGCTGGCTTCGAGCAATGATTCGTGCGTGCCGGTATCCAGCCAGGCGTAGCCGCGCCCCATGATTTCAACGGACAGATCGCTGCGCTCAAGATAGATACGATTGACATCGGTGATTTCCAGTTCACCGCGCGCGGAAGGCTTGAGGTTGGCGGCAATATCCACGACGGTATTGTCGTAAAAATAGAGGCCGGTGACGGCATAATTGGACTTGGGCTGCGCGGGTTTTTCTTCCAGAGAAATAGCGTGCCCGTTCGCATCAAACTCCACCACCCCATACCGCTCCGGGTCGCGCACATGATAGGCGAACACGGTCGCGCCTGTGGTGCGCTGTGCCGCGTTGGCCAATTGCTGCTGAAAGGAATGCCCGTAAAAGATGTTGTCGCCCAGCACCAGCGCGGAAGGGTGGTTGCCGATGAAGTCGCGCCCGATGATGAAGGCCTGCGCCAAGCCCTCCGGCGAGGGTTGCACGGCATATTGCAGATTCAGTCCCCACGCGCTGCCATCGCCCAGCAATTGCTGGAAGCGCGGCGTGTCCTGCGGCGTGGAAATAATTAAAATATCGCGTATCCCCGCCAGCATCAGGGTGGACAGCGGATAGTAAATCATCGGCTTGTCGTAAATGGGCAGCAGTTGCTTGGATACCGCCAGAGTCACCGGATGCAGGCGTGTGCCGGAACCGCCGGCGAGGATGATGCCTTTTCTGGCAAGCGGGCTCATGCCGCGTTTCCTTTATTGAGGATTGCATAATTAAAAACTGTGCTTCCGTATCCCGTAGGTCGGGCTTTGCCCGACGCGTCGGGCAAAGCCCGACCTACGGTAAATCGCATATGGTCATAAATTATGCAAGGATCGATAACTTTCATGTTTGCATCCCGCAGAAATTTTCGTAGGCCAGTCCGATTCCTTCTTTCAAACTGGTCGTTGCCTTCCATCCCAAGCTCTGAATTTTTGAAACATCCATCACCTTGCGCATCGTGCCATCCGGCTTTGAGGTGTCTTGTACGAACATGCCTTTGTAGCCGACCACATCGGCCACCGTTTCTGCCAGTTCCCGAATGGTCAAGTCTGTACCCGTGCCGACGTTTATCAGCGGGCATTGCGCAGGTGCGACCAGGGTGTTGTAGCGTTGGTCATCCAGGGTGGCGAGGAACACCAGCGCGTTTGCCAGGTCGTCCACGTACAGAAACTCGCGCTTGGGCGTGCCGCTGCCCCAGAGCACCACCTCGGCCGCACCGGACATTTTCGCTTCGTGCATTTTGCGTATCAGAGCGGGCAAGACATGGGAGTTGTTCAGGTCATAGTTGTCGCCCGGCCCATACAAATTGGTCGGCATCGCAGCCAGCCATTTCGTGCCGTATTGGCGGTTGTACGACCAGCACATTTCGATGCCGGCGATCTTCGCCAGTGCGTAAGGCCGGTTGGTCGCCTCCAGCGGGCCGGTGAGCAGGTATTCTTCCTTGATCGGTTGCGGGCAGTCGCGCGGGTAGATGCAGGAGCTGCCGAGGAAGATCAGGCGTTTGACTTGCGCACGATGCGCCGCGCGGCAGATATTGGCTTCGATGAGCAGGTTGCTCATCAAAAAATCCACCGGGTAAGTGTTATTGGCATGAATACCCCCGACTTTGGCGGCGGCCAGGAACACCACTTCGGGACGTTCCTGCTCAAAGAATTTTTGCGTGGCAGCCGCGTCTTCCAGGTCCACCTCGGCATGCGTTTGCGTTACGATGTTAGTGTAGCCTTGCCGCTGCAACTCGCGCACGATCGCGCTGCCTGCCAGGCCGCGATGGCCAGCGACGAAAACCTTAGATACCAAAGGCAATGTGTTAGGGGCAAGGGTCATGATTCAAGGTTCAAGGTTCAAGGGGCAAGGGGCAAGGAAAACCTCGGTTGTTTTTGAATTTAACTTGTACCTTTTACCTTGCACCTTGAATCTGGTTTTGTTCATTTAATGCGGGCTCGGACGGTTCGAATCAATCCGTGCAGCATTTTCGAAATCTCTTCGCATTCTTCTATCCAGCCTTTCCCGATTTCCGTTTTGATGTATCCAATTTCCATTCCAATGTAAACCTGGGTTCTGAGTTCTCCGGCGGAACCTTTTGCATAGTTCAAAAAATTTGCCAACTCTTTATCTGAGTTTCTCTCATAGCCTTCCGCGATGTTCGAGGGTATCGAGAGACCCGCTCGCGTGATTTGATCTCGAAAACCAAAGTCTTTTAAATCGATCATTGCCTTGTATAGGTTCGCGCTCAAGCGAGCCGACCTCTTCCACACTTCAAGTTCTTCAAATCTTGCCATACAAATTCAGGTTCAAGAAGCAAGGTTCAAGGTGCAAGTTAAAAGCAGAAGCAACCGGGTTTTTCCTTGAACCTTGTACCTTGAATCTGGTTTTTGTACCTTGCACCTTGTCCCTTGTCCCTGCTTTTATTCATGATAATCGTAAGCTGTGAAGCCGTGCTTCTTGACCAATTCATCGCGTTCAGCAGACTTGAGGTCTTCCCGCACCATTTCAGCCACCAGTTCGCGGAAGGTGATCTTGGGTGTCCAGCCGAGTTTTTCTTTGGCCTTGGTTGGGTCGCCCAGCAAGGTCTCTACTTCAGTAGGACGGAAGTAGCGCGGATCGACTTTAACGATGCAATTGCCGGCGGCGTCGTAGCCTTTTTCGTCCACGCCCTTGCCTTTCCATTTGATGCTGATGCCCAGTTCAGCCGCAGAGATTTCTACGAACTGGCGCACGCTGTATTGCACACCCGATGCAATGACGAAGTCTTCCGGTTGATCTTGTTGCAGCATCAGCCATTGCATTTCAACGTAATCTTTAGCATGTCCCCAATCGCGCAGGGCATCGAGGTTGCCGAGGTAGAGGCAGTCCTGCAAATTGAGCTTGATGCGCGCCAGCGCGCGTGTGATCTTGCGCGTGACGAAGGTCTCACCGCGAACCGGCGACTCGTGGTTGAACAGGATGCCATTGCAGGCGTACATCCCGTATGCTTCGCGGTAGTTTACCGTGATCCAGTAAGCATAAAGCTTGGCGACCGCATAGGGACTGCGCGGATAGAACGGGGTGGTTTCCTTTTGCGGGGTCTCCTGCACTAACCCGTACAGTTCGGAAGTGGATGCCTGGTAGAAACGGGTCTTCTTTTCCAGACCCAGGATGCGGATCGCTTCAAGGATGCGCAGGGTGCCGATGCCGTCCGCATTGGCGGTGTATTCCGGTGTCTCGAACGACACCGCCACGTGGCTCATCGCAGCGAGGTTGTAGATCTCGTCCGGCTGCACTTGCTGGATGATGCGAATCAGGTTGGTGGAGTCGGTAAGGTCGCCGTAGTGCAAAATGAAGCTGGCTTTTTTGACGTGCGGGTCCTGGTAAAGATGATCGATACGATCGGTGTTGAACAAGGATGAACGGCGCTTTACGCCATGCACGATATAACCTTTTTTGAGCAATAACTCTGCAAGGTAGGCACCGTCCTGGCCGGTGATGCCGGTGATCAATGCGACCTTGGGTCGCTGAGAACTGGGGGCTGTGGATTTGGTCATTGGTTATCTCTCTAAGGTTCAAGGAGTAAGGGCAGGTTCAAGGCACAAGGTACAAGGTACAAGGTACAAGAGAAACACTAACGGCCTTACCACTTGTATCTTGCACCTTGCATCTTTCTTAGTGTAACGCCTGATTGACTTTGCTCAGGTCTTCTTCGCCCAGCGAACCCACTGCCTGTTTCAGACGCAGTTGGCTGAGCAGGTAATCGTATTGAGCCTGATACAGGTCGCGGCGGGTGGAAAAAAGCTGTTGCTGCGCATTCAGCACATCGAGGTTGGTGCGCACGCCGACTTCCTGTCCCAGCTTGCTGGCCTCCAATACGCTTTCGCCGGAGGTGAGCGCTTGTTGCAACGCCTGGACTTGGGCGACGCCGCTGACCACACCCAGATAGGCTTGGCGGGTTTGCTGCGCGACATTGCGGCGGGCATTTTCCAATTCTTGCCTGGCACGCTCGCGATTGGCTTCCGCTTCGCGCCATTTGGAATTCACCACACCGCCCTGGAACAGCGGCATATTCAGTTGCACGCCGACGCTCCTGCTGGTGGTATCGCTACCCACGCCGAAGCTGCCGCCGTTGGCGTTGTTTTGTGAATAATTGGCCACCAGGTCCACGGTCGGATAGTGTCCGCCGCGATTACGCGCCACTTCTTTCTCGGCGATGTCGGCCCCCGCCTGGGCGATGGCAAGCTGCAAATTGTTCAACTGCGCTGCATCCACCCACTTCTCCATGTCGGCGGGTTGCGGTGCTTCCAGCTTGAGTTCTTTGCCGAGGGGGGCGAGGTCGCCCGGCGTTGCATTGATCAGTTGCTGCAAGGCACTGCGTTTGATTTCCAGATTGTTCTGTGCGGCGATCTCCTGCGCGCCGGTCAGGTCATAACGCGCCTGTGCCTCAAGGGTGTCGGTGATGGTGGCACTGCCTACCTCGAAATTGCGCTTGGCTTGTTCGTGCTGTTCGGAAATGGCGGTCTTCTGAGTATTGACAAGCCCCACGCTGTCTTGCGCGATCAGCACGTCGAAGTAAGCTTGTGCGACGCGCAACATCAAATCCTGTTCGGCGATCTTGAGTTGTACCTCGGCTTGCGCTGCCTGCAATTCGGATTCGCTATAAGCCAGCCAGCTTTGTTGGCGGAGCAACGGCTGCACCAAAGTCACACCATAGCCGTGGCTGTTGTAGCGATTGTCGCCGCCCGTCAAAAAGGGGGGGATTGCCGGGTGATACTGAGTAGTCAGATCGTTATACGTGGTGTTCGCGTTGAGATTGATCGAGGGCATCAACAACGAACGGCCCTGCGGCAACTTTTCCTGACCGGCTTGTTGGGTGGCGCGCGCAGCGGCAAACACCGGGTCGTTCGCTTGTGCGGCATGGAAGGTTTCCAACAGATCGGCAGCCTGTGCCCAGCCGCTTGCGGCTAGCAATGTTGCCAGGAAAAATGGTTTTAGTTTCATCAGTTTTTGCACAACCAATATATTAGAGGTTGCTAATATACATCTTATCGCCGCAACGCACAACCCTATTCCAATTCTCGATCAAACGTGCATTTTGTAGGGCGGGCTGCGCCCGCCGAATCAATTTGTCGGGCGCAGCCCGACCTACGAATTGTTTTTCCTTTGAAATGGAATCAGACAAGTTCAGAACACGAAGCGCTTGGGCTGCAGCGCATTTTGCAGCGGTGCGACGCAGGCTTCCATGATGTTGACGGTCTCATAGGCGTCCGTTGCGACGCGGGTAATCAGCCTGGCTTCCATCACCGGCGCATCGCCGACGATAGCGAACAGCCTCCCGCCAACTTTCAGACTATTCTGAAACGCTGCCGGCAATACCGGCGTCGAACCGGTCAGCACGATGACATCATAACTCGCAGCGCCGCCCCACCCGAGTGCTGCGTCACCGATTTCCAGAGCGATGTTGTCGCGATGGTAAGCGAGCAAGTGTTGCCTGGCCATCGCACTCAATTCCGGCACGATCTCGACCGATGTCACATGCCCCGCCAACAAGGAGAGCAGCGCGGTCAGATAGCCGCTCCCGCTGCCCACCTCCAACACCTTGTCGCTGTGGGTAAGGTGCAACTCTTGTACCGTGCGCGCTTCCAGCTTGGGTTGCCACATGGATACACCATAGCCCAACGGGATTTCCAAATCCATGAAAGCCATTTCGCGCTTGTCCTTCGGCACAAAATGTTCGCGGCGAACTTGTTTGAGCAACTCCAGAATTCGCCCTTCCAGCACTTCGCATGGGCGAATCTGCTGCTCTATCATGTTGAAGCGCGCCTGTTCCATATCTAGCATTCCCCTCTCCTATTGATCTTTCGATTACTCATTACACCGTTCACCCTGAGGTATCGAAGGGTGTAGACCGCTTAGTGATTGGGCTTCGATACACCCGTTATGGTTCGATACCTCACCACGAACGGATTGTACCCTGTGCTGAGTTTGTCGAAGCATCAGCCCGAACGGAAGGTTTGTAAATAATTTTTCGCTGATTTATTTATGGAATGCTTAATAATCAGCTGCATTATCGGTGTGCATTTCCGCGGCAGTATAGCAAGCTCGCCCCTATGGCTCAATGCTGCCGAGTTTGGCTTGCTTTTCGCCGACCTTTACTTTACCTTGCGGGCTTCGCTAGGGGTCTCCGTGATGACGGAGTGAGATACACCCTTTGAACCTGTGCGGGTAATGCCGCAAAGGGAAGCATCCACCGATGCTTCCCGAATTATTAGGAGCATCGCATGAACGCCAATCCCAAATTTATCATCCCGAAGTTTATTGCAGAGACCGCGCACGTCGATGCAGCGGCGATCAAGCCGTTGCCGAATTCGCGCAAGGTGTATGTGCAAGGCAGCCGCCCCGATCTGCTGGTGCCGATGCGCGAAATTTCCCAGGCTGAAACCCCCGCGAGTATGGGTGCGGAAATCAATCCGCCGATCTATGTGTATGACTGCTCCGGCCCTTACACCGACCCGGCGGTAAATATCGACATCCGCTCCGGCCTGGCCGCGCTGCGCGAAGGCTGGATCGCCGAGCGCGACGACACCGAGACGTTGGACAAACTCACCTCCGATTATGGCCGGCAACGCCTGAACGATCCCGAGCTGGCGGAGATGCGCTTCGCCCTCAAGCGCGCACCGCGCCGCGCCAAGGCGGGCAAGAACGTCTCGCAGATGCACTATGCCCGCGCCGGCATCATCACGCCGGAGATGGAATATATCGCCATTCGAGAAAATCAACGTGTGGATGGCATGTCCGAGATGATGCTCAAGCAACATCCGGGCGAAAATTTCGGCGCATTCATACCGAAAAAGATTACGCCGGAATTCGTACGCAGCGAAGTGGCTGTGGGCCGCGCGATCATCCCGCTCAACATCAATCATCCCGAAGTCGAGCCGATGATCATCGGCCGCAACTTTCTGGTGAAGATCAACGCCAACATCGGCAACTCTGCGTTGGGTTCGAGCATTCAGGAAGAAGTGGAGAAGATGACCTGGGCGATCCGCTGGGGCGGCGACACGGTGATGGATCTGTCCACCGGCAAGAACATCCATGAGACCCGCGAATGGATCATCCGCAATTCGCCGGTACCCATCGGCACGGTGCCGATCTATCAGGCGCTGGAAAAAGTGGACGGCAAGGCCGAAGACCTGACCTGGGAGATTTTCCGCGACACGCTGATCGAACAGGCCGAACAGGGTGTGGACTATTTCACCATCCATGCGGGCGTGTTGTTGCGCTATGTGCCGATGACCGCGAAACGCATGACCGGCATCGTGTCGCGCGGCGGCTCGATCATGGCGAAATGGTGTCTGGCGCACCACAAGGAAAGTTTCCTCTACACCCACTTCGAGGATATCTGCGAGATCATGAAGGCCTACGACGTGAGCTTCTCGCTCGGCGACGGTCTGCGTCCCGGCTCGATCTACGATGCCAACGATGAGGCGCAATTGGCTGAACTCAAGACACTGGGCGAACTGACACAAGTCGCCTGGAAGCATGATGTGCAAGTGATGATCGAAGGCCCCGGACATGTGCCGATGCACCTGATCAAGGAGAACATGGACCTGCAACTGAAGTGGTGCCACGAGGCACCGTTCTACACGCTGGGCCCGCTGACGATGGACATCGCACCCGGCTACGACCATATCACCTCGGCGATCGGCGCGGCGATGATAGGCTGGTTCGGCACCGCAATGCTGTGCTATGTCACGCCCAAGGAGCACCTCGGCCTGCCCAACAAGAACGATGTGAAGGATGGCATCATCACTTACAAGATCGCCGCGCACGCCGCCGATTTGGCCAAGGGGCATCCCGGCGCGCAGATCCGCGACAACGCGCTGTCCAAGGCGCGCTTCGAATTCCGCTGGGAAGATCAATTCAATCTCGGCCTCGACCCGGACAAGGCACGCGAATTCCACGACGAGACCCTGCCCAAGGAATCCGCCAAGGTCGCGCACTTCTGCTCGATGTGCGGCCCGCATTTCTGCTCGATGAAGATCTCACAGGACGTGCGCGAATTTGCGGCGAAGGAAGGTGTTTCCGAACAGGAAGCGCTGGAAAAGGGTATGGAAGTAAAATCTATTGAGTTCGTAAAGAAGGGCGCAGAGATTTACAGTAAGGCGTAACTACAAAACTGCATCACCCTATCAACCACTGATGTTCATCATAAGATAAAGGAGAAAAACATGGCAACAGACAGCGTTTATCGTATCACCGAGCTGGTCGGAACCAGCAAAAAATCCTGGGAGGATGCCGCCGCGAACGCGGTCAACGCCGCCTCAAAAACCTTGCGAGATCTGAGGGTTGCTGAAGTAATAAAATTGGACATGGTGGTCGAAGATGGCAAAGTGGCCTCTTACCGGGCGAGAGTAGCCTTGTCTTTCAAGTACGATCCCAAGAAATAAAGAATCCGGTTTGGCAACTGTGCACTGCTGAGCATGGGCGGCAAGGTGCCGAGATATATCAGAAGACATGATGTTGGCGCGCCGGAGCGAAAACAGATGTTGAACTGTTGTGCCCTGTGCCCTATGCAGTGGCTCATGGCCAGATACAAACCCCTCCCAGCCTCCCCTTGTCAGGGGAGGAGCGGTTCAGCTCTCCCCCTGACAAGGGGGAGTTTGGAGGGGGTTAGATGCCTCAATCCAAAAATTACATTTTTCAACAATCAAAGCTTTAGCGGAACGAAAATAATAACTCATGGACAACTTGCTCTTACTCAAAGCCGCCATCCTCGGCATCGTCGAAGGCCTGACCGAGTTCTTGCCGATCTCTTCGACCGGACATCTGATCGTGGTCGGCAGCCTGCTCAATTTCAACGACGAGCGCGGCAAGTTGTTCGAGATCGTCATTCAGTCGGCAGCGATTCTGGCCGTGATGTGGGAATACCGCGCCAAGCTCGGCTCCGTAGTCAATGGCCTGATACAAAAACAGGAAGCAGCGCAGCGTTTCGCCTTTAATGTATTCATCGCCTTTCTGCCGCTGGCACTGATCGGCCTGGCTTTCGGCAAGCAGATCAAGGCGGCGCTGTTCAATCCGATCACTGTCGCAGTCACTTCCATCGTCGGGGCGCTGTTCATCCTGTGGGCGGAGAAACGCCAGCACACCGTGAGCGTGGAATCAGTCGACGATCTGAGCTGGAAAGATGCGTTGAAGGTAGGCTGCGCGCAAGCACTGGCGCTGATCCCGGGCACTTCGCGTTCCGGTGCGACCATCATCGGCGGCCTGTTCTTCGGGCTTTCACGCAAGGCAGCAACGGAATTCACGTTCTTTCTCGCCATGCCCACGCTGATCGCCGCGACACTTTATGAACTGTACAAGGAACGCGCGCTGCTTTCCAGCGATGATCTGGGCATGTGGGCGGTGGGTTTCATTGCCTCGTTCATCTCGGCTTTCCTGTGCGTGCGCTGGTTGCTGCGCTACATCAGCAGCCACGACTTTACCGTGTTCGCCTGGTATCGCATCGCCTTCGGCCTGATCGTGTTGGGCACGTATTACAGCGGGCTGGTGAACTGGTCGGCCACGGCCTAGCAGCCATCTCCCCCTCCCTCAATCTGCCCCCTCGCAAGCTCACCCTCACGGGGAGAGGGAAGACAAGCCCTTCTCCCTCCGGGGGAAGGGTTGGGAAGGGGGAGGCAGCGCCAATTACGGAGAGCTCAATAATCGTTACGCGCTACGTAAACGCGAGATGACTGCGCATGATTTTCATCTAAATGTCATAATCCAAAACCATAATGAAACAGTCGGAGATCAAGCATGGCAAGAATGGTTAAATGCGTAAAACTGGGGCGCGAGGCCGAGGGACTGGATCGTCCGCCTTACCCCGGCGCGCTGGGTCAGCGGATCTTTGAAAACGTTTCCAAAGAAGCCTGGCAAGGGTGGCTCAAATATCAGACCATGCAGGTGAACGAAAACCGCCTCAACCTCGCCGATGCGGCGGCGCGCAAATTTCTCGCCACGTTAATGGAGAAATATTTCTTTGGCGAGGGGGTGCAAATGCCAGACGGGTATGTGCCCCCTAAAAACTGACGGGTTTCAACTTGGCTAAAAAATTCGCCCCGCAGCAATTCCTGAACCGCGAGCTTGGGCAACTCGAGTTTAATCGCCGCGTGCTGGCACAGGCTGAAGACGCGACGATTCCGTTGCTGGAACGGTTGAAATATTTGTGCATCGTCAGCAGCAATCTCGACGAATTTTTCGAGATACGCGTGGCGGGGCTGAAGGAACAAATCAAGCTCGGCGGCATAGCCGCCAGTGCGGATGGCTTGACCGCCCAGCAAACTCTCCAGCTGGTGCGCGAACAGACACATAAATTGATCGAACGGCAGTATCATTTATTCAACACGGACATCATTCCCGCACTCGCCGGACAAGGCATCAAGTTTCTGCGCCGCACTCAATGGACCGAAGCGCAACAGGCCTGGGTCAAGGATTTTTTCTTCCGTGAGGTGATGCCGGTATTGACCCCCATCGGTCTTGATCCGGCACACCCCTTCCCGCGCGTGCTTAACAAGAGCCTGAATTTTGCCGTGGAACTGCAAGGCAAGGATGCCTTCGGGCGCAACTCGACTCGCGCCATCGTGCAGGCCCCGCGCGTGGTGCCGCGCACCATCCTGATGCCGCCGGAAATCAGCGGCTGCGAACATGGTTTCGTGCTTCTTTCATCGATCCTGCATACGCATGTCGGTGAACTCTTCTCCGGCATGGAAGTGCTCGGCTGCTTTCAGTTCCGCGTGACGCGCAACAGCAACCTGTTCGTGGATGAGGAAGAAGTAAAAAACCTGCGCCTCAGCCTGCAGGGTGAATTGCCGCAACGCCATTTTGGCGATGCGGTGCGTCTTGAGATCGCCGACAATTGCTCGCCACTCATCTCGGAGCTATTACTCAAAGAATTTAACCTCGCACCGGAAGATTTGTATCGTGTGCATGGCCCGGTGAATCTGGTGCGCCTGATGGAAATTCCAGATCTGGTGGCGCGCGACGATTTGAAGTTTCCCTCTTTCGTGCCCAGCGTACCCGGCGTGTTGCAAAAAAAGGGTTCGGATATGTTCAAGGTGATGCGCAAAAGCGATGTGCTGCTGCATCACCCTTTTCAATCCTTCAAGCCGGTGATCGATTTTATCCAGCAGGCTGCCAGCGATCCGAAGGTGGTCGCCATCAAGCAGACCGTGTATCGCACCGGGGTGGATTCCGCCTTGATGGAAGCGTTGATCGCTGCGGCGCAGGGCGGCAAGGAAGTGACGGTGGTGGTGGAGTTGCTGGCGCGTTTCGACGAAGAGGCCAACATCAATTGGGCGAACCGTCTGGAGGAAGTCGGCGCGCATGTGGTGTATGGCGTGGTCGGACACAAGACCCACGCCAAGATGTTGATGGTGGTGCGCCGCGAAGATGGCAAGTTGCGCCGCTATGTGCACCTCGGCACCGGCAACTATCATCCGCGCACGGCGAAGTTTTACACCGACTTTGGCCTGTTCACCTGCGACGAAAAAGTCTGCGCGGATGTGAACGAGGTGTTCAGCCAGCTGACCAGTCTCGGCAAGGCGCGCGCGCTGAATTATTTGTGGCAATCGCCATTTTCGATGCACCTCGAAGTCTTGCGTGCCATTCAGAATGAAACCCGCCTCGCCAAATCCGGCAAGCGCGCCCACATCATCGCCAAGATGAATGCATTGCTGGAACCTGAAACGATCAATGTGCTTTACGAAGCTTCCCAAGCCGGTGTGAAAATTGATTTGATCGTGCGCGGCGTGTGCGCGCTTCGTCCCGGTGTGTCAGGGTTGTCCGAAAACATTAATGTGCGCTCGGTGATCGGTCGTTTTCTCGAGCACACCCGCATTTTTTATTTCCGCAATGATTTGAAGCACAACGTATATCTCTCCAGCGCGGACTGGATGGACAGAAACTTCTTCCGCCGCATAGAAGTGTGCTTTCCGGTACTCGACAAGAAACTCAAAAAGCGTGTGATCGATGAGGGACTAAAAATTTATCTGCAAGACAACTGCCAGGCATGGGACATGGACAGCGCGGGGCATTATCGGCACAAGCATCCGCGCCGTGCGGAGAAAAAGTGCGCTCAATACGAGTTGCTCAAACAGTTCACCCATACACCGGCCAAGGCGATTCCCTAGCGTCTTTCCGGAATTATGGCATCAATACCCCGCACAGAATGGGGTGCCAGGCCTGTTAATCCCAAGGAATGAAAACTACAAATACTGGCACAATGGCATATCTTGAAAATCGGCTAGTCGCAGTTACTATGACAATAAAACGCACTCTTATCCTGGCATTGGCCATTTGCTGTACGGCATGCGGATTGTTTGAACACGACGGTCAAGGCGGTTTCCAATTGCCGGTACCGGAATCGAGCACAGGCACCGAACCCAAAATTTTCGATCTCGACAATCAGCAGATGCTCGACGAACTGACCGGGCAGCTCGGTGAAAAACGCGCGATATTCGTCGGCGAAGTTCACGATCGCCTGAAGCACCACCAAAACCAGTTGCGCATCATCCAAAGCCTGTATGCGCGTTACCCCAATCTCGCCATTGGCGTCGAGTATTTCCAGCAACCATTCCAGCCGTACCTCGACGATTACATCGCCGGGCGCATCGACGAAAGGGAAATGCTGGTAAAAACCGAATACTTCAAGCGCTGGCAAATAGATTACCGTTTGTTGCAGCCGATTTTCGAATTCGCCCGGGAAAAACATATCCCGCTGCTGGCACTGAATGTTTCAGACGAAATTCATAACAAGGTATTCAAGGGCGGGATGAAAAGCCTGAGCCCTCAGGAACGTTCGCAAACTCCGGACGATATAGAACCCGCCAGCGAGCATTACCGGCAGCGTCTGAAGACGATTTTCGATTCCCATCCGTCCAGCAACGACTTCGGAACTTTTGTCGAGGGCGTGTTGTTGTGGGACGAAGCTATGGCTGATACCGCCGCGCGCTACCTGAATACCCATCCGCAATCGCGCATGGTGGTGCTGGCGGGAATGGTGCATATCATGTATGGCGACGGCATTCCAGAACGCGTCAATCACCGCCTGGGCGGCAACCAGAGCGCATTGCTGATCAACGGCGGCGACTTCGGCAGTTATCCGGGCATAGCCGATTATCTGTTGGCGACGGACGGTCATAAAGAATTGCCGAAACCCGGCATACTGGGGGTGTCGATTCTGGATGGCGCGGATAGCGTGTACGTCAGCGAATTTACCTCCGGCAGCGCGGCGCAAGCGGCGGGCATCGAGGTGGGAGATCACATCCTTGCTCTCAACGGTATGGAGGTGGCGAATATGATGGAACTGAAAGCCATAATGTTCGATAAGCAACCCGGCGATCGGGTGCAGGTGGAGGTACTACGCAATAGCGTGATGGGGTCGAAGAAGGAGCTGCGGTTCGATGTGACGTTGCGCTGAAGGGCGCCTCTAAAAATCCAGATTTCATCCCAACTGATAGAACTACTAGCCATTCCACTAGGTTGTCAAAAGACGACAACCAAGTGTCTGGTTATGCTGCGTTGCGTAAAAAATTTCTTGCTTACATATAATCCATATGCGGCGCTGCGAAATTTTTTCCGCGCCTTGCAGTTGGGCGAACTCTGCATTTTTAGGGGCACCCTTAACCAGATAGAGGTGCCCTAGAAACGCTACCGTGCCAAACTGTCGCGCGTCGCGAGTTTTCCGCGCGGCACCTCCACCGTGCTGCCGTCTTCCTGCCTCACCGCCAGCGCCAGCGGCGAGCCCGCTACCGGCCACACGCCCTTGGCCAAGTTGGTCAATTCGGACCCGCTGAAAGCGGCATAGCTGAATTTGGCATAATGCGGCAATTTCCTGGCGAGTATCGGCAACATCGCGGCATCGGGCGCCGCCAGCCAGGCCGCGGGCGTTTGCCCGATGTGGGCGGTTAAAACCAACGCGTGCAGTGTGCGCTGGTATTCGCTGGCCAGCCAAACTCCGCCTTCCGACAGCATCGCCCCGTTTTGCATCAGCGCGGTCTGGAATTCGCCGCGAAAACGATTTTCCTCGCCAAACAACCACACCGCACCTTCGTCCGGCAAGCGCTCGATTTCATCGTCCCATTTGATGCGGGTTACACGCGACGGCTGTTTTTGCCAGGCTTGCGCGATGACCAGGTATTGCGCGCGCAAGTCCTCCGGTGCTTTGCGCGGCAACACGATCAGCAACTTTTCCGCGCCGAACACTTGCGACAGGGCAGGGGGAATTTCGGCGCGATCCAGGCGGCGGAATAAATCGAACTCGGGATCCACGTCCACACGCAGCGGTTGCGCGGCAAGCGACAGGTGCAAGTCGGCTTGTTTGTCTTTCATTTCGGTCACGGTCGAATAAGCGGCATCCCGCCCTGCCAGTGTGACCGCGAGCGGCAGGTCGAGAACGTAGGCCGGGCCGGACTGGGTTTGTTCGACTTTAATACTGAGTTCGTAGCCCGCTCCGGCGCGGCGTGATTGAGCTGAGATCAGGCGCAGTTGCGGCGCGCCGGATTGTTGCACCCATTGCGCGAAGAATGGCTTGAGGTCTTTACCAGCCGATTGCGAAAATGCCTGTTCAAGATCGGCGAAGCTGGCGCGCTTGAACCGATAGTTGCGGTAAAAGTTTTGCAGCGTGCGGGTGAACGTATCGTCACCCAGTTGTCTGCGCAGCATGTGGAACAGCATCATGGCCTTGCCGTAGCCCACCGCTTCGCTTTGCGCGCTATGGCGGGAAGTGAATTGCGCGAGCGGGAAATCCCGGCCTGCGGAAACGAAGTCGGCATATTTTTGCAATGTGCTGCGCCGAAATTCCGCACCGTTGCCTTTTTGTTCCTGCATCAGGTGATCGGCCAGATAGGCGGTGAGCCCTTCCGACCAGTTGCCGTTGGCGTAATCCACGTACACGCCGTTGCCCCACCAGTTGTGCAGGATTTCATGCGGATAGGAGGTATCGACGATGAACGGCAGACGAATCACCTGGCTGCCCAGCAGGGTGAACGACGGCATGCCGTAGCCGGTTTCCCAGAAATTTTCCACCAGTGCGAACTTGGCGTAAGGATAAGGCCCAATGAGCCGTTGATACAGTGCGAGGTAACGCGCGGTGGCGGCCAGATAAATTTGCGCGAGTGCCGCGTCGTCCTTGCGCAAATAGACCAGCGCTTCTATACCTTCATCGCTTCGCACATATTCGGTGAACGGTGCGGCGATCAGGTATATCTCATCTTGCGGCTGGCTCTCTTGCCAACCTGCATGGGACTCGCTTGCGGCGATGCGCTGGCCTTGGCTGATCGCGCGCCAGCCCTGGGGACACTCGATATCTAGAGAGAACGTCATCATGCCGTCACTGAAGCGCGGATACCAGCCGCTATCACCGGTAAGCACTGCTCCTTCAGCAGTGATAGTTCCCGGTGTGCTTTCAAAAACGCGCGCCTCGCGCACATCCTGCTGCGGCGGTTGAAATATTTCACCGCTATAAATCAGCGTGAAACTGTCGCTGCCGGGCGACAACGTAACGCGATATTTCTGCATCCAATTTTCCGGCATCTCCCCGACTGTTTTTATTTTGGCATCAGGCGATGTCGGATTCATGTTGCGGTGCAACGAAAAATAGAACGTGCGCGGTGCATCCGACGGCAGGAGGATACGGTCTTCAGCTGACAGGCTGTGTTGTTCCGGATGGAGCACGATGCGCAGTTGGTGATGCGGCAGTGTTTGTGCAAAGCCGGCTGCCGAGAAGAGAATGAGCGAAACAGCGAGCAATAAACGCATCGTGTTAATCGCGGCTGATGAGCTTTTCATAAGGGAGCCTCTAAAAATCCACATTTCATCCCAACTGCTGCGTTGCATAAAAAATTTCTTGCTTACATATAAATCATATGCGTCGCATCGAAATTTTTTTCGCGCCTTGCATTTGGGCGAACTCTGAATTTTTAGAGGCTCCCATAATTAAATGGCAACTGTCTTGCAAAAGCCGCCGGAATTAAAACCAAAGGCCGGGAGCGCGCATGAAGACCAATGCAGTCCGCCGATGAATGGAATCAGTGTTTCTGCGGGCGGCCGGTTTTAATCTTTTCCAAACTGCCCAATGCGTGCTTCAATTGCGCGTCATTCAGTTCAGCCAATAGCTTTAGTCCGGCTCGCAACACTTCACTTTTCTTGACATGCATTTTCGCCTTCAGGCAAATCGCCTTGATCTCGGCTAACTTTGAATACTCGCTTTGCGGCATGGTGAAGCTGTCGCGCACCACTTTCTTTTTGTGTTCCTTTTTCGGCTTTTTTGCGGCTTGTTGCGGCGCGGCTTTAACGCCTGGTTTACCCGGTGCCTTTGTGATCGACGTTGCCGGGACAGGGGACTTCTTCACCGGCAGTTTTTTTACTACCTTTTTTACTGAAGCCTTGGCTGTCGTCGCAGCAGTCTTTTTGGTTGTCATATCATTCCCTTCGTATTAAAGTGGTGCAAGCAGTGTATACGGTACATGCTGATAAATAAAATGTAATATTGGGGGCTGTGATGGATCTGATCCTGTGGCGGCATGCGGAAGCGGAAGATGGCGCACCCGACCATACACGCGAACTCACCGCGAAAGGCATCAAACAGGCAGGGAAAGTCGCCGCTTTTCTGCATCAGCATTTGCCCGACGACCACCGCATTCTGGTCAGCCCGACGACCCGCACCCAGCAAACCATTGCCGCCTTTACCGACCATTTTACCCTGGCACCCACCATTGCACCCGGAGCTTCCGCGCACGCCGTGTTGCAGGCGGCGCGCTGGCCGGATGCCGGAGGTACGGTGCTGGTGGTCGGGCATCAGCCGACTTTGGGTGAAGTCGCGGCGCAACTTCTGGGCTGTGATGGCTCTACCTTGAGCATCAAGAAGGGCGCACTGTGGTGGTTCAGCCGGCGCGAAGGCGCTGAACAGGTCACCTTGCGCCTGGTTATCACACCGGATTTTTTGTGAAGCAATTCGCGTTAGCAATGGAGTGGTTGTTGTGGGAGTGGCATTCAGCCACGATTGCATTTCGCGGCTAAAAGCCGCTCCCACCAAAAGTTTTCCTCACCAAGCTATGCCGATATGCCGAAATGCTATTTTTATCAACTGAGGTAAACAACATGTTTGAATCTGCCGAACTCGGTCATAAGATAGACAAAGCCACTTACGATGCGGAGGTGCCGAAGCTGCGCGAGGACTTGCTTAACGCGCAGTTCGATCTGGCGCAGAAGGCCAAGTTTCCGGTCATCATTCTGGTCGGCGGAGTGGATGGCGCGGGCAAGGGCGAGACGGTCAATCTGCTCAATGCCTGGATGGATCCGCGTCACATAGTCGCACATGCGATGGGGGAGAAATCGGATGAAGAACGCGAGCGCCCCCACATGTGGCGATATTGGCGCGCCCTTCCGCCCAAGGGCAAGATCGGCGTGTTCTTCGGCTCATGGTACACCGCGCCCATCGTGCAGCGCGTATTGGGCAAGATCAAGACGTCCGAATTGAACCAGAGTATCGATGAGATAAACCGCTTCGAAAAAATGCTCACCAACGAAGGCGCGTTGATCATCAAATTCTGGTTCCATCTCTCCAAAGATGCACAGCGCAAACGCCTCAAGAGTCTGGAGAAAGATCCAAAAAAGAGTTGGCGCGTCACCGATCTGGACTGGGAACGCTTCAAACTGTACGACAAATTCCGCAAAGTTTCCGAGCACGCCCTGCGCGCCACCAGCACGGCGGAAGCGCCATGGATCGTGATCGAAGGCACTGACCCGCGCTATCGCAGCCTGACGGCCGGCAAGATTTTGCTGGGAGCGCTGCGCAAACGGCTGGATCATCCTGTCCAGGCGGCGACTCCCACTACCGCGCCGCTGCAAGTCCTGATCGATCGTTTGAACGTGTTCGATAAACTGGACATGGCGCAAAAAATCGCCAAGAAGAAATTCGATGCCGAACTGGAAAAATATCAGGGCAAGCTCAACCTGCTCACGCGCGACAAACGCTTCCGCAACTTGTCCGTTATCGCCCTGTTCGAAGGTTCGGATGCGGGCGGCAAGGGCGGCGCGATACGCCGCATCACCGGCGCACTGGACGCCCGCCACTACCGCATCATCCCGGTTGCCGCGCCCACCGAAGAGGAGCGCGCCCAGCCTTATTTATGGCGGTTCTGGCGCCACATTCCGCACAACGGAAGCGTGACGATTTTCGATCGCTCGTGGTATGGGCGGGTGCTGGTCGAACGCGTGGAAAAATACTGCTCCGAAGCGGACTGGATGCGCGCCTACAGCGAACTCAATGACTTCGAGGAACAGTTGGTCAAGAATAACACCGTGCTGGTGAAATTCTGGCTGACCATCACCAAAGACGAGCAGTTGCGCCGTTTCAAGGAACGCGAAAAAACCGGCTTCAAACGCTTCAAGATCACCGAGGAAGATTGGCGCAACCGCAAGAAATGGAACGCCTATGAAACCGCCGTGTGCGACATGGTGGACCGCACCAGCACCGAGATCGCACCATGGACACTGGTGGAAGCCAACGACAAGAACTTCGCGCGCATCAAAATTCTGAAAACGCTATGTCAGCAAATCGAAGCGGCGATGAAGAAGAAGTAACTGCCCTGCCTGGCAGGGGCTATTCACAGCGCTCACCCGGCTTCAGCTCAAAGAAACGCGGAAACTCGGTGGGGTGGCCCACCAGCACCTTCACACAATCGCCCACCTTATAGGGCCCGTAGCTCATCACCTCGATGCGTTCCTTGCTGTCCAGCGGCTGCACGGTGAAACGGTTCGCACCGTAGGCGACCTGCGGCGGTTCATTGCTGCGCCGGTCGCCCATCGTGCTGCCCATGCCCAGCATCACCCCGCCGCCGCCGGTGCCGACCCCAACACTCAAGCCGACACCCACGCCGCTGTCGCTGGGCCTATTCGCTTGCGCCTGCTTGCGCTCCACCTCGGTGAATTCATGCTCGTCCACCACCTTTGCCAGCCTCACGTAACGTGCATCGTCTTCCAGCCTGGGTGCGCTCTGGCAAGCGGCAAGCAGCACCAGCAGTGTCGCAGCAAAAAACTTTTTCATCCTTGAACTCCTCGCCTAAGGAACCTCTGATTAACTCTGGCTTTGTCATTGATAGAACAACTAGCCATTCGACTAAGCCCGCAAGCGGGCAAGTCGCTGGTTATCCGGCGGAGGCCGGAATCCAGTATTTTCAATAAACTGGACACCGGCCTTCGCCGGTGTGACGGACTTAAGTCAGAGGTTCCTTAGAATTCCGGACTATCTTCTGAAGCTTAAAATCACGACCCCCGCCGCAACCATTAATATCCCCAACCACTCGCGTATGCTGGGACGCTCATTCAGGAAGATGACTGCAAAAATGGCGACCAGCACCAGACTGAATTTGTCCACCGGCGCAACTTTGGAGGCTTCACCCGACTGTAGCGCACGAAAGTAGCAGACCCAGGACGCGCCTGTGGCCAGCCCGGACAGCGATAGGAATAACCACGTTTTTGGATTGAGCGCAAAGGGATCGCTCCACTTTCCGGCGAAATATACAAAACCAGCCAAGACCAGCAAAATCACAAAGGTGCGGATCAGCGTGGCGTAATCCGAATCCACACCTTCCAGTCCAATCTTGGCGAAGATCGCCGTCATTGCCGCGAAAACCGCAGAGAGCATTGCCCAGTAAAACCAGCCATGCGCGGATAACATTATGTCAGCCTCCAATCTTCCAATTCACTTTTTCTCCGGCTCGCAACGGCACCAGGCGATGCTCGCCGAAGGCGATGCTATTCGGCACTTGCCAGCTTTCCTTGCGTAGCGTGATCTGGTCGGTGTTACGCGGCAAGCGGTAATAATCCGCACCGTAAAAACTGGCGAAGCCTTCCAGCTTGTTCAGCGCACCGAGCTGTTCAAACACTTCGGCATACAGCTCGATGGCGGCATGTGCGGTGTAAATACCGGCACAGCCGCAAGCGGATTCCTTTGCGTGCTGCTCATGCGGTGCACTGTCGGTGCCAAGGAAGAATTTCGGGTTGCCGCTGATGGCCGCTTTACCCAATGCCTCGCGGTGCACTTCGCGCTTCAGCACCGGCAGGCAATAATAATGCGGGCGCATGCCGCCGCTGAACATGGCGTTGCGGTTGTACAACAGATGATGCGCGGTGATGGTCGCGGCAATGTGATCCGGCGCACTCGTCACGAACTGCACTGCGTCCTGGGTAGTGATGTGTTCGAACACCACACGCAGTTGCGGCAAGTCTTTCAGCAAGGGAGTCATCACCCGTTCGATGAATACTGCCTCGCGATCGAACACGTCCACGTTGTTACCGGTCGCCTCACCGTGCACCAGCAGCGGCATGCCGCAACGCTGCATTTCTTCCAGCGCCGGATACGCCTTGCGGATGTCGGTCACACCCGCATCGGAGTTGGTCGTCGCCCCCGCCGGATAAAGCTTGACGGCATGGATCACGCCGCTTTGTTTGGCGCGCTGAATTTCCTGCGCGGTGGTGTTGTCGGTCAGGTACAGCGTCATCAACGGCTCGAACTTCGCACCCGAGGGTAACGCGGCGAGGATGCGCGCGCGATAACCTTGCGCCTGTTCGGTGGTGGTGACCGGCGGCCTGAGATTGGGCATGACGATGGCGCGGGCAAATTGCCGCGCCGTATCCGGCACCACCGATTGCATCAGCGCGCCATCGCGCAAATGCAGATGCCAGTCGTCAGGGCGGGTAAAGGTGAGTTGTTGCACGATGTGTTCCGGCTGGATGAATGGGCGAGATTGTAATTCAAAGTACAGTCCGATGCGCTGTCACAGGTCGGCACCTCACCAAGGGTGCCTCTAAAAATCAAAATTTCAAAGCCAGACTAGACGCGCGCGAAAAATCGCAGCGCCGCATATTGGGACATATGTAAGCAAGATTTTTCGCGCGCAACAACGTATGGCGACGAAATTTTGGTTTTAAGAGGTGCCCTAATGCGCCTCGTCCCAATTCTTGCCCTCTCCCAATTCCACCAGTAGCGGCACTTGCAGCTCGGCGACACCGCACATCAGCTTGGGCAACATGTCCTTGACCAGATGCAATTCTGCGTCCGGCACTTCCAGCACCAGTTCGTCATGTACTTGCATGATCAAGCGGCTGTGCAATTTTTCGGATTCCAGCCAGTGCTGCACTTTGATCATGGCGAATTTGATCAGGTCTGCCGCCGTGCCTTGCATCGGCGCGTTGATCGCGGCGCGTTCCGCACCCTGGCGGCGCATGCCGTTGCTGCTGTTGATTTCCGGCAGCCACAGGCGGCGGCCGAACACGGTCTCGACATAGCCTTGTTGTTTGGCCTGTTCGCGGGTGCGCTGCATGTAGTCTGCCACACCGGGATAGCGCTCGAAGTAGAGGTTGATATAAGCTTGCGCAGCGCCGCGCTCGATGCTGAGTTGTTTGGCCAGTCCGAACGCGGACATGCCGTAGATCAGGCCGAAGTTGAT
>PLBS01000112.1 GCA_003134595.1 Gallionella sp. | reverse complement strand
AAACCCTTGTCGCCGCATTTCGGTGTGGCGGCAGGTGCATCCGCAGCAGGTACAACTGCGGCAGGTGCGGGTGCAGGTGCCGCTGTGGATGCAGTTGCGGTAGCGGCGGCGGGAGCTGCCGCTTCATCTGCAAATGCGGGAACTGCCAAGCCGCACAGCACGGCCAGCAGCGCAAAAGATGCTATAAATTTTTTCATGGCATGGGTCCTTATAATGCTTCTGCGCCGGATTCACCGGTGCGGATGCGTATGACTTGCTCGAGGTCGGAGACGAAAATCTTGCCATCGCCGATCTTGCCCGTATTAGCCGCCTTCTCAATCGCCTCGACTACCCGATCGAGCATGTCGCTTTTGATAGCAGCTTCCAGTTTTACTTTAGGCAGAAAATCCACCACGTATTCCGCACCGCGATACAACTCGGTGTGGCCCTTTTGCCGGCCAAAGCCCTTGACTTCGGTGACGGTGATGCCTTGCACGCCAATGGCGGAAAGGGCTTCACGTACCTCGTCGAGCTTGAACGGCTTGATGATAGCGACGACCATCTTCATAGCATTCTCCAATGTAGAGGCGGGATTAATCCCGCCCGGGGTTTAATTAAAACGAATGAAGCACAGACAATACAAGGGTACCCTTGCCTAGATCGATATTGGACCCATCCACAAGACCGACGTTGTAGAATTGCCCGACGCCTTTCTTCGCATTTGTTGAGCTGTATGCCAACCCCCACGCGTAACCGCTGAAATCTTTGGATACGCTCAGCTTGTAGTCGGAATAGGTTGGATCAGCACCGGCTGCCTTTGCCGCATCGGCTGTTGTGCCCTTATAGGTTTGCTTGCCGTAGTGCGCGCCCAGCGTGACGCCACTATCTGCAATTGGATAGCTCGCGCTCAAATCGATATAGCTGGTTCCACTGGCGTTAGGCAGACCGAAAGTACTACCCAAGCTACGGGAGTATTTGGCCGTCAACCATTTCCAGCCGATCAAACCATAAATTTCGTTGGTATCAGCCTTGGTTGCTCCAGGAGCGTAGACACCGGGATAGTTATAGCGCAGGAAACCTACGTCATAGCTAAAATCTGTGGCAAAACTGTTTTTGAAACCCAAGTAAGTATCCAACTCCAGGCTGGCACTGCTGGCAACGCTGGCAGGAATCCAACTAATATTGGAACCCCACACTCCGGCGTAAAAGCCGCTGGCATGCGCGTAATCAAAACCGCCTTGTATGGCCGGCTTGGCACCAGTTTGTGAAATACCGCGATACAGATAATTGGTAACTAAGCCAACGTTTGCAGTAACGGCGGGGGTGGGAGCTGCATCCGCTGCCAGTGCAACACCGGGTGCTGCCAAAGCAGCCAAGATCAACGAGTTCAATAATTTGCTTTTCATCATGATGCGTTCCTTTATGGTTAAGTTAAAAAGCGGGATGAATAAATCCGCACGGATTTAACAGCAGAATGCGTGCCAAAGATATTTATTGTTATCAAACAAGGAATTAAATAGTCGACATGGTTGCCGCAGAATATCTGCGCACCAATTGCAGGCGTGCCGGCAATCTTGCGCACCGCTTGGGTGCGGCGCCCTGTTAGTGCAGTGAAGCGTCTTAGCTGAGTGAATTTTGCTACACTGACCGGCATTACAAATCTTAAGGAGTGTCGTCATGTTGAACGCAAAGATTTTTGAGGATCTTTCCGCCAAATTAAGCGCGGCGGCAAACAGCAGCCCCGCCAAAGACATCGAAAAAAACGTGCGCGCCCTGCTCACGCAAGGTTTCGCCAAACTCGATCTGGTGACGCGCGAAGAGTTCGACGTGCAAACGCAGGTGTTGGCACGCACTCGAGAAAAGCTGACCGTACTGGAAGCGCGGGTCGCGGAGCTGGAAGCGCAACGCAAGTAATTTTGATGTTACAAAAAGATTATTTGGATTCCGCCATTCCCGTCCTTCGACATGCTCAGGATAAACTGGCTTTCAGCCAGGCGGGAATCCAGATAGTTGATAAAGCCCTGCATAGCAGGACAACAGGTTTTGTCCACTTCGCGGCATATTTGTCTCGCTGGATTCCCGCCTGCACCAAAGGCAGGCAATTTGCTGCTCGGCGAGCCGAGTGCAAAATTGACACCGCGGGAATGACAAACTTATGAGCCTCGCGGTACTTTACAGCCGCGCGTTATCGGGGATGGAGGCCGCACTCGTCACCGTCGAGGTGCACATCGCCAACGGTCTGCCCAACTTCACCATCGTAGGCCTGCCGGAAACTGAAGTTAAAGAAAGCAAAGACCGCGTGCGCGCCGCGCTGCAAAATTGCGGGTTTGATTTCCCCGCCCGGCGCATCACCGTCAATCTCGCCCCCGCCGACCTACCCAAAGAAAGCGGGCGATTCGATTTGCCCATCGCACTCGGCATACTCGCCGCCACCGGACAAATCCCCTCCGACAAACTCGCTGAATATGAATACGCCGGAGAGCTCGCGCTGACCGGCGAACTGCGCCCGATACGCGGCGCGCTGGCGATGACCTATCGCGCCGTCAGCAGCGGGCGCGCCTTCATCCTTCCGCAAGCGAATGCCGCAGAAGCTGCGCTGGTGGAGGATGCGGTCATATATCCGGCGCAAACGCTGTTGCAGGTGGCGGCGCACCTCGCGGGCAGATCAAATATAGCGCCGTATATCAGCCAGCCGCAAACCATCCGGCCGCACTACCCGGATATGCGCGAAGTGAAGGGCCAGACGCAGGCCAAGCGCGCGCTGGAAATCGCCGCCGCAGGCGGGCACAGTGTGCTGATGATGGGGCCGCCGGGCACAGGCAAATCCATGCTGGCAGCGCGCTTCCCCGGCATCCTGCCGCAAATGTCGGAAGCCGAAGCGTTGCAGAGCGCGGCGCTACAGTCGTTGGATGGTTGCTTCGATGTGACGAAGTGGAAGACGCGCCCGTATCGCGCGCCGCACCACACCGCTTCCGGCGTGGCACTGGTCGGCGGCGGCAGCAATCCGCGCCCCGGTGAAATCTCGATGGCGTTGCACGGCGTGCTGTTTCTCGACGAGTTGCCGGAGTTCGACCGCAGTGTGCTGGAGGTGTTGCGCGAACCGATGGAATCGGGGCGTATCACCATCTCACGCGCCGCACGCCGAGCCGATTTTCCCGCCCAGTTTCAACTCATCGCAGCGATGAACCCATGTCCATGCGGTTATCACGGCCATTACAACGGCAAGTGCCGCTGCACGCCTGACCAGATTTCACGCTACCGCAGCAAGATCTCCGGTCCGCTGCTGGATCGCATCGACATCCAGATCGAAGTTCCCGCCGTGCCGCAGGATGACTTGCTCAACAAGACGGGTGGCGAAGCCAGCAGCGTTATACAAGCCCGCGTCGAGATCGCACGGCAACTCCAGCTGGTTCGCCAAGGCAAGTCAAATGCACTGTTGACGGTAAGTGAGATTGATGTTTGGTGTGCACCGGATATGCAAGGCGAGGCACTGTTACGCCAAGCCATCACGCGTCTCAATTTCTCAGCCCGTGCTTACCATCGTGTGCTCAAGGTGGCACGCACCATTGCCGATCTGGCTGGCAGCAAGAACATTCTTACGCAACACATTGCAGAGGCAGTACAGTACCGCAGGATGGATAAACAGGGATAGAGAAAATAATGGAAGAAACTTGCCATGACACGTACTAAGGATAAACGATTTGTGATTTCCGTACCGGAACATCTTGCAGCGCAGGTCAATATTCTCTGTGAGGCAGCGCAAGCATACCTTGACGCAAAATCACGTGCGCAGCAATACCTCGTGCTGACAGATGAAGTTGACATCATCGATGATCCATTTTGTATTTTTAGCGAATGGGGTTCAAAGGCAGACCGTGTCTATGACACACTCCGGTAGCCAAATTTAGGCATTGCTAAGGGTGTCAGACGAGATGAATTAGGGCGCTGGAACGTGGAGATCATTACCTTGACATTGCGGTTTCGGGTACTGTAAAAATCTGGGTTGGATGCAAATTGAACCGCCCTAAAGCAGATACTGGCGACCTGCTGTTTTCGACCCATTCCTGCACGTCGATATCCGCCAAAGCGGACACCCAACGTCTGAGTTGGCTCATTGGTTAGAATCTGACGTTTGTTGATCGACCTCTTTGATAATTTGAAACGATTTTGAATCCTCCAAATCTATTTGGCTAGCCCATCAGCGTCCAGCATTTCAAACTATAGATGTAGCAGTAAGAGACCGGATATACGTGAACAGCCGAACCAAAAAGCCAAAAAACGGAATACTTGCAAACGAAGATGAGTCCATATACAGACGGTCAGCCGGCTCGCCAATAGCGAGCAGTTTTACAGCCTTGTATGATGATTTAGTCCAAGAACTCGAACTCCGCCACAAGCATGTGGTGATCCGAGGCCTTTGTCGGTTTCACGGCGTAGCGCACCAGATGTAAGTGTCGACTGTAGAAAATATGGTCGAGCACGTAGGGGTGTCGGCGCCACGTAGCTTCACCCGTCTGTACGTCCTGATAACCAGCTTCGGCAAACTGCCGAACCAGCGAGTCGTACTTACTGACGTTGAAATCTCCGCCAAGCAATGTAGAGCAGTCCGAGCGGCGCAACTGTTCGACGACGAGTTGGCGCTGTTCCATATGATTTTCACTTGACGACTTGAGCATGAAGTACGCCAGAAGGTGTGTATTGAAGAGCTGGAGTTCGTGGCCGGCTAGCGTGGTTTTTGCGCCAATAAGAAGCCGGTCTGTGGGCGTTCTTTTTTCACCGTGAAATTCGAACATGATTGGCGGTGACGGCAGATCGCACCGAAAGACATCACGCAATGGTGTTTTTGAGAAAATGGCTAATCCTATGCCAAAAGGTAATTCACGTGGGTCGGCTTTCGGATATGAAAAATGACTATGGTAGCCTTCGAGCGCCGCGCTCAGCCGGGTGTAATTAGGTGACGGACAGAGCTGCACGCCGCCAGGAAGAGCATGTTCTACCTCCTGCAGCATCACAACATCAGCGTCATGGCTGAGAATTTCTGAGATGGTCAGCTCAAGATTGACGAGTGCGTGGTCGGGATCTGCATCATCCCAACTTTGGCCGAACTGCATATTGAACTGAAGGACTTTGAATATACTCATGGGTACGGCACGGTATTGTCAAATTTCATAATAGCGCGATAGTAACGAATTAAAAAACGTTGGCTCAAGTTTGAAGTGCAACGGTTAACCGTAATGTTGTGAAACTTGGAGGGCAAAGCAGATAGGGCGCGTGCCACGCACTCTACCTGCCTCGGTTCATTTCTTCCCTCAAAAGCTTGACGTAATCCTTCAGCGGTTTCATTCCGTCCTGCGGAAGTTTGGCCGCAATCTCGCCGATGCGCAAGCCGTATCCCGCCAGCACTATATCTGGCGCCAACTCGAAAAGCGGAATGGCGAGAAACGGTCGCTCCAAGATTTCTGGATCAGGAAGCTTGATACCCTCCGCATCCATCGCTAGGTCGCCATATACAATCAAGTCGAGGTCTATCGTCCGCGGCGCATATTTATCCCCTGTTCGCTTGCGCCCCAAGCTGTTCTCGATCGGACGCAATATACCGTGCTTCACTTCCGCAGGGGTCGCTTCCGTTTCAATCTCCACCACGCAATTGTAATAAGGTGACTGTTCCGGACGGTCGAGCGCATCGGTGCAATAGACCATGGATATGCCAACGAGGCGTGTTTGCTGAGCAAGGCTGCGGATCGCGGCCCGTACATTTTTCGCAGGATCGACGTTCGAGCCGATGCCGATGAAGGCGCGTGTCATAACCTGCTCAGCGCTTCCGGGTAATTTCCACCGCCACGCTTCTGGCGAAGCGAAGCGCATTCGGCTTTTCCACGCGCACGTCGACCCGCCTCACTCCCTGCTGGTCGAGACACAGTTCCGCAATGGCATCCGCCAGCGCTTCCTCCAGAAGGTAGTGGGAGCTTTCCACCATGGCGAGTACGCGCTTCTTGAGCTCGCGGTAATCGACGGTGTCCTCGATGCGGTCGCTTTTGCCGGCCTTGCGCAGATCGGTGTAGATGGTCAAGTTGATCACCACGTCCTGCTTTTCGCGGCGTTCATTCTCGTTGATGCCCAAAATGCAGCGGGCAAGAAGGTCGCAAATGCTGATGCGGTCCATCATCTCTTCCATAGATTCTCCCCCAAGTTATCTGGAGCGGAAACCAACAAACATCTGCGCAAACTAGCGGATGAGGCCGCGCAGTTTTTTCGGCGTTATGCTCTCGCCTTTGCGGATCAGTTCGCGCGCCGTCTCGACCTTGTCCCACACGTTGCACATCATCACACCCCTGACTTTTCCATCGCGCAGATAGTAGATGACGCCGGTATCGTTTTCTTTCTGCCAGTCGGCAAAAGTCTCCAGCCGCGAATCGACCTCGCCGGTGGCCTCGTAGCCGAACTCGAACAGATCCGAGAAAAAATACGGCTGATAGGTAAATGACTTGCGGGCACCTGCCATGTTCCGCCCCGCCCATTTCCCCTGATTGAGAGCGTGATCCCAATGCTCGACGCGCATCGGCTGCCCCAGCGCCTGGTAAGGGAAGAAGGCATTGTCGCCGGCGGCGTAAATACCCGGGCGTGAAGTCTCAAGATATTCGTTCACCACGATTCCATTGCTCACATCCAGGCCGCCGCTCTTGGCCAGTTCCATCTCCGGAATAACACCGACGCCGACGATCACAATATCCGATGCTATCGTCTCGCCTTTTTCGGTGCGGGTAGTAAATTTGCCACCACTCTTATTGAAAGAAACGGGCTTGTCCGACGCCAGTATCCTGACGCCTTTCTCTTTGAAGCGTTGCTGCACAGCCCGCCCCAGGTAATCCGGAAACACTCGGTCGCAGAGGAGTGCGCTGGGGAAAATCATGGTGACCTGCAGCTTGTTGATGTTGAGCGCAGCGGCCAGCTCCGAGCCGATGAAGCCGCCGCCGACAACTACCGCAGACTTCCCTTCCGCAGCCACGCCCCGGGTGCGCAGATAATCATCCAGATTGCGGAAGTAACAGATTCCATCGAGATCGCCGCCGGGGATGTCCTGCGGCCGCGGCTTGCAGCCTGTTGCCAGCAGCAGCTTGTTGTAGCCGTAAGTTTCGCCACTAGAGGTGGCTAGCGTCTTTTCATTGGGCTGAAGCCTCGCCACTTTTGCACCCAGCGCCAGGGTAACGGCATGTGTATCGTAGAACGCGCGGTCATGGAGGAAGATATCCTCCACTTTCTGTTTGCCGAACCACAACTTCTTGGATAGAGGCGGGCGGTCATAAGGCAAGTGAGTTTCCTCGCTGATCAGAAGTATCCCGCCTGCCGCATCAAGCTCGCGTATGCCTTGTACCGCCGATGCGCCCGCCAGCCCCCCGCCCACTATCACGTAGTCGTAAACGTGTTTCATGTTACCTCCTTGCATGGAACAACAATGCTGCCGGCCAACTTCGGACGCGCGGTGAGCACTTCCTCTTGTTGCGAAATCCTACCACTTATTGCTAAATCCTACGTCTCTTTTTGAGTGATGAATGATCTGGTCAAGGGCACGGAAAGCAATCGCCGCCGTCTCTTGGCACAAACTTGCCGTTCACGAAAAATAAATATCGACTCGAAACGGCCGGTCAATCTTTTCCGAAGCGACCAGACCAATATTTGACTATTTTTTTCGGTCATGCATAGTATACGCACACAACTTGCAGCGGCATTCTGGATGCCATGCACCGCGCAAATACCTGTCGGGGAATGACACGGCGGCATCAAAACGGCGGTTCGACGATATTGAATAGGTTGATGCGCCAGTCAACTCCATACAGGATCGGTAAAGAGCGTTACAGAAATGGAGGGAGTAATGACTGCCTTTTTCGGATTTGAAGAACGCAATGCGCAAGGTTTCCTCGACAAGAGCATTGTATGCCTCCCCCGCTCGCCGGACGGCAAACCGGACCTGCACAGTATCGTTTCGGCCATCAAGAGCGAAGACATCGTTTTTATCAAACACTGCACGCCACAATCCAGCCTGCATATCAAAGCCATAGGTGTTGTGCGGTCCGATTATCCAACTGAAAGCGATCTTGGCATTTGCTCGCCTGTCGTATGGGTGTGGCAGGGCGAAAAAGTTCTGGATAACTTTGGCGAAGTACTGTCTTTATGCGGCAACGCGCTCTACGAAGAGCATAACATTCTGGTGCAAAGGGAAATCATCAATTTGCTGCCGGAGAAATACCAATTGCCTCAAGAGTGGTGATACCAAAACACCAAGGCTGCCCGGCTCAAAGAACAGGCACGAAGAGAATGAGTTGCCTCGTTACTACTCCGCCCTGTAGCGGAATTACAAGATTGTCTGGTAACTATATTCCAATTCTCATTCAATGGGCGATGTGTTATTTTTGCAAGCGATGATTATTACTCAGCAAGTAATGCGCCAGATATGATTTTTCAAAGTTATTTGCAATTAAGGGAGTGGAGTGAAAATGTTCGATGTGTCAGAAATTGACCTGCAACATCAGGAGCTCGTTAACATGCTTAACAGATTGAACGATGCTGTGAAAAATAACGAGTCGCGGGAAGATATTTACCGGATCATTGATGACGTAATTGCATTTACACGTTTACACTTTGCAACCGAAGAGCAGCTTATGATTCAGTCTGGATACCCTGAGATTGAGTGGCACAAAGATAAGCACAAGCAGCTGATACAGGAGGCGCTCCGTCTCAAAGGAAAATTAGAATATGTTGGAGAACAGCTGTTCACGGAGTGGTTCAATCACTGGCCGTTCGCCAACGTACTCGCGCATATTCAATATGCAGACAAACAGATTGAAGACCACATTACCCAGAGCGGCGTGAAGAAATAACGCCTTAGTGCTGCTATTCGCAAAGACATCATTCATGGGGATGCTGCCCGTTCAATAACGAATAACCCAAAATAATTTTCAAATCCGGATGTCAGGTTCCGCTTCTGGCACGCAGCCGCCTTTCGATCCTCGTAGTAGCTTACCCGAAAGCAGTAATCGAAGTTTTACATTCAGGAATTTATTCAGCTCACCCGAAAGCTATCGTTCGCCAATTGGAGCTATCGACCCCCTATGGAAAGTCGCAGCCTATAGTTAGTTCGACAATTGAAAGGAGACTCATAAAGACTAGAGGTAAATTACTGCCGGTAAAACAGAGGCGGCAAGCACCAGCAACAGCCATTCCAAATTGTGTCGCGCGAGGAAACCAGTGAAGTGCAGGGCCAGTATGGTGATGGCAGTCACGTAATACAGTACCAATAACAGCATGTGATATCCCTTTCCTTGTTGTGTCAGCTGCAATTGCTGACCAGAGTTTTTTCTTTCTGATGAATTATAGCGATTGCGACATCGTACGCCATATCCGTCGTATAACTACTTTCATTTTTTCCGAATAACTCCATTCCCACAACCACCGGCCAGAGAAAGAAAGCAAACAATACCATCAGCATCAAATTACGAATTGCGCTGGTAATAAGGGAAAAGCCAGATTCGTTTTCTCCAGCCTGTTTTGTTAGTCGGCTTGCAGTCTTTGGTACATATTTGTAATCCCAAAGCACGACCAGGAGCATTGCCAAGCCGAGTATGAAATAAATCTTTATGAAATACATGATGGCCGTTATTGATTCAATGAAGGGAAACTTCAGGGAGTAGCGGCCGCACATTTAAATCCATGACCTGAAAGGACGCAGCAGCC
>PLBS01000052.1 GCA_003134595.1 Gallionella sp. | reverse complement strand
CAAAACGCCTGCAATTACCAGCCTGGTGCGCAAGAGCAAAGTAATCATGGCTTCCCTTGCAATTGCCCGAGTATTTCATCTGGAACAGCAACACTTAAACATTTCAATCCTTCAACGCCCGATTCCGAATTTCGCTTCTCATTTTCCAGTTGAGCCACTCTCTCAAACAATTTCCGTTTCTCTGCCGGGTCTGTGGCGCTAGCAGCGGTATTCCGCAGGCGCTCGATCTCCCTTTGGTTATTGTTCATCTTCGCGGTCTGCTCCCTGATCTTTTTTTCCTTCCCGGCTAATGCATCATCCAATTTGGCGCGTTGCTGCTGGTACCCGGTTTCAATTTTGTTCAGCTCATTGTTATGCTCGGTCGCAAGTCCCGCCATGCTTTCCCTGAGCGCATTTATCGTCTTGTCAGATTCGGCCTTTTCCTGCTTCGCTGCCTGCTCAACGGCGGCCAATGCTTCAATTGCTGCTTTACCCTGGTGAGCCCCGATGAAGTAGCCCGATATGCCGCCAGCCGCCAGAACCAATAAAATAACCGGATATTTCATAAGGCGAATGAAATGTCTAAGGTCATAGCGTTCGTGCATGACTCTTTGCGAGCTGATCGTTTGAGTGGAGAGAATGGAGGTTGGGGAGTTATGCGCGATGAGCTCAACGAAAAACGCGTCGACTGCACCAGTATCCCGGGCATGTTGCCTGCAGCTGCACACATGATTAACGTTTCAGGTGTCAAGTTGCTTCCCCCTTATTGTTTTATCGAAGAAGCTTTGCCTGAATGCGTTCGCGGCAAGCATCTTTCGTTTGTTGTATCCCCCGATTCGCTGCATTGGGTCTGATTTTCAAAATAATCCGCACTCTTATCGGGGCGCTACTGAGAAAACCGTACATTTTGTTTGGAAGCAGAATGCACTTTTTTTTTCGTCGCCGCACCTAGTAGAAATGATAGGTAGGCACGCACGGGAATTGTCAGTGCCATTGGGATCAACTCAGCATCACTTTGCTTTGCTGAAATAAAAGCATTGTAATGCTGACCCATTTTGAGCGCTGTCGCGATGGTCGGGTCCGAAACAGCCAAGTGAGCTGCCGTACCTTCTGGAAGATGTGCGGATCACGCGCGTGGCGTATCTCAAGCGCGAGGAAATGCGGGGTCGTCAGGAATAATTAACTTCGTTTGTTACGCATCTTGTTCGCTGGCCGCAAGATGGTTAATGTAGTCCGCGAACTCGGGATCTTCTCCGCGCAGCAAAGCTGGCAACGAAGAGCGAAAATCGGCGCGGTTGCACCATTCGCCCATATAGTCTTCCCACGAACGCCAGCGTCTTAACTGCTTCTCCTTCATGTCATCTTCGTAGAGCAGCAGGTAGGCGCGCTCGAACAATGAGATCAGCATGCTGAAGATGATGAACATGCGCTCACGTTGTTCTTCCGAGAGCGTCGACGTTTCTTCGCTGGCGAACAAGCGCAGGTCGGGGTGTTCCAGTGTGATCTTGAGGAACTCCTGATAGTTGTCGGAGAGCAGTTGATAGACTTCCTCTTCCTCGCTGTCGCGCTCTTTGCGTTGCTCGAAGATGAATACCGCGATCGCCAGCGGCAGGCCGACCACCGTCACCACATAGCTAAGGAGTTCCCAAGTTTCCAGAGTAGTCATCAGACCGGTCCCGTCATCACGATGTCACAAAGTGTCCGCAAAATAATTGGCTGTGGTTAAGATATTAACCCTAACCGGTTGACTGGTATAGACGGTGTGCCTATCATGCACCCCGAACTGCTCAAGTATTTAACAAGCGCCGGATAAGCCCCATGCGGATCAGCGCAGACTTGTGCGGCGTAACCAGCGGCTTGCCGATGTTGTTTATCGGCTTAGCCGAATGGCTAGTTGTTTCATCAGAATTCCAACCCAGAATCAACGAGGTGATTGACATGACCGAACAAAAGACAAAACCGGCTACAAAAAAAGTGGCGACGGCAAAGGCAGGTAGCGCGGTTGCCAGCAAGCCGAAGACCACTAAAGCAGGGGTAGCGACGACCGTGAAGAAACCAGTGGTGAAAAAACCAGCAGCAAAAAAACCGGCGGCGAAAAAGTCTGTGGCCGCAGTGGCAGAGCCAAAAAAAACCAAAGCACCCGCTGTGAAAAAAGCGGCAAGCCCCGCAGTGAAAAAAGCTCCGGAAAAGAAAGCTCCGGCGACGAAAGCTGCGCCCACCAAGGCAAAGCCCGCCACCACTCAGAAAACGGTAGCGAAACCAACCCCTGAAGAACGCTATCGCATGGTGGAGACGGCTGCTTACTTTATTGCCGAGCAGCATGGTTTTCATGGCCGCTCTGACGAGCATTGGGCGGCTGCCGAGCGTGCGATTGCGGCGAAACTGGGCCAATAGTCGCCATTGGGACTGCACCGTTTGCCGTTGCGGCTGGGGTGCGGGTGAGAATTGCTGCCGAAAGATTTATCCGGCAGTACATCAATGGGCTGAGTGCCAGGATGCCACTACGCAAGAGAAATATATTGCGCCGTTGCGATCGTTCCTGCAGCGCGGCAGCGGTGAACGGCTCAGCTTGTCTGTAGCTATTTCCATTAACATGAAATAAAAAGGCCTAGCCGAAGCTAGGCCGTCCCCGATATTGCCGGTTGGGGTGATGCGAACCGCTACTTATCTATTGGGTTTGCCAGAAAAAAATATCATGCAACTCAGAACGAGAAATGGCGAAAAGACAAGCGGTAAGAAAATCATGGCAATTGGCACAGTAAAACCTCCTAAAAAAATTAATTGAACTTGCGTACGCCACAGCAGCTTTTGGCAGCCTTAATAGCAAACTGTCAGTCTCTTAATTGGGCTGTGAGTGGGCTAGCGATGTGGCATGGAAATATTGCCATCGGACGATTAAAAAGGCAAGAAAAGGCCCTGTAATCATTATGGTAATGACGATTACTGAACAATCCATGATGGAAGGCGATGGACTAAGCCGCACATATCACGGCTGCCATATAACGGCTTGAGCGGAACATGTTGTCAGCGCTTGTTGAAATTTAAATGGGCTATTCGTCGAAAGCTGACTGATGAGGTTTTAGCGCACCGGGAAATGCCGGTAGAACAATCGCTTCACAAATTCCACCGCCACCAGATAGCAGAGCACTATTACCGGCAGGATCATGAAGAACAGAAGCGGTGGGGCAACGAAGCCGAGCTTCGCGGCAAATGGTGTGAACGGGAGCGCCGCTGCTACCAGAACCACCGTCAGTGAAGTGACGGTCAGCGCAATGCTCGGCCGGCTCTTGAAAGGGTTGCCACGGGTGCGGATGACGAAGATCACCATGACCTGGGTGGCGATGGATTCGATGAACCAGCCGGTGTGAAACAATTCTTCACCTGCCCCTAAAACTTTCAGCAGGATGAAGAACATCAGGAAGTCGAATACCGAGCTGACCGGCCCGACCACCCACATGAAGTTGCGGATGAAGGTCGTATCCCAATGCCTGGGATGGGTCAGATAAATGTTGTCCACGTTATCCATGGGAATCGGAAGTTCCGAGACATCGTAGAGCAGATTGTTGAGCAGTATCTGTGCGGGCAACATCGGCAGGAAGGGGAGGAACAGCGTCGCACCGGCCATGCTGAACATGTTTCCGAAATTGGAACTCGTCCCCATCATGATGTATTTCATGATGTTGGTGAAGGTGCGCCGCCCTTCCAGCACGCCTGCGTGCAGCACGTTCAGATCTTGTCGCAACATGATCATGTCGGCCGCCGCTTTAGCCACATCCACGGCGCCGTCCACCGAGATGCCGACGTCTGCCGAATGCAGCGAAGGTGCATCGTTGATGCCGTCCCCAAGATAACCGACCGTGTGCCCCTGTGCTTTCAGCGACAGGATGACGCGGTTCTTCTGCGCCGGTGTGACACGACAGAGCAGGTTGGCCTCCCTCACCCGGACCGCCAGCGTGGGATCGTCCATTTGTTGCAGCTCGCTGCCGTTCAGCACGCCCGTGACCGCCATGCCCAGCTGGCCGCACACATAACGGGTGACCAGTTCGCTGTCGCCGGTGACGATCTTGACGCTGACACCGTCCGCCGCCAGAGCCTTGAGCGCGTGCGCCGCGCTCGCCTTCGGTGGGTCGAGGAACGCGGCGAAGCCGGCGAAGATCAGTTCAGTCTCATCGTCGACGACCGCATGCGGATGATCCAGTGCCACCGGCCGCCAGGCGATGCCCAGCACTTTGAAGCCTTCCCGTTCGAGGCTGTCGTGCAAAGCCTGGATCGATCCCAGCGCCTTCTCGTCCAGCGGTTGCGCGCCTTGCGCTTCCCCCACCGCATATTGCGTGGACAGTTTGAGGATATCCTCGGGCGAGCCCTTGACCACGAGCAGCCGTTTCTCGCCCTGCCCGACCAGTCCCTGATTGACCAACACCGAAACGCGCCGCCGTTCGAAGTCGAACGGCACCTCGTCGATCTTGCTCCAGCTGCTTGCGTCGATTTCCTTGTGCTCGAGGATCGCATCATCCAGCGGACTCTTCAGCCCCGTCTCAAAATAACTGTTGAGGTAGGCCAGCTGCAACACCTGCGCGCTGTCGTTGCCTTGAGCGTCGAGGTGACGTTCCAGTTGGATGTGCCCCTCGGTGAGCGTGCCGGTCTTGTCGGTGCACAGCACGTCCATGCTGCCCAGATTGTGAATCGCGGCAAGCCGCTTCACGATCACCTGCTTTTTCGCCATGCGCAAAGCACCGCGCGACAGCGTCACCGTGATCACCATCGGCAACAACTCCGGCGTGAGACCGACGGCCAGCGCGATGGCGAACAGGAACGACTCGAGGAACGGTCTGTGAAAAAAAGCGTTGATCAAAAAGACGAACAGCACCAGCAGAAAAGTCAGGCGCATGATCAGCATCCCGAAGCTCTGGATGCCCAGCTCGAAAGCAGTGGGCGGCGCCTTGACTGTCAGCGAATCCGCAATATTACCCACCGCCGTGTCCGCTCCGGTGCGACATACCATCGCTTTGGCCATCCCGCTGATGACGGAGGTGCCCATGAACACGGCATTCTCGGCCTGGCTAAGGTCTGCCGCCGGCGCCGGCAATTCGCGTGCATGTTTCTCCACCGGATAGGATTCGCCCGTCAGCAACGACTGGTTGATGAAGAAGTCCTTGGCCTCGAGCAA
>PLBS01000120.1 GCA_003134595.1 Gallionella sp. | reverse complement strand
CTTCATTGCCTCGATGATGCACAAGGTCTCGCCGCTGTTTACGGTTTGACCCACATCCACGAATGCCTTGGAACCCGGTGAGGCCGAGCGGTAGAACGTGCCGACCATCGGCGACTTCACCACGTGGCCTTCCGCTACCGCAGGCTTGGTGGGTTCAGCTGCCGCAACGACGGCTTGCGGTGCTGCTGCGGCGATGATGGGTTGGGCTGGTGCATAGGTTTGCTGAGTGGATGCGGCGGTGCGGGTGATGCGCACGCGTTCTTCGCCCTCGCTGATTTCCAGTTCGGCAATGCCGGAACTTTCGACCAACTCAATCAATGTCTTGAGCTTGCGTAAATCCATTGTGACCTCCTTAAGCTTGGTTTTTATGGTTCAGTGCGAATTGCACTGCGAATTCATAGCCTGCCGCGCCCAAGCCGCTGATCACGCCAACGGCGAGATCGGAAAAAAACGATTCCTTGCGAAACGCCTCGCGCGCGAACACATTGGAAAGATGTACTTCAATGAACGGGATGGCTACTGCCGCCAGCGCATCGCGTAACGCCACGCTGGTGTGGGTGAACGCGGCTGGATTGATAATGATGAACTGTGTGCCATCAGCGCGCGCTTGCTGCACCCGTTCCACCAGGTCGGCTTCGGCGTTGCTCTGGAAGCAAAACAAGTTCGCGCCGCTTTTGCCAGCTAATGTTATTAAACGCTCGTTAATTTCGTTTAACGTGATGTGACCATATACATCCGGCTCGCGACTGCCAAGCAGATTCAGGTTAGGGCCATGCAACACAAGAATGTTTTTGGCGAAACTCGCTTTGCTCGTTTTCATGTGCGCAGTTTGCCGTAAATTAGGGTGAATTGTCCAGTATTTTGACGAAGATAAGCAAAAAGGCGTTAAAGCCCAACACCTTGCAGCGTTTTCAAAAACTGCGCGGCATCCTGATAACCGGTCACGCGAAAATCGCCCAGCTCTTTACCCTGTGCATCGAAGAACAAGATACCGGGTGGGCCGAACAGGCCGTAGCGTTTAAGCAGGGCTTTGTCGGCTTCGTTGTTTGCGGTGACATCGGCTTGCAGCAGTAACACCGGTTTGAGTTTGGCTTTCACGGCGGCATCGGAGAAGGTAAAGCGTTCCATTTCCTTGCAGGAGATACACCAGTCGGCGTAAAAATCAAACATCACAGATTTCCCCCGCGCTTGGGCGATGCGTTGGTCGAGTTCCGCGATGTCTTTGACGCGGAAAAATTGCAGCGTGGCGGGTGCCAGTGTTTCGGCGCGACCGATGTTGCCGAGCGGGCGCAGGATGTCGCGCGCACCGGACAGCGCACCGATCAAATAAGCCGCGCCCAGCAGCAGGGCGAACAGGCCGATGCCTTTGAGCAGTTTGTGCCGGCCGCCGGCATTGTGCGGCAGGGCATCCAATGCCCGCAGGTAAATCGCCGAGAAAATCAGCAGTGCCGCCCACAGCAGCATCTGCACGCTGACGGGCAGCAACGGTTGGATGATCCAGATCGCCAGCGCTAGCAACATCACGCCGAAGAATTGTTTGACCGCTTCCATCCACGCGCCGGCTTTGGGCAGCAATACACCTGCCGAAGTGCCGATCAGCAGCAGCGGTGCGCCCATGCCCAGCGCCATTACAAACAGCGCAACGCCGCCCAACACGGCATCGTGGGTCTGGCCGATGTAGAGCAGCGCACCGGCTAACGGTGCGGCCACGCACGGCCCCATGATGATGGCGGACAGCGCGCCCATCACGAACACGCCGCTGAGATGGCCGCCGTGCAGGCGGTTGCTGGTGTCACTCAGCTTGCTTTGCAAAGCGGTGGGCAGTTGCAACTCATAAAAACCGAACATGGACAATGACAACAGCACGAACACCGCGGCGAAGCTGCCGAGTACCCAGGGCGTTTGCAGGGCGTTGGAAATCAGGTTGCCGGAAAATCCCGCCGCCACACCCGCCGCGGCATAGGTGATGGCCATGCCCAGCACGTATGCCAGCGACAGGATGAAGGCGTGCATATGGGTGATTTTGTGGCCGCGCCCGACGATGATGCCGGACAGGATCGGGATCATCGGAAACACGCAAGGAGTCAACGCCAGCAACAGCCCCGCGCCGAAGAAAAAGGAAACGATCAGCCAGAAACTGCCGCCCTTGAACAGCCGGGCGATTTGCGAGCCTTCCGATACAGGTGTTGGTAAAAGAGTGGCTTGCGATGAGGGCGGCGGGGCTTCAGTCAGTACGGGCGGCGCAAGCTGGCCGGTTGTAGCGTCCGGCAGGTTGATGTGTAATGTTTTGGTGATGGGCGGGTAGCATAGCCCTTGCTCGCTGCAACCTTGGTAGACGGCGTTCAGTGTGATGCTGGTTGCCTTATTATTTGTACGATTCAGCGTGATTTCCGCTTGAAATGATTGATGGAAAACCTCGGTATCGCCGAAGTTGGAGTCGTGCTTTATTTCGCCTTTGGGCAAATTCACTGCCGTGACTTTGACCTCGCTGTCTTTGGTGGTAAAGGTGATTTTGTCACGATACAAATAGTAGCCAGGTGTCACATTGAAGTTGGCCTGCAAGGTATGCGCATCGCGCACAATCATCTCCAGGCCGAAAGCCTCATCCGGCGGCAGGAAGCTGGGTTGTTTGCTGCCGCCCAAGCCGGGCAGGCGATCCAGAAAACTTTCCGCATTTGAGGCGGGAGCGGTAATACACAGCAGCAACAGCAAGATAAATCGCATAACTATTCCTTGAGAATAATGGTTTCACTGTTTACCCAATCCAGATAAGCGGGTAAACCTGCTGTCACCTGGACAGCAATGATTTCGGGAAGTTCGTAAGGGTGCGCTTCGCGTATCAATTTTTCAAGGCGCGGATAAGCGGCCTGTGTGGTTTTGATCAACAGCGGCACTTCGGTGGCGGTTTCAACATTACCCTTCCAGCGGTAAGTCGAGGTGCAGGGAGCAAGCTGGTTCACGCAAGCGGCGGCACGCGCTTCGATAAGTCGGCGCGCAAGTTTTTCCGCCGATGGCCGGTCCGGTAAATTGGTAATCACTAATAAAATGTCGTTCATTCGGGTGCCCGGCCATAACCAGCGACTTGGCTGGCGTTATTTGGCAGCCTAGTCGAATGGCTAGTGGTTTCATCAATAGTTTTTCGGCTGGCGAAGCGCAACCCGAGTTGCAACAATTCATCCCACACATCACCCTGGCGTAAACCTTTGATGGTCTTGTCCAGTCGTGCGGCCTGTTGGATTGCGCGCTCGATGTGCGGAAACTTCAGCCGGCGCGCTGCAGTTTCGATCAATCCCTGACGCGACCCCCATACTCGGGCATCACGCAGGGCATTGCTGATGTTGCCGCCGCGCTGGGTAGCTTGCAGCACCTTGCCCAGCGTGCGGATTTCTTCGCTGATTGCCCACAGCACCAGCACGGTGGCGGTTCCCTCGGCACGCAGGCCGTCGAGGATGCGCGTATAGCGTGCCGCGTTGCCGTTCAGCATGGCCTCCGAAAGTTTGAAAATGTCATAGCGCGCCACATCCATCACCGCGTCTTTCACCTGGTCGAAAGACAGTTGCCCGGCTGGAAACAGCAAAGCGAGTTTTTGGATTTCCTGAAATGCAGCGAGCAGATTTCCCTCGCAACGATCCGCGAGAAATTCCAAAGTGGCGTTGTCCGCCGATTGTTCCTGCCGTTTGAGGCGCCCGGCGATCCAGCGTGGCAACGCGCTACGCGGAATGTCGTCGGCGGAAATCATCACGCCGTGCTTCTCCAGTGCGTTAAACCATTGGCTCTTCTGCGCAGTCCTATCCAGCTTGGGCAAGGAGATCAGTGTTAGCACGTCTTCAATCGGGTTAGCGCAGTAATCCTGCAACGCCTGCCCGCCCTCCACGCCGGGCTTGCCGGACGGAATGCGCAGATCCACCACCTTGCGTGAGGCGAACAGGGACAAACTTTGCGCGCTGTTGTGCAACTCGTCCCATTTGAAATGCTGTTCGGCGATGAATGTTTCGCGTTCGGTATATCCGGCTGCGCGCGCCGCCGCGCGGATGCTGTCCGCCGCTTCGATCGCCAGCAACAGCGCGTCGCCAAACACCACATACAACGGCTTCAAACCGGAGGTGAGATGGCGCGGCAAGTCTTCGCTGGTGATGGTCATGGGCTATTGTGGTTGCGGTTTGGCACGACTCAGCCGACGCACGATTTGCTGCACCATGTCTGAACGCATGCTCTGGTAAAGCAGAGTTTCCTCGGCTTCCATGGCAAGAACCTTGTTGTTGTCGTAAGAGTAATCGCGGTGCATCACGAATTCTTCGGCGGGAATCCAGTCTTGTTTCTTGGGATCATATGCACGCACGGAAACGCGGTAGAACAATTGGAATTCATTTACGCGTCCGCTGCCGCTCAGTGAAAGAATCTGTTTGTCGGGGATTTCAGAAACGATGTTAAGCACTACATCGGCCTGCCCGGCAGTGTTTACTAATTTCACCTTATTCGCTTCCAGATTGAGGCGCAATTCTCTGATGAAGGACGTGTTGGGATTGGCCGCATCCAGATATAACGTATCGAACGGCATGCCCGCCTGTCCGCGCAGATGGAAGCTGCAGCCAGCCAGCAACACAGCGGTAAACAGCAGGGCTAATAACTGAAACAGTGGGCGCAAGCTTTCTCCTAGACGACAACGTTGATCAAACGACCCGGCACGACCACGATCTTTTTTGCTGCTTCACCTGCAAGATGCTTTTGGACGGCAGGGTGAGCAAGAGCCAACTGCTCAAGCATCGCATTGCTGGCTGTCTTGGCTACAGTCAGGTTGCCGCGAAGCTTACCGTTCACCTGCAGCACGATTTCAATTTCATCCTGAACCAGCGCGGCCTCATCCGCTTCCGGCCAAGGTGCATTGAGGATGTCATCTCCGTAGCCGAGATCGCACCACAACTGTTGCGAGATGTGCGGGGTGATCGGCGAAAGCAGGCGCAATAAGATCGAGAGACCCTCTTTGACAACTTCATCGTCCACGCCAGCCAGTCGATCCAGCGCATTCAATATTTTCATCGCTGCAGAGGCCACGGTGTTGAACTGGTGCTTGGTAAAGTCGTAGTTCGCCTGCTTGAGCACTGAATGGATTTCGAAGCGCGTGACCTTCTGCAAATGAGCAGCAATCGCGGGACCTCCACCATTCTTGACTTTCACGCCGTAGTTCCACAGCCTGCGCAGGAATCGCGATGCACCTTCAACGCCAGCGTCATTCCACTCCAGTTGCTGATCTGGCGGCGCAGCAAACATCATGAACAGGCGCGCGGTATCGGCACCGTACTGGTCGATGATGGCCTGCGGATCCACGCCGTTGTTCTTGGACTTGGCCATCTTCTCGGTGCCGCCGATGATCACCTGCTGGCCATCGGAGCGCAGTGTCGCACCAATCGGACGACCGCGATCATCGGTTTTTACATCGACATCGGCTGGACTGATCCACGACTTTTTGCCATTTTTCTCCTCGCGGTAAAACGTTGGCGCGATAACCATGCCTTGGGTGAGCAGGTTCTTGAAGGGTTCGTTTAAGGGGTTGAATCCCCCTCCCCATCCCTCCCCCGGAGGGAGAGGGGGCGATTGCTCTTTCCCCCGCCGGGGGGAAGTTGGAAGGGGGGAAGCCTCTCCAAACACTCCTTCGTCGCGCATCAGCTTGTGGAAGAAGCGCGCATACAGCAGATGCAAAATAGCGTGCTCGATGCCGCCGATGTATTGATCCACCGGCAACCAGTGTTGCGCGCGCGCCTTGTCCACCATGCCGGTGGTGCAATCCGGGCTGGCATAGCGCGCGTAGTACCAGGAGGATTCCACAAAGGTATCCATGGTGTCGGTCTCGCGCTTGGCCCCGCCGCCGCATTTGGGACAGATGCACTCGTAGAATTCCGGCATCTTCGCCAGCGGTGAACCTGCGCCGTCCGGCACCACGTTCTCCGGCAGCACCACGGGAAGCTGATCATCCGGCACCGGCACGTCGCCACACTGCGCGCAATGAATGATCGGGATCGGCGAGCCCCAATAGCGCTGGCGCGAGATGCCCCAGTCGCGCAGGCGGAACTGGGTGCGCTTTTGGCCTAAGTCTTTGGCTTGCAGGTCGGAGGAAATCGCATCGAAGGCTTGCTGAAAATTTTTACCATTGTATTTGCCGGAGTTCACACAGACGCCGTCTTTTGTGTCGTACCAATCACCCCAGTTGGTGTCTACAAAGTGATTGTCTGAATCGGCTTTTGCCTCAGCAATCTGTTCTTCTGTTGTCTCTGGGGCTGCTTTGCGAATCTCCGCTTCAACGGCAGCCAGCTTTTCTTTAGGTGCGTGAGCGTAAATCACCTGCTTAATCGGCAAGCCGTATTTTTTCGCAAACTCAAAATCCCGCTCATCATGCGCCGGAACCGCCATCACCGCGCCTTCGCCGTAGCCCATCAGCACATAGTTGGCGATCCACACCGGCAGCTTCTCGCCGCTGAGCGGGTGAAGGACGAACATCTTAGTATCTTTACCCTTCTTTTCCATGGTCGCCATATCGGCTTCAGCCGTACCGCCGCGTTTGCATTCGGCGATGAATTCAGCCAGCTTGGAATTATTTGTTGCTGCTTGCATCGCCAGCGGATGCTCGGCGGCCACGGCCACATAAGTCGCGCCCATCAGTGTGTCGGGGCGGGTGGTGTAAACCTTGAGTACGCCTTCAGAGCCGATGCTCGCCTTGTCATAAGGAAAATGCACGTCGCAACCGTAGCTCTTGCCGATCCAGTTGCGCTGCATGGTCTTGACCTGCTCCGGCCAGCCGTCCAGCGTGTCGAGGTCTTGCAGCAACTCCTCGGCGTATTGAGTGATGCGGAAGAAATACATCGGGATGTCGCGCTTTTCCACCAGTGCGCCGGAACGCCAGCCGCGCCCGTCGATGACCTGTTCGTTGGCCAGCACGGTGTGATCTTCAGGGTCCCAGTTCACCGAGGAAGTCTTCTTGTAAATGATGCCCTTCTTGAACAAACGGGTGAACAGCCATTGTTCCCAGCGGTAATATTCCGGGCGGCAGGTGGTCACTTCGCGTGACCAATCCAGTCCCAGTCCGAGGCTCTTTAACTGCTTGCGCATGTAATCGATGTTGTCGTAAGTCCACGCGGCGGGCGGCACGTTGTTGGCCATCGCGGCATTCTCGGCGGGCAAGCCGAATGCGTCCCAGCCCATTGGCTGCATCACGTTGTAGCCCTTCATGCGGTGGTAACGGGACAACACATCGCCGATGGTGTAGTTGCGCACATGCCCCATATGCAGCTTGCCGGACGGGTAAGGGAACATCGACAAACAGTAATACTTGGGCTTGTCGGACTGCTCGGTGGCAAGAAATGCCTGGCGTTTATCCCAGTGCTGTTGCGCTTGTTGTTCGATACTCTCGGGATGATAATTGGCTTGCATGTGATGTGATTCTATTGCTTGATTTATTGATGTGGCATTATAGCGTCATCGTCAGTCCGCCGCGAATCCAAACAAACACTTGAGGGGACCTCTAAAAATTCAGAGTTCGCNNGCAACGCAGCAGTTGGGATGAAAATATGGATTGTTAGAGGTTCCCGGGAGGCGATCATGAGAAATATCGTTGCTGTTCTTTTGCTATTGGTTGCGGGACCCATCTATGCCGCGCCGAATGTTGTCGTGAAGGGCATACAGATGCCCGCATGGTTGCAACGCGGTGCAACTACCCAGCCATTATCGATAGGTATGGAATTGAACGATGGCGACAAGCTCATCACAGGAGCGAATGCCCGTATCTTGTTGCAAGCAGCCGATGGCAGTGCGATCAAGCTGGGTGAAAATGCCGGCCTGACTGTGTCCGATCTCGCGCAACAGCGCAAAGGAAAAGGGTTGTTCAGCGCGCTGCTGGATGTCGCCAAAGGCGCGTTCCGTTTCACCACTGCAAGCATCGCCAAACTCAGGGCGCGTGATGTGACCGTCAGGGTCGCGGGGGCGACGGTGGGGATACGCGGCACCGACGTGTGGGGTAAGGTGGGCGGCAAGATGAGCATCTCCGCGATGGAAAAGGCGATGGGCAAAAGCCTGGCTGACACCAATAAAGAAGCAAAGATGGATTTCGACGTGGTGTGCCTGATCGAGGGCAAAATCAGCGTTGCGCATGGCAGTGAAGCGCCGTTCGTGATGGATCAGCCGCAAACGTTTTATGTGATGCGCAAGGACGCGCCCCCGCTGCCGGTCACCGGCCTGGCTACCGAACAACTGGCCAAGTGGGCGGCTGAAACCGAGATTGCAGCAGGTCAGGGTGCGATACGCAGCGGCGGAAAATGGAAAGTGCAGCTGTTCACCGCAAACAGCGAGCACGATGCACTTGCTGCGTACGATGAGCTGCGTGCAGCGGGCTATGATGCGGGCATCTTGCCAATGCAAGGCGGGCAATATCAATTGCGCATCACGCAACTGCCCAGCCGTGCCGAAGCGCAAGCGCTGGCGAGCAAACTGACCGGCAAGATGGGCATCACCGCGCCGACGGTAGGACGTTAGGGTTCCCGTTAGACTTTCACGTTCGCCCCCATGAAAGCATTCTGCTAGAATTGCCGCCTAAAATTTTATAAATCCCCTCAGGAGAGTTCACCATGTCCCACAAACATCCCGTGATTGCAGTGACCGGTTCATCCGGTGCAGGCACCACTACGGTAAAACGTGCCTTTGAAAATATCTTTCGCCGCGAAAAAATCAGCGCAGCGGTCATCGAAGGCGACAGCCTGCACAGCCTGGATCGTATGGCGTTTCGCGCCGCCGCCGCAGAAGCTGCCAAGGCTGGCAATAACAGATTCAGCCATTTTGGCCCGGAAGCCAACCACTTCAACAAGATCGAAGAAACCTTCAAGATCTATGGCAAAACCGGCATGTGCAAGCGTCGCTA
>PLBS01000060.1:1288-2775 GCA_003134595.1 Gallionella sp. | reverse complement strand
GGTGGGGGCGCAGCCCGTGAGACGCGCAAGCGGCTCACCCAGAGGACGAAGCCGAAGGCTGAGGACTCTGGTGCAGCGTAGCTTCAAGTTAAAAACGCCCAGCACACTGGAGATTCTTTGTGATCTGCTTTGCCAGGCTTGAGCTTCGAGCTGCAATGTAGCTGAGATTGCTTTCTTTGGACTTCATCGCGCTCAGTACCCGCTTGAATTTGCCAAGGTCGTCAAAAATCTTGGCACGCATTTCAAAGAGGTTGGCAAGTGTCGCGAGGATTTCAACAGTAGGCGCATGGTTGATGGCAAAGGTGCTGACCGACTTGGCTTTCTTCGTGATATTTTTTTTATCCAGCAATTTGCCAGAAAGTAGACCTGCCCTGTTTCGGTACAGCACCATAAACACGGGCGTGGTTCCACCGGCGCGACCTCGCGATCCTGTTTTCCACCATCGAACGAGTATTTTGCCAGTTGAACCTGGCTGGGAATCGTTCAGCAGCTTGCCGTATTCGACAATGTTCTTGTCGATGATAGATAGACGATTTATCAGCTCGGCATTGAATGTCAGGACGAACCCGCTAACTTCATCGGCACATTCTTTCAAGTGCTCAACACCTGGATCGGCACCATACCCGCTTTCGGCAGTATGGCTTCTGACTTTGGCTTTTGGCTCCGTTAATTGCTTAGATTGAGATTTACGTTCGATACCAGCGCTGAGTTTGGGCTTTTGGCTTCTGGCCTGCTCACTGAAAATGAGCTTGGGTTTGTCAGGTTTTTTCATGCTGGTTTTGGCTTGTTGCGGGTTGTTTTTTTGAGGTGTGGCAATTCGATACTGAAACCTTCGGTTCACTTATTGATGTTATGTCGATAAGCATCCCGCTAATGGCTTGTGGAAATAGATTCTGCATTATCCATTAATGAAATACAAGTGCGCTTATGTGTAATTTATTTACGCTTCTGATATTATTTATATATAATTGCATAAGGATAATATATAACATGCCATGCATTAACCATAACCCATTTCGGAATTGGGCTGTTTAATCCAGTAGTGACGTTGCAAGAGGTTTTGTTTAAGTGGGTAAATTACTTCAAAGGGGGGTTTTGTGATGGACATAAAGTTGCACGGTGCTATCGGTTTCGATATTGGACATTCCACAGTAAAGATTTCATGTTTCGCTGATGGTGTGAAGCACGACATCATCTTTCCTTCGGTGGCCACACCGGCATTCACTATTTCGGATGAAAATGAGCAACGACGAGCTATTGAAGAGACTGTGGTCATTAATGGAAAGCCATATTTTTTTGGCAAAACTGCGCTTATTCAAAGTGGGTTGTCCGGTTCCACCGGTTTGTCAGAAAGCTGGATTGACACACCTGAATACGAAGCTCTGATGCGGGGCGGGTTAAAGAAAATACGTGCGCTCGACATCAATCCAGATGAGTGCGTCATTGTTATGGGATTACCAACAAATCTGCATTCTCGACAAAAAGCT
>PLBS01000060.1:0-1271 GCA_003134595.1 Gallionella sp. | reverse complement strand
TGGGCTGTGGTTGAGGTCGGCTATTTTACAACCGACATTATGCTGATGCAGGCGGGCGGGACGTGGGTGGAGAAAGCGGCTGGTTCTAGTCGAGGAGTCGCTTTGGCGGCTGACGCACTGATGCGCTCGATGGGAGAAAAGGATGTCACGGTGGATCTTAATGAGGCCGAAGAGGCTCTTCAAACGAGGACCATCAAATATTTCGGGGAGACCCTGGATGTGTCCAAAGAGGTTGAGCTTGCAACAAGTTCAATCGTTGCTGATGTTCTGGATACCTCAAAGAAGTTAATAGAACCTCACGTCAGAAAACTGGATGGTGTGATCATTGCCGGTGGTGGCGCACCTTTGGTGTTTGATGAGATCAAGGCGAAGTGGCCGCACGCGGTGCTGGCAGACAATCATCGGTTTTCGGTTTCCGAGGGGATGCGGCGGTATGCGCTGGTAACGCTTCGTTTGGATGCGATGAGTTCTTTTAGTCGCTAAGGAGCTTGCCGTGGCTTGGGTTAGGGATGGTGATGCACCGGACGAGGTCAAGGTCAGCTTTGTGGTCAACAAGGCTGACCATCCTGAGTTGGTTGAATGGCTGTGGGGCTTGCCGTTTCGCAAACAGTCTTCTGTGATCCGCGATGTTTTGAGCGATGCCGCCAAGATGGTTTCATCTGAGACTGTGCCAGCACGCCCAGCAGTTACGGGGAAACCGGCACAAAAAGAAGTGCGGTCAGTTCATTTGAATGAAACCCCACCGGGCAGCACTACCATGACAGAAGCAACCGCTGCCATTATCAGAAACATGAACCGGGATTTCTGATGCGCTTATTCATCGCATCCAGCCATTCCCTTGCACTCGCTATTGCGGACGTGTTGCCGGGCATCCGGCAAGGCACTGATGATGACTACATTGAAATTGGCGACGATGTGGTGACTTGGTGCGATGGTCGTTTGTTGAAGCTTTGCGAACCAGATTTCTACGATAGCCGCTGGGCGAAGTGGGATGTAACAACGCTGCCCATCAAGGTGCCGTATGAAAAATGGCAACTTACGTCGCAGAACGATCCAGTGATGAAAAAACGGCTTGCAACAATCGAAGCATTCTTGAAAAAGGCTTCCGTGGTTGTGACTGCCAGCAATGCAGGGCAGATGCTGGTTGCTGAAGTTATTGATTACTTCGGATACCACGGGCAAGTGATGCGCTTGCTGTTAAAGGAGAAGCACCTTGCCTCTGTAGAAAAATTTGCGGCCTCGATGTCGATGAAGAATAACGCAAAGTGTCG
>PLBS01000151.1 GCA_003134595.1 Gallionella sp. | reverse complement strand
ATTATCGGTGTGCCTTTTTAAAACATCGTTTCAGGCATAGCCAGACTTTTCTGCAATGCGACCATGTCAGACATTTTGGCCGCTGAAATGAATGAGATCAACCTGCGCAAAGATTAACAAGATCGAAGTTTATGAGAATAGTTTTTTTTAAGGAATTCTTCGCCGGATTTATCCGCACTCATGCCATCAGCCGACACTTCCGGCGTCTTGCCATACTCGACGCCATCAGAGGCACGGCTGTCACGCGTGAAATTCCTTCCGCGCTCAACCAAACTTTAACCAGAGCGTCGTATAGCGAGATCGATGCATTTCTGGACGATCTTGGCAGCCATCTCGATGGGCTGTCCGAAACACAGGCTGAACTTATCCGTGCGCGTGTCGGCACCAATGAAGTAGAGCATGAGAAGCCGCTCCCTGCATGGCTGCATCTGTGGTATTGCTACAAGAATCCGTTCAGTCTTTTGCTGACTGTTTTGGCAGCTGTTTCTTACATCACCGAGGATATCAAAGCGGCCATTGTGATTTCAGCTATGGTGGTGCTTGCGACGTTCATCCGCTTTATTCAGGAAACGCGCTCGAACAATGCGGCAGATAAACTCAAGGAGATGGTGAGTAATACGGCAACGGTGCTACGCCGCGATCCTGCCCAAGATGCAGCGGAAGAAGCACGCCGATACTTCAATGTAGTGCTCCATCCAAAAGGGCCGCGCAGAGCAGAATTGGCAATCAAACTCCTGGTGCCCGGCGATCTGGTGCTGCTTTCGGCGGGCGACATGATTCCTGCTGATCTCAGAATACTGTCTGCCAAAGATTTGTTCGTCAGCCAAGCGGCCATGACCGGAGAATCCATGCCGGTTGAGAAATTCGCCATCCAGCGCACTGCCAACGTCACCAATACCATCGAGCTCGACAATATCCTGTTCATGGGCACCAACGTGGTTAGCGGATCAGCTACGGCGGTGGTGGTTACTACTGGCAGCAATACCTACTTTGGCGCATTGGCTCAACGTGTGACCGCCACTGTAAGAACGCTGACATCCTTTCAGATTGGCGTGAACAAAGTAAGTTGGCTGCTCATTCGCTTCATGCTGGTAATGACGCCAGTCGTATTGCTGATCAATGGATTCACCAAGGGGGACTGGCTGGAAGCTTCGCTATTTGCTTTATCGGTGGCGGTAGGTTTGACCCCAGAGATGCTGCCGATGATCGTCACCACGACACTTGCCAAAGGTGCGGTGTTGCTTTCACGGCAAAAAGTGATCGTTAAACGCCTGGATGCCATTCAGAACTTTGGCGCGATGGATGTGCTGTGTACCGACAAAACCGGGACCTTAACGCAAGACAAGATTTTTCTTGAACGCCATACGGACGTATTTGGGCAAGAATCCGACACTGTACTCAATTACGCTTATCTCAACAGCTATTACCAGACAGGCCTGAAAAACCTTCTTGATGTTGCCGTGCTGGAGCATGGGGATGTGCATCAAGAACTGTCGATTAACACTGCGTTTCGCAAGGTGGATGAAATCCCCTTTGATTTTGTACGCCGCCGTATGTCCGTGGTGGTCGCCGAACAGGATGGACAACATCTATTGATTTGTAAGGGAGCAGTAGAAGAAATTCTCGCTGTATGCAGCCAGGTTCAGCATGGCGAAAACGTAGAGCCTCTGCTACCGGAAATTTTGGCACGGATTCGTTCCGTTACCGCCGCCCTGAATGAAGAGGGTTTGCGTGTCGTCGCGGTGGCTGCAAAAGAAATGTCACCCATAAGCAATTCATACGGTGTTGCGGATGAACAGGCTCTGACGCTGTTTGGTTACATCGCGTTTCTTGATCCGCCGAAGGAATCAACCGAGCCTGCCCTCAAGGCGCTCAAGGAACATGGAGTAACAGTCAAAGTATTGACCGGCGACAACGAATTGGTCACCACCAAGATATGCCGGGAAGTGGGACTGCCAATAGAAGGCGTGCTGCTGGGGTCTGCTGTCGAGAGCATGTCGGAAATAGAGCTGGCTGATCGAGTAGAAAAGTGCAACATCTTCGCCAAGTTGACCCCCACTCATAAAGAACGGATCGTCCAGGCGCTGCGTCGCAATGGTCACATAGTGGGCTTTATGGGGGATGGTATCAATGATGCCCCGGCTTTGCGCGCCGCCGACATCGGCATTTCTGTGGATACCGCAGTGGATATAGCAAAAGAAGCCGCGGATATTATTCTGCTCGAACGCAGCTTGATGGTGCTGGAAAAAGGTGTAATCGAAGGGCGCAGGACCTTTGCCAATATGCTGAAGTACATCAAGATGACCGCCAGTTCCAACTTCGGCAATGTGTTCTCGGTGCTGGTGGCTGGTGCTTTCCTGCCATTTTTGCCGATGCTGCCGCTGCATTTGCTGGTACAGAATCTGCTGTATGACATCTCGCAGATAGCCATTCCATTTGATAGCGTGGATGAAGAGCAAGTAAAGTACCCGCAAAGCTGGAAACCAGATGACATCGGACGTTTTATGATATTTTTTGGTCCCATCAGCTCTGTATTCGACATCGCCACTTTTTGTTTAATGTGGTTCGTGTTTTCTGCTAATACAGTAGAACAACAAACCCTGTTCCAGTCCGGTTGGTTTATTGAGGGGTTGATGTCCCAAACGCTGATCGTGCATATGATACGGACACAAAAAATCCCCTTTATCCAAAGCAAACCGAGCTGGCAATTGATGAGTGCGACTGTACTCATCGCCGCCGCTGGGGTCTTTTTGGTAATGGGGTCGTTTGCGCACTACTTCAAGCTGCAAGCATTGCCGCCACTTTACTTTGTATACCTGTCCGTTATCCTGCTTGGCTATATGGTGCTGACTCAAGCCATGAAAGGCATCTACACTCGCAAATATGGCTGGCAATAAGGAATGGTCTCTGCACAGATGCTGTGTTCGTGAAGTTGTGCGGAGATTCCCAAACATTTCTTTCTATAGTTTCCGGGTAAATATGTTCACAGTCGCTCAGGAATCCAGTAAAGTGCTACCCCGTGCCTAATTATAAGAGCAATAACATGAGTGAAAAAGGACAACAACTGCAAGACCCGTTTCTCAATATGCTGCGCAAAGAGCATGTGCAGGTTGCGATTTATCTGGTGAACGGCATCAAGCTGCAAGGCCAGGTCGAGTCGTTCGATCAATACGTGGTGCTGCTGAAAAATACGATCACCCAGATGGTATATAAACACGCTATTTCGACTATCGTTCCTGCACGCGCGATCAGCATTCCCCACGACGACGCAGAGTAATGCAGCAACAATCAGCTGGCGACAAAAAGCTTTTGTCCGGGCACCCGTCTGAGGCCGCAATATTAGTCAGTATTGATTTCGGCAAAAACGACCACAGTGAGAGTTTAGATGAGTTGCGTTTGCTGGCCGAAACCGCCGGTGTGCGCACCTTGGCTATTGTTGAAGCCAGGCGGCAACGTCCCGATGCGGCGTTGTTCGCGGGTAGTGGAAAAGTGCAGGAAATCGCCGAGCTCGTAGAACGATTGGAAGTCCCGTTGGTCATCTTCAATCATGACCTTTCTCCCGCGCAGATGCGCAACCTGACCACCAAGCTGAATACGCGCGTGATCGACCGGACCATGTTGATCCTGGATATCTTCGCGCAGCGCGCGCAAAGCCATGAAGGCAAGGTTCAAGTCGAGATAGCACAGCTCAAGTATCTTGCCACGCGCCTGGTGGGCATGAATCAGGACATGGGGCAGCAGAAGCATGCAGTGGGTGCGCGTGGCCCCGGTGAAACAAAGCTGGAGCTGGACAGGCGCAAACTGGACAAGCGTGTTCATTTGTTGAAAGACCGCCTTGAGCAACTCACGCGTCAGCGTGAAGTGCGGCGCCGTGCGCGCAATCGCCACGATGTGCTGTCGGTGTCCATCGTGGGTTATACCAATGCGGGCAAGTCCACGCTGTTCAACAGGCTGACCCGCGCCAACGTGTATGTAGCCGACCAATTGTTCGCCACGCTGGATACCACTTCGCGCCGCATGTTCACTGAAGAGTCGGGCGAGATCGTGGTGTCGGACACGGTCGGCTTTATCCGTCATCTGCCGCACTCCCTGGTTGCCGCGTTTCGCAGCACGCTGGAGGAGACGATACAGGCCGATTTGTTGCTGCATGTGGTGGATGCCAATAATGCCAATCGTGACGATCAGATTGCCGAGGTGAATAAGGTGTTGACTGAAATCGGTGCGGCGGACATTCCGCAGGTTCTGGTGTTCAACAAGATCGATTTGCAGGATGTGCCGCCCAGCGTGCAGCGCGACGATTATGGTAGAATCGTCCGCGTTTTTCTGAGTGCCAAAAGTGGCGCGGGTTTGGATGAATTGCGGCTGGCCTTGATGGAAGCCAAGACCGCGCGCCAGGCCGCCGAAGTAGTTGAGAATCAAATTAATCAAGCGAGAGACGAACATGGGATTGAATGATCCGCAGTGGGGTAATAAGAACAAAGGCGGCCCGCCTGATCTGGAAGAGTTGTTGCGCAAGTTCAATGCAAAAATATCTTCCCTGATGGGCGGCAAGGGCGGGGCAGGCAAACCCGGCAGCGGCGCACCGATGAAAGGTTTTGCCGGCGGTATGGGTTTGATTGTTGCGATTGTTGTGTTGATTTGGGTGGGCAGTGGCTTTTACATTGTGGATGCCAGTCAGCGCGGAGTGGTGTTGCGTTTTGGCAAGTTGGTCGAAACGACCCAGCCCGGTCCGCGTTGGCATTTGCCGTTCCCGATCGAAGCCGTGGAAATCGTCAATTTGAGCCAGGTTCGTACCGTAGAAGTGGGTTATCGCGATAACGTCAAGAACAAGATGATCAAGGAGTCGTTGATGCTGACCGACGACGAAAACATCATCGACATCCAGTTTGCGGTGCAGTACTTCCTGAGCGATCCGGGCGAATATCTGTTCAACAACCGCATGCCCGACGAGAACGTGCGTCAAGCGGCGGAAACCGCCATTCGTGAAGTGGTAGGGAAAAATAAGATGGACTTTGTACTCTATGAAGGCCGTGAGCAAGTGGCTGCCGCTGCGACCAAGTTGATGCAGGATATTCTGAATCGCTACAAGTCCGGCATCCTGATCAGCAAGNNCAGGCTTATGCCAATGACGTGATACCGCGTGCAAGTGGTGCGGCGGCACGTTTGATACAAGAGTCGCAAGGCTACAAGCAAAGTGTGATCGCCAATGCCGAAGGTGATGCCAGTCGCTTCAAGCAAATATTGGTGGAATATGAAAAAGCTCCTTCCGTCACACGCGAGCGCATGTATCTGGACATGATGCAACAGGTGATGGGCAATATCAGCAAGGTGATGGTCGATCAAAAGAACGGCAACAGCTTGTTGTATTTGCCGCTGGATAAATTGATCGAAACCAGTCGTGCCGGCGGCATGGAAACAGAAGTGCAGCCTGCTGCGAAAGCCGATACCGCACCTGTTACAACACAGGGAAATGACAACACTGCAGCACAGCGCGCACGTGATTCGCTGCTAAGCCGCGACCGGGAGGCACGCTAATGAAAATCAATATTGCTAACATCCTGATCGGCGCGGCCATTGCGTTAATCCTGCTGAGCATGAGCGTGTTCGTGGTGGATCAGCGCCAGAATGCGATTGTGTTCCAGTTGGGTGAAGTGGTCAGTGTCAAAACCGAGCCGGGTCTGTATTTCAAGGTGCCGCTGATGCAGAACGTGCGCTTCTTTGATTCGCGCATACTCACGCTGGACACCGGGGAGCCTGAGCGTTTCATCACGGCGGAAAAGAAAAACGTGATGGTGGATTCCTTTGTCAAATGGCGCATCGTGGATGTAAAGCAGTATTACATCAGCGTCGGCGGTGATGAAATGCGCGCTGTAACACGTTTGATGCAGACGGTGAATTCCAGTATGCGCGAGGAATTCGGCAAGCGCACCATCCACGAGGTAGTGTCAGGCGAACGCGAACAAATCATGACCGTGTTGCGCGAAAAGACCGACAGCGATGCACGCAAAATAGGTGTGCAAGTGCTGGACGTGCGCCTCAAGCGAGTGGATTTCCCGCTGGAGATCAGCGATTCGGTATATCGCCGCATGGATGCCGAGCGTAAGCGAGTGGCCAATGAATTGCGTGCTTCCGGTGCGGCCGAGGGCGAAAAGATCAAGGCTAATGCCGACAAACAACGCCAAGTGATTTTGGCTGAGGCTTATCGCGAAGCGCAGAAAACCAAAGGTGAGGGCGATGCCAAGGCTACCGCTTTATACGCGGCCTCATTTGGTCGTAATGCCGAGTTCTATGCGTTTTACCGCAGTCTGGAAGCCTACAAACAGAGCTTCAAGAACAAGAGCGACGTGATGGTGCTTGATCCCAGTTCGGCTTTCTTTAAATATCTGAAAAACCCAAGCAAGGCTGGTAAATAGTGTGCTCGATTATTGGTTGCTTGGTTTGGCGATGATGCTGGTGATTGAGGGAATGCTGCCGTTCGTATTGCCTGAATTGTGGCGCGAAACTTTCCGCAAACTGGTGACGCTGTCGGATGGGCAATTGCGCTTCGTCGGTATCACCTCGATGCTGTCCGGAATAATATTGTTGTATTGGATCAAGTGATGGGAATCTGATGCAAAACTGGCTGCTTCCAGAGCATGTCGAAGACATGCTTCCCGATGAGGCGTGGCGCGTCGAGCAGATGCGCGCGCAATTCCTCGATCTGTTGCGCAAATCGGGATATCAATTGGTCGCACCGCCGCTGCTGGAATATGCCGAATCTTTGTTGATCGATGGCAGCGACGACATGGATCTGCGCACTTTCAAACTGGTCGATCAGTTGAGCGGGCGTACCTTGGCGCTGCGTGCCGACATCACGCCGCAAGTGGCACGCATCGATGCGCATCTGCTCAATCGCCAAGGCGTGGCGCGCTTGTGCTATGCCGGCAGCGTGTTGCACACCCAACCGATGGGGCTGACGCGTACCCGTGAGCTTTTGCAAATCGGCGCCGAGTTGTATGGGCATAGCGGGTTGGAAAGCGATCTGGAAATCCAGCAGCTGATGTTGCAGTCACTGGCTTTGCTGGGCATCAAAGACGTGCACCTTGATCTCGGTCATGTTGGCGTGTTTCGCGCGCTGATGAATCACGCCGAACTCGACAAGGAACTCGAAGGTGAATTATTCGGCGCGCTGCAAAGCAAGGACAGCGCGGCTTTGAAAACATTGGCGCGGCCGCTGGATGCGACCTTGCGCAACGCTTTGCTGGCACTGCCGACACTGTACGGCAATTGTGCCGATGTGCTGGCGAAGGCTCGCAAGCTGTTACCGGATTATCCGGGAATGGGTGCGGCACTGGATGATTTGCAAAGCATTTCCGGCAAGTTGCAACCGCTGGTGTCCAGCGTCGGCATAGACCTCGCCGATCTGCGCGGCTATCACTATCACAGCGGTATGGTGTTCGCCGCCTACCATGCCGGCAGCCACGACGCGATTGCGCTGGGCGGACGCTACGACGATCTCGGCAAGAGCTTCGGGCGCGCCCGCGCCGCGACCGGATTCAGCATGGACTTGCGCCAGCTGTATCGCCTGCTGCCGCCACAAGCAGCCCGGTTAGGCGTATGCGCGCCGCCTTACGAAAAACTTTTGTCCGGCGGGTGCCCGACCAAAAGTCTCACGGGGCACCCGCTCGATGATGCCGTTCTGCGCGACAAGATCGCACAACTTCGCGCGGCGGGCGAGGCGGTGGTAGTGGATTTGCTCGGCGATGCGACATTGCGCCGGGAGTTGCAATGCGATCGCGAATTGGTTTTGCGCGATGGCGTTTGGCAGGTTGTCGCGCTTTGATTTTTCAAAATTGAAAGTTTTGTAATGGCTAAGAACGTAGTGGTAATAGGCACTCAATGGGGTGATGAAGGCAAGGGCAAGATCGTCGATTGGTTGACCGATCATGCGCAAGGCGTGGTACGTTTTCAGGGTGGCCATAACGCCGGTCATACTTTAGTGATAGCCGGCAAGAAAACCGTGTTGCACCTGATCCCTTCCGGCATCCTGCGCGACCATGTGATGTGCTACATCGGCAACGGCGTGGTGTTATCCCCGCAAGCCTTGCTGAAGGAAATGGACGAACTGCAGCAGGCCGGAATCGATGTCTATAATCGCCTGAAGATCTCCGAAGCCTGCCCGTTGATTTTGCCCTATCACGAAGCGATCGATAAAGCCCGCGAGTTGGCGAAAGGCGATGCCAAGATCGGCACCACCGGACGCGGTATCGGCCCTGCCTACGAAGACAAGGTCGCGCGTCGCGCGATTCGTTTGCAGGATATTTTTTACCGCGAACGCTTTGCCGCCAAGCTGGGCGAGGTGTTGGACTACCACAACTTCGTGTTGAAGAATTACTTTCATGCCGAAACAGTCGACTTCCAAAAGATCCTGGACGATACGCTGGCGCTGGCAGAGCGCATCAAGCCGCTGGTGATGGACGTGCCGCGAGCCTTGTATGAGGCCAATCAGGCCGGCAAGAGCCTGCTGTTCGAAGGCGCGCAGGGCGCGTTGTTGGATATCGACCATGGCACTTATCCGTTCGTCACCTCGAGCAACTGTATTGCCGGTGCGGCCTGTGCCGGGGCAGGGGTAGGCCCGCAAATGCTGCACTATGTGCTGGGTATCACCAAGGCTTACACCACGCGAGTTGGCTCCGGCCCATTCCCGACCGAACTGTATGACGCGTTGGATAAACGTGATCCTATTGGTGAGGGCTTGGCCAAGCGCGGCCACGAATTCGGCTCCACCACCGGGCGTGCGCGCCGCTGCGGCTGGTTCGATGCCGCCGCGCTCAAGCGTTCGATCCAGATCAACGGCGTGTCAGGTTTGTGTGTCACCAAGCTGGACGTGATGGATGGCATGGAAGTGGTGCGCATCGGTGTGGGCTACCGCATCAATGGCGTGGATAGTGACATTTTGCCGGCCGGTGCGGATGCGCTGGCGGATTGCCAGGCAGTATATGAAGAAATGCCGGGCTGGAGTGAAAGTACCTTGGGTGTGCAACGCTATGAAGAGCTGCCGAAGGCCGCGCGCAACTACCTGGAGCGCATTGCCAAGGCATGCGGAGTACCGATAGATATGGTTTCAACCGGGCCGGATCGCGATGAGACCATTGTGCTGCGCCATCCGTTCGAATAATTCCAATCCCATTTCATCGGTGAAACTGCGTTGGCTTCCTCGCAAACTCCTAGCCGTGCTATTAGCACTGTCTGCGTCGTTTGCTCGTCGCCGCCTTGTTTGACCNNTCGAAATAGAATTGGAATATGTTGGTAAACGTAATGAACAACGCAAAAATGCAGTTCTTGGTTCGCGCTGCTTATTTGTATTGAATTGATAGCCGGTGCCCAGAACAAGTGCTTCGCTTGTTCTGGGCACGAAAAAGGAAATGGCCCGCTTGCGCGAGCCATGTTATGTACTGGTGCCCAGAAGAGGACTCGAACCTCCACACCTTGCGGCACACGGACCTGAACCGTGCGCGTCTACCAATTCCGCCATCTGGGCTTAGATTTGCTGAAGGCGCGCAATTTAATTGTTAAAGGATACATTGTCAATGAATAATAAACGTTTTACACGATTGCCCTTGCTCCCGCTTGCGGGGGAAAGTTGGATAGGGGGCGCGAAGCGATGAAAAATAAAAAGAACTTACGTCTGCAAGACCCATTCCTGGAACGCGAACGCGAGCAATACGAACAGCCGCTGCCCAGCCGCGAATTCATTTTGCAGGTACTCACCGAGCAAGGCGCTCCGGTAGGTGATGAGGAGTTGCTGCAGCTATTGCAGATTGAAACGCACGAGGGAGATTTATTTTCTCGTCGCCTGCGCGCGATGGAGCGCGATGGGCAGATCATGCGCAATCGCAAACGTGACATCTGCGTGGTGGACAAGCTCGATCTGGTCAAGGGCAAGGTGCAGGGCCATCCTGATGGTTTCGGCTTCCTGATCCCGGAAGACGGCAGTCCGGACATGTTCCTCAGCGAGAAGGAAATGCACCAGGTATTGCACGGCGACGTGGTGATGGTGCGGCAATCCGGCGTGGATAGACGCGGACGTCCAGAGGCCAAGATCGTCGAGGTGCTGGAGCGCGCCAACAATCGCGTGGTCGGGCGCCTGTTTGAAGAGCACGGCATCCAGTTTGTGGTGGCGGAAAACCGCCGCATCACCCAGGACATTCTGGTTGCTCCCGGCCAGTCCGGCGCCGCCAAGGTAGGACAAGTGGTGATGCTGGAGATTATGCAACACCCTGATAAACATGCGCAGCCCATCGGCCGCATCACCGAGGTGCTGGGCAACTATGCCGATCCCGGCATGGAGATCGAGATCGCGTTGCGCAAGCATGACCTGCCGTATGAGTTTCCCAATGATGTCGAAAAGCAAGCCAAAGCGATTTCTCCTGTCGTTGCTGCCGCAGATTGGGAAGGTCGTGAAGACATCCGCAACCTGCCGCTGGTCACCATTGACGGCGAGACCGCGCGCGATTTCGATGATGCGGTGTATTGCGCGCCGGAAAAAGGCGGTTACCGTCTGGTGGTGGCGATTGCCGATGTCAGCCATTATGTGCAGACAGGTGACGCGCTGGATCGCGAGGCGATTCTGCGCGGCAACTCGGTATACTTTCCGCGCCGCGTGATCCCGATGTTGCCGGAAGAATTGTCCAACGGGCTGTGCTCCTTGAATCCGCATGTGGACCGTCTGTGCATGGTGTGTGACATGCATGTCAGCAACAGCGGTGACATTGAAAAATACCGCTTCTATCCATCGGTGATGTATTCACAGGCGCGCCTGACCTACACCCAGGTCGCGGCTATGCTGGCCGAGCCGGATGGCGAACTGGCCAGGGGCAATCCGAACATACTGCCGCACCTGCAACATCTCCACGAACTGTACAAGAAGCTGTTAAAAGCGCGCGAGAAGCGCGGCGCGATCGACTTCGAGACGGTCGAGACGCAGATGATCTTCACCGACCAGGGCAAGATCGAGCGCATCGTGCCGGTAGTACGCAACGACGCGCATAAATTGATCGAAGAGTGCATGCTGGCGGCGAACGTGTGCGCGGCAGGCTACTTGCAGGAACATCAGCACACCGTGCTGTACCGCATCCACCAGGGGCCGACACCGGAGAAGCTGGAAGCGCTGCGCGAATTCATGAAGGAGTTCGGTTTGCAACTGACCGGTGAAGACGATCCGCAGGCAGCCGATTATTCCAAGCTGCTCAAGCGCATCAAGGGCCGTCCCGATGCCGGGTTGCTGCAAATGGTGATGCTGCGTTCGTTGCGCCAAGCCAAGTATGAGCCGGTGAACATCGGGCACTTCGGTTTGGGCTACGATGCTTACACGCATTTCACTTCGCCGATACGCCGCTACCCGGATCTGCTGGTGCATCGCGCCATCAATGCCGTTCTGCAAGGCAAGAAATATACGCCTGCGCAGAAATGGAGCGAACTGGGTGCGCATTGCTCGATGACCGAACGCCGCGCCGACGATGCCACACGCGATGTCGAGGCCTGGCTGAAATGTTTCTACATGCGCGATCATTTGGGCAGCGTGTTCACCGGCACGGTTTCATCAGTCACCAGTTTTGGCATGTTCGTGTCGCTGGACGATTTATATGTCGAAGGGCTGGTGCACATCTCCGAACTCGGCAAGGATTATTTCCAATTTGATGCCGCCAAGCACCAGTTGCTCGGCGAGCGCACCGGACAACGCTATCGCCTCGGTGACCGCGTGCAAGTGCGCGTGGTCAAAGTGGACATGGAAAGCACCAAGGTCGACTTTGTGTTGAATGAGTTGATCGATGCTTCTGGACACGGGGCTGCCGAGCACGGACACGCAGCAAAGGGACACGCAACCAAGGCTGGCAAAAAACCCGCCCCAGAAATGAAACGCGAAAAGAAACGCCGTGGCTGATCTGCGCCTGATTTACGGCTTTCACGCGGTGACTTCGCGCATCCGCCAGAATCCCGATGGCGTGCTGGAAGTCTACCTGCAAGCGCAACGCCAGGACCCGCGTATGCGCGACCTGATCAAGCTCGCCGAAACCAATGGCGTGCGCATCATCCCGATAGAAGCGGCGCGCCTGGATGGCATGGCAGGCAATGCGCGCCATCAGGGAGTGGCGGCGCGCGTCGATGCGGCACAGCGCGTGCAGCATCTGGACGATGTGCTCGATACCCTCAGCGAACCGCCGTTGCTGCTGGTGCTGGATGGCGTGCAGGACCCGCATAATCTCGGCGCGTGTCTGCGCAGTGCCGATGCGTTCGGCGTGCACGCGGTGATCGCCCCGAAAGATCGCGCGGTCGGGATCACCGCGACTGTGGAGAAGGTCGCCTGCGGCGCGGCGGAAACTGTCCCCTACATCACCGTCACGAATCTCGCGCGTACCATGCGTGAATTGAAAGAACGCGACATCTGGGTGGTCGGCGCGGCGGGCGAAGCCGAGAAGGATTTGAACGGTTTCAAGCACACCGGCGCACTGGCTTGGGTGTTGGGCGCGGAGGGCGAAGGCTTGCGCCGCCTGACGCGCGAGACCTGCGACGAACTGGTGCGCATCCCGATGCTGGGCAGCGTGGAAAGTTTGAACGTCTCGGTCAGTGCGGGCATCTGTTTGTTCGAAGCGCGGCGGCAGCGCAAACAGATAACATCTTGATGTAGGGTGGGCTCCGCCCACCATGTCGGGCAGTGCGTGGTTGTTGACGCTTTAGCGGCTTTACAACCACGGCCTACCCCTTGCGGGTGCAGCCCGACCTACATGATGTCCCCTCCCCCTTGCAGGGGGAGGGCTAGAGAGAGGGTAGAAACGAAAATTTACCGCCATGCCCTCCTTGCAAGGGAGAAGATACATTGGATCTAACAGATTATCTGGGTTGAGGAGGGATGAACAAGATGTTTAGTGATCGTGAAGGTGCAGCGCGCCGGCTGGCGGAAGCACTGGTGCAATATCGCGGCCAGAACCCGCTGGTGCTGGCGATACCGCGCGGTGCGGTGCCGATGGCGAAGATCATCGCCGATGAGTTGGGCGGCGAAGTGGACGTGGTGCTGGTGCGCAAACTGCGCGCGCCGGGCAATCCGGAATTCGCGATCGGTTCGGTGGACGAGAGCGGCTGGACCTATCTCGGCGACTATGCCGGGCGGGTAGGGGGCAGTTCGGAATACATCGAAGCCGAGAAAGAAGCGCAACTCAAGGTGATGCGCGAGCGGCGCGCCAGCTATACCCCTATACGCCCGCCGCACGACCCGGCGGGGCGCATCGTCATCGTGGTGGACGATGGCCTGGCCACCGGCTCCACGATGATCGCCGCACTGCACGCGCTGCGCGCCAAGTCTCCGAAAAAGCTGATCTGCGCCGTGCCGGTGGCACCACCGGATACGCTGGAAAAGGTGAAACCCTACGCCGATGAGGTGGTGTGCCTGAGCGCACCGGCGATGTTTTATGCGGTTGGGCAGTTCTACCAATCTTTCCCGCAGGTGAGCGATGAGGAAGTGATAAAGCTGCTAGTTACAGCTTCGTAGCCCGTAGGAGCGGGCCATGCCCGCGACAGCGTATTCGGGTCGCGGGCATGGCCCGCTCCAGAGCGCTACAGATGTTGCGCGAACCAGTCTGCCGCGCTGTGTGCCGCCTGTTGCAGCGTGCCGGGTTCTTCGAACAAGTGGGTAGCGCCGGGTATCAGGGTGAGTTTCTTTTCGCAGTTCAACAGTGCGTCGGCTTGCTGGTTCAATTCGATCACACCGTAGTCCGCGCCGCCGACGATGAGCAGAGTCGGTGCAGTCACGCGGCGTAGTGCATCTGCTCCGGCTAGATCAGGTCGTCCGCCGCGCGACACCACTGCCGCAATCTTGTTTTCCATTTTTGCGGCGGCCTGTAATGCCGCCGCCGCGCCGGTGCTGGCACCGAAATAGCCCAGGCTCAGGGCTTGCGTCTTCGGGTTGCTTTGCAGCCAGGCAGTGGCGGCAAGCAGGCGTTGCGTGAGCAGCGCGATGTCGAAGCGCGTTTCGTAATCCTGATCTTCTACATTTGTCAGCAAATCGAACAGCAGTGTGCCGATGCCGCGTTGTTGCAGCACTTCGGCGACGTAGGTGTTGCGCGGACTGAAGCGGCTGCTGCCGCTGCCGTGGGCGAACAGCACCACACCCTTAGCGGAAGGCGGCAGAACCAGTTCGCCATCGAGTTCGACACTGTCGGCAGGAATATGTACGGTGCTCATGTTGTTCCTCCCATCACGATTGGAATGCGTTGCACGTCATTCCCGCGCAGGCGTGAATCCAGATGAATAAATAATTTCCCGCGAAGCGGGACAACATCGCGGTTTTGTCCGCTTCGCGGGATGTTTGTCCTCGCTGGATTCCCGCCTGCGCGGGAATGATGTAGTTTTGTGCTAATGAACAATTCGGGTTTATTGGGAACCCAGAACAGTCCAGTAGCCCGGATGCAGGCCGAATAACCAGCGACTTGGACGATGTTTTTTATCGTCCTAGTCGAATGGCTAGTTGTTTCATCAGGCCAGAATCCGGGAGCTCAGTGTGATACTTCCCCGGATTCCGCTTTGCTCCATCCATGCTACCTGTTTGGCTCCGGCTCGTCCGGCTTGGGCGGGGAGCGCATGGCGGGGTGCCATGAGTTCGCCGTGAAATCAAAGCACGGGTAATCAATGCCCGGTGAAAAAAATTAAGCCCAGTGCGCCGAGAAACAAAATAATCGCGATGAAAGTCAAGATGCTGCGCCAGACGCTACTCATGTTTTTCTCCTTTTCAGAAATGAACCTTGGTGCGTACTACGTAATCATCTTCCCGCCATGACAACGGGGATGCGCTGCCGGCCGAATTGTCCGGCGAACTTTTCGAAATGTCCAGCCAATGCCGTGCCGCACTGCGGACAGTTGCCCTGTGCGCTGAGTGTGTAGTCGCGGATCAAATGCCAGTCGCGCACGATCAGCTGATGCTGGCAATCCGGGCAGTGCGTGGTGCCGCCGGAGAGGTCATGCACGTTGCCGGTATAGACGTGCAGCAGCCCGGCAGAGTGGGCGATTTGCCGCGCCTGTGTCAGCGTTTCCGCCGGGGTGGCGGGAATGCCGGTCATCTTGTAGTCCGGATGGAAAGCGGTGAAGTGCAGCGGCACATCGACGCCGAGTTCCTTCGCGATCCATTCGCTCATCTTGCCGACCTCGTGTGCTGAATCGTTGAGGCCGGGGATCAGCAGTGTGGTGATCTCCAACCATACCTTGGTTTCCTGGCGCAGATATTTCAGTGTGTCCAGCACCGGTTGCAAATGTGAGCCGGTCTGTTTGACGTAGAACTCGTCGGTGAACGCTTTCAGGTCGACGTTGGCGGCATCCATCTTGGCGTAGAACTCGCGGCGCGGCTGGTCGTGCATATAGCCCGCCGTGACCGCCACTGCTTTGATGCCGCGCTCGTGGCAGGCATCGGCCACGTCCATCGCATATTCGGCGAAGATCACCGGGTCATTGTAGGTGAAGGCGACACTCTTGCAGCCGAGCCGCTCGGCGGTGCGCGCAATGGCTTCCGGGGTGGCCTGGTCGGCGAGTTTGTCGAAGCTGCGCGATTTGGAAATGTCCCAGTTCTGGCAGAATTTGCAGGCGAGGTTGCAGCCCGCCGTGCCGAACGACAGGATGCTGCTGCCGGGATAGAAATGGTTGAGCGGCTTCTTCTCGACCGGGTCGACGCAGAAACCGGAGGAGCGTCCGTAAGTGGTGAGCACCATCGTATCGCCGACACGGCCGCGCACGAAACACGCGCCGCGCTGGCCTTCATGCAACTTGCAGTCGCGCGGACACAGGTCGCACTGGATGCGCCCGTCATCCAGCTTATGCCAGTATTTGGCCGGATATTGTTCGGCGATGCTGATTGGCTCATCCATGTTGATGCTCCTTCGGGTGCCCGGCCAAAAGTTTTTCGGACTCGCTCCACTTGGTCACGCTATAGCGCGACAGTTTCACATCTTCCGCCCAGAAGTCATCGGGCAGCCCGGCTTTGCGTCTGAGCATGGCAAGAAATTCCCGAGGTTGTGCGAGGTTCTCCCAGACCTGCGGCAAAAAAGTGCTGCGATAACGGCCATACTCGAACACGATACCGTCCACGCCGGGGCGCAGTTGTGCCAGCGCATCGGCCTCGTCCCGAACCTCCATCGCCTGGGTCGGCGAGAGCAGGGAAATTTCGACTGTGGTGATGTCGAGTTCTTCCAAACTCAACGGCGTGAAACGCGGATCGCGCAAGGCGGCGGACACGGCATTGCTTTTGACATCGTCGAGCAATGAACGGTGCGCTTGCAGCGAGCCGATGCAGCCGCGCAACTCGCCGTATTGTGTGAGCGTGACGAAGCATGCGCCATGCTCGGCGAGCCACGGCGCGGATTCGTCTGCTGTGTGTGGCACGTTCAACACGCGCGAAATCGTGGCACGTGCAATCGTTAGTAATACTTCACCTCGTTCATCTGACATGTTCAACTTCTCCTGAAAATTATGTCGCAGGGGTAAATGCAAACGCCGCATACCCCACCACCTGAGCATGAGACCCGGCTGTGTCGCCAGAGTTTCGCAAATCGAGCAAATGAGGTGCGAGGTGGTGCTTCTGCGCCGCGACGATCAGGCCACTGATGGGTGTGCCGCCACAGGCATGGTCATGTGCGATGGGTTGGCGCAGCTTCAGGATGGACTGCGCGGTCTCATTATCCACGCGTTGCGCGGTGGTGTAGGGCAGATAGTGCGAGAGGTCGGAGCTGATCACGATCAGCGTCTCCTCTCCGCCCCACACAGTCTCCAGCACCTCCGCGACTTCCTCGGCGGTAGCCATGCCGACCGCCAATGGCAGTAAAGTGAAATCCGTTAATACGCTTTGCAAAAAAGGCAGTTGTACTTCCAGCGAATGCTCCAGCGCGTGAGCTTGTGCGCTGACGCTGACCTGCGGCAGATGGCTGATGGCTGATGCTGCTGCCGTATCCAGCATGACTCGCCCCAAAGGCGTGTCGAAGGCATCCGCACCGGGCAGCGCCAGGCCGCGCACCGCGACGCGATGGGTAGGGCCGAGCAGTACCACGCGACGGATGCGCGAGGCGATTGGGCGAAGCGTTGCATAAGCCGTGGCTGCGATCGCGCCTGAATAAATGTAACCGGCATGCGGGACTATCAGTGCTTTTGGGATCAGATCAAATGGGCGCGGGGCGTTGCTGCGTGCCTGGGCCAGCAACTGCTGCACGTCATGTGCGAGTTGCTTCGGTTCGGCGGGGTAGAACAGGCCGGCAACAGCCGCGGGTCGGATATTTTGCATAACAAGCCTCGAGTTAATTACTGTGGCTTATTTGGAGGCGGCAAGGCAAAAATCAAGAGGGGGCAAACACGGATCCCTATAACCAGCCACTTGGTTGTCGTTAACCAGCGGCTTATGTCACCGTCTTTTGGTGACTTAGCCGAATGGCTATGCAACGCGTTTGCTAGCCTAGTCAGATGGCTAGTTGTTTCACCAGTAGTCTCATCAGGAGTTCATCAGTGGTTGGTGAGCATGGCCACGATATCTTCATGCTTGTTTTTGGTGGCAAGGGTCAAGGGCGTTGTGCCATCCTGATATTCTGTGCCGCGGTTCGCACCCTTGACGAGCAGCAGTTTGACTACTTCGGTATGACCGTTGGCGGCGGCCTTGTGCAGTGGCGTCCAGCCGTCGTTGCTGGCGAGATTGACGTCGGCGCCAGCGGCAATCAGTTGCCCGGTAGTAAGCAGGTGGCCGCGGGTGGCAGCTTGCAGCAGCGGTGTCCAGCCATGTTTGCTGGGAGCGTTCACATTGGCGCGTTTTTCGACGAGCAGTTTCACCACGTCGCTGTAACCGTTGAATGCGGCCCAGTGCAGCGGCCCATAACCTGCCGTATCCTTGGCGTTGACGTCGGCGCCGCTGCGAATGAGGAGGATTGCAACTTCTTCCTTGCCATTGAAGGTTGATATCATCAGCGGTGTCCAGCCGTGCTCATCGCGTGTATCAATATCCACGCCGCTGCTCAGGAACAACAAAACGGTGTTGCGGTCGCCCTTTTCGGCTGACTTGACGAAACCCGTTGGGGAAAAAGCATAGCCTTGCTGTTCGACGGCGGCTTTTTTCGCCGCTTCCACGTCGTTCCAGGGATTAGCCCCGGATGCGGCTTGCCGTGTCTGATCCCGCAATTTTGCGTGCGCCATGTTCAACGCGAAGATTTCGGACGCTACCTCGGGAGGGAATCCCTGCCGGGTGCCACCGCGGGTATCAATCATCAGATCGTTGAAGTAATCATCAATTTCCTTGGTATCCCACAGCTCAACGATACGGTTCAACACACGCGAAAACCGCTCTTCCAGATTCAACGGGTAAAGCTCTTCCTGGCCGCTCAGCAGGTGTAACAGTTTTTCGTTCATCGTAGTGGTGTGTGCGTTTAACCCAGCAAATGCTTCACATGGTCGCGTTCTTCGGTCAGTTCGCGGTAACTCTCCTCCATATGCTTGCGCCCCAGTGCGCTGATCGGCAGTTTCTGCACGATGTGAAAATTACCGTGTTTGCAAGTGACCGGGAAACCGTAGATCACGCCCTCTGGAATGCCGTAGCTGCCGTCGGATGGCACGCTCATGGTCACCCAGTCGTTGTGGTGCGAGCTGAGCATCCAGTCGTGCATGTGCGAAACGGCGGCGTTCGCGGCACTTGCGGCACTGGACAGGCCGCGCGCTTCGATGACTGCCGCGCCGCGCTTTTGCACGATGGGGATGAATTCGCGCTCCACCCAATCCTGATCCGGCAGGATGTCGCGCACCAAACGGCCGCGAATCTCGGCGTGGTCGAGATCGGGATATTGCGTGCCGGAATGGTTGCCCCAGATGATCATCTTCTTGATGTCGCGGATCGGCTGGAACAGCTTGAGCGCGACTTGCGCGATGGCGCGGTTGTGGTCGAGGCGCATCATCGCGCTGAAGTTGCGCGGGTCGAGATCGGGGGCGTTCTTCATCGCGATCAGCGCGTTGGTGTTGGCGGGATTGCCCACCACCAGTACCTTGACGTGGCGCGCCGCATATTGGTTGAGCAGCTTGCCTTGTTCGGAGAAGATCGCGCCATTGGCTTCGATCAAATCCTTGCGCTCCATGCCCTTGCTGCGTGGACGTGCGCCGATCAACATGGCGACCTCGGTATCCTTGAACGCGACCTTCGGATCATCGGTGATGATGATTTGCTGCAGCAGCGGGAAGGCGCAATCCTCCAGCTCCATCATCACGCCGCGCAACATTTGCTGCGCCTGCGGCACATCCAGCAGTTGCAGGATGATCGGCTGCTCGCGCCCAAGCATGTCGCCATTGGCGATACGGAACAGAACAGCGTAGCCGATTTGCCCGGCGGCACCGGTGACGGTGATGCGAACGGGTGCTTTCATGGGGGCCTCCTGTGAATCAACGATATGCGCATAATAATTCTTTTGAAAGGCTTCCGCACAACGACATCTCTATAAATTCGTTTGTGCGGCGTCGTTGCGTTTCATCCCGAAAAACAAATTTATAGGGGTATCCTGGAGCTAAAATGGCACGTCGCCAGCCACGCGCCATGTCACATAAATCGCGCCACCCGCGAAGGCGAATGTCAGTATCGTGAGCAGCAGGCTTTGTATCCGGACTGACAGGTTGGGCAGCGGCACGAGCCAGGCTGCAAGGGGAATAGCAGCAAGGATGGGCAGCGCGTACCACGGAAGTTGTGCGCTTAGCACGGCCACGCAGCCGGTCAGTCCGGCAATCATCGCGAGCGGTAAAGTGAAGGTGCGCCCGGCCGGGAGAGGTTGATTGCTGATCATCTGAATCAACAAGTGCGCGGCTGCGGCAGACCCAAGCGCTAAGCCGAATTGACCGAGCAAGGCGGACGCGCCGACCAGGGCCGCGCCACCGGTGCCGATGCCCAGCGCGGTGGCTGCGCTGGCAGCGCGAAGCGGTTCCTTGTCCGATAGCTTGTCCATGCCCCATACCAGAATCGCGACATAAGCCGCGCAACCCGTGCCCCATAGCAGTACTACTTGGGGCGCCTGTTGCTGGAGAACACGCTGTACCGTCCAAATGGCGGCTGCGCCCCCGAGCACGGGAAGCAGCCAACTAAACCAACGTGATTGCAATAAAGTGAGCAACAGGGCGAGCAATGCGCTGAGCAATCCCAATAGAACGATTTTCCGCGCGGCGGTGAGCGGCTCGATGGTGAAGTTGCTGGCCAGGTAAACGGTGACGGCAAATCCGGCGATGACGGCCAAGCCGCTCAATTTGATGCGCTGGAATAGTTCAGCGGTAATCAGCGCGACCAGGAAAGGGGCCAAGCCGGCTTGTACGGCGGGATGATTGAGCAGTTCTTGCAACTTAACCTCCGTTTGATCATCGAAGCGGGGCGAGTTTACCACTAACGAAACAACTCTTGAAATCTGGTGATGAACACCCAACGTTCGCAGCGCGAAGTGGCCGCAATGGTAGACTGCGCGGCTTGATTTTAACATTGGAGGAGATAAGTTTATGAAGCGGATTTTCCTGTTTATTCTGACCAACCTGGCAGTCGTGTTCGTGATTAACATCACGCTACGACTGCTGGGTGTGGATCGCTGGCTGGACCAAAACGGCGGCATCAACTTCAGCGCGTTGCTGGTGATATCCGCCGTAATCGGCTTTGCCGGTTCGCTGGTTTCGCTGGCCATGTCCAAGTGGTCGGCAAAGCGCATGGTCGGTGCGCAGGTCATCGAAAACCCGGTTGATCCGACCGAACGCTGGCTGGTTGAAACCGTACGTCGGCATGCGCAAGCTGCCGGTATCGGGATGCCGGAAGTGGCGGTTTACGACGCGCCGGATATGAATGCTTTTGCCACCGGCTGGAATCGCAACGATGCGCTGGTTGCGGTGAGCACCGGTTTGTTGCGCAACATGAGCAGGGAAGAAGCGGAAGCTGTGATGGGACATGAGATCAGTCACGTCGCCAATGGCGACATGGTGACCCTGGCTCTGATCCAGGGCGTGGTGAACACCTTCGTGATATTTTTCGCCAAGCTGTTCGGATTCTTCGTGGATCGCGTGTTGCTCAAGAATGATGGCCGGAATGGTCCCGGCATCGGTGCCTTCGTTGCGGAAATAGCGGCGCAACTGGTGTTGGGTGTGCTGGCCAGCGTTATCGTGATGTGGTTCTCGCGCCAGCGTGAATTCCGAGCCGATGCGGGTGGAGCGCATCTGGCCGGACGAGAAAAAATGATCGCGGCACTCGAACGATTGAAAATCAATCATGAGCAGACCACCCTGCCGGAGAAAATGGCTGCTTTCGGCATCTCAGGCGGTCATGCTTTCGCGAAAATGTTCATGACTCATCCGCCGTTGGATGAGCGTATCGCTGCGTTGCGCAATGGGCAAAGTTAGGTATGACGCATAGAAAACTGTCTGCTTTATAGCTTGGCGCATCAATGATAATGGGGCATGGAGACCCGCTAAAAATTTATTGTAAAAATTTATTGCATATCGCTCTTAACATGCCCGTTGTGACTATAATGATGCGGGTAAAAGTTGTGCGCATGGCCGGATAAATACTGGTGAAACCACTAGCCATTCCGCTAAGCCACCAAAAAACGGTGGCCAAGCGGCTGGTTACAGTCTGCTCACTTTCATAGTCGTATTCGGGTTGATTTATTTTTCACTTAATTCAGGAGCAATTATCATGCGTAAATTTATTTTTGTGCTGTTGTCTGCTGCTATTGTGATAGGCGTCACGGGTTGCTCGGGCACACGGGCCAAGGAGAAGATGGCGGAGTGTGTGTTTCCGAATTCGCATGAGTCCGCGCCTGGATGGATCTGCGATCAGCCTGTCGAGGGTATACCGGTGGCGGCGACGGGTTCAGCCGCTAAATCTGATGCCGGCTACGATTTCATGAGGCAGATGGCCGCTACAGGAGCGCGCGTCCAGCTTACCCAGAACATGCGTGTGCAGGTGCAGAACATGATCAAGCAGTATGTCGAAACCACCGGTGCGGCGAGCAAGGAGACGGTTGATCGTGTCAACACTTCGGTAACCAAGCAGATCACCGACGAGTCACTGCAGGGTACCAAGATCGTGAAAAGCATCATCGGCCCGGATGGGACGCTGTACGTCCTCGTGGGTCTTGACGAGGCGGGTGCGCAGAAGCTGACCGAGGCCGCTATCAAGACCAGCATGTATAACGATCAAGCGGCTTGGCAGCAATTCCGCGCCCAAAAGGGTCAGGAAGAGCTGGCGGCGGATATAGCGAAACAGAGGGTGGAGTTCAATAAACAGCGGGGCAACTGAACGGGTGGTAGGTAGGTGTCGATTTAGGATGACTTCCCCGTTAACTTGTTGATCCTCATGGAGGCATTATGGCAGCGAAGAAAAAGGCTTGGATGATGGTGGCGACCGTTGTGGCTGCAGTGATCTTGGCGGGTTGTTCCACTCAAGTAAAACGGGTAGGGGTAGAAGAGGTAAAGGATATCTCCGGTACCTGGAATGACACCGACTCACGGCTGGTGTCGGAAGAAATGATTCGCGATTCTCTTTCCGGTTCCACCGGCTGGATCGATCGCTACGGCATGACTTCAAAGAAAGCACCGGCGGTCATCATCGGCAACATTCGTAACCTCTCGCAAGAACACATCAATACCAATACCTTTGTAAATGATCTTGAGCGTGCCTTTGTCAATTCCGGCCGTGTCGATGTGGTTGCTTCGAAGAGCGAGCGTGGTGACATTCGCGAAGAGCGTGCTGATATGGATCTCAACGCCGCTGAAGCCAGCCGCAAAGAGATGGGTAAAGAAGCCGGTGCGGATTTCATGTTGATAGGCTCGATCAATACCATCATCGATGCATCGGACAGCGAGCAGGTTCGTTTCTATCAGGTTGATCTCACATTGGTGAGCCTTTCCGACAACCGCAAAGTTTGGAACGGCCAGAAGAAACTGAAGAAGGATATCAAAAATGCCAAGTTCCGCTAGCAAGGATGTCCATATCGCTAAGCTTCGCCACCGGTTGTAATCGGCCGAGCCGGCAGCTTTTCGGGTTGCTGGCTGTGTTGGCGGTTTTTGTCCTGCCGGGTTGCGCCACTTATAGTGTTGGTATTGCCAAGGTCGAAAATGAAACCAGCAACCGCAATGTGGTCGGCGCCCTCAAGTCGCTTGATGGGTTGAGGCTCACCGGTGCCGACCAGATGTTGTATTACCTCAACAAAGGCACCTTGCTCCGTTTGCAGGGGGACTATACCGCTTCCAATCTGCAGTTCGAATCGGCCAAGCGCTTGATGGAAAAGCTCAGTGCGACCAGCGTATTTGAACAGACTGGCTCGGTGGCGGTGAATGACACTTTGAAGGCTTACGAAGGCACCGGCAACGAACAGTTGCTGGTCTATGCATTCGAGGAGCTCAATTATCTGCAGTCCGGTGATGTCGATGAAGCGGCAGTGGAAGCCAGACAGTTCGATATAAAGCAGCGTTTGATCGCCGAAAATAACCCGGCTGCGACCTATCTCTCCGGTGCTTTTGTGCGTTATCTGAATGGCATGGTATACGAGGAAGCGGGCGAGAGCGACTCGGCACGGATTGATTACCGCAAGGCGGTTGAGGGCTACCATGCGCAGAGCGGCGTTACCGGATTTGGCGTGCCGGCAACACTTAAGGCCGACCTGGACAGGCTCGAAAACCCGCATGCGGTAGCCCGTTCCGTCCCTGTACCGGAATCAGCGGGTGTTGCAATACAACCGCCAGACACGCGCGATAATGGCGAAGTCGTGTTCATCCTGCACAACGGACTGGGGCCGTCACTGGCTGAAAACATCCTGATGGTTTCCAACCTGGATCCGCAAAATGGTGCCGCGATCTTTAGTGTGGCCTTGCCCAAGTTTGTCCAGCGCCCGGTGCCGGTAGCCCGTTTCGAGTTGAGCGAGGGTTCTCAGTCGGCTACTTCGGAAATAGTCGAGGATGTTAATACCATTGCCAGGAAGAGTCTGGATGACCGCCTGCCGGCCATTACGGCGCGGGCAGTGGCGCGAATGGTGGTGAAGAATGCCGCAGCGAAGAAAGTCAAGAATCAGACCGAGAATGCCGGAGCCGCCGGGCTGTTGATGAGCATAGCGAGCGATGTGGGCGCGATTGCCTCGGAACGCGCCGATACCCGAAGCTGGTCGTTGTTGCCCGGCAATATCCTTTTGGCGCGTTTGTCTTTACCGGCGGGTACGCATGATCTCAAGGTCACCTTCTACGGTAGCTACGGAAACGCCCTGGCCACACGCGAATATAATGCGGTCAAAGTGATGACAGGACGGAAGGTCTTCGTGTCCGACTATTATGTCGAAATGTCTGCGAAGCAAGCCAAATAACGGAGGCTCAACATGAGCGTGGTTCACGGCATTTTCAAAACACTCGTTGTGATAGCCGGTTTGCTGTCGGCGGTTGTGGCGCTGGCCGCGCAGCCGGAGTGGATAGTCGGCAACGCGACGATGTATCCCAATGCGATGTATCTGATCGGTCGCGGGGCCGGTTCGACGGAGGATGAAGCCCAGAATCGCGCGCGCGGCGATTTGGCGACCGTCTTTGAAGTGCGAGTCGATATGGTGACTGAAAATACCACCACGGTGGTCAAATCCGGCAACAAAGAGCAAGTTCACAAACTGGCTACACAGCAGGTGTCAGCGAAGACCGACAAGGTGATCAATGGTATCAATATTGCTGAAATCTGGCGTGATCCGGAAACGATGGAGTTTCACGCGCTAGCCGTGCTTTCACGCTCACAGGCCGCGGCCAGTTTGCGCGAGGAGATCGGTAATCTGGACGATGGCGTGCAGCTGGAAGTGAATGCCGCCAAGGCTGCCAGCGACCCCTTGCTTAAAATTGCCGCACTGACTCGTGCGACGGAATCCGCCATCAAGCGCGACGGTTTTCAGGCATCGCTCAAGGTAGTCGATCCCTCCGGGCGCGGCATCGAAGCACCGATTTCGCAGATGGTAGTACAGGCGCAGATCGACGCTGCGCTGCAGCGCATCAAGATTGCGCCGGAAGTTGCGCCTGAAGACGCAGAGAATGCCGGTGCCAAGGAGTTCGCCACTATCCTCAAGGGTGGTTTGGCGGCGGCGGGATTTCTGGCGCAGGGTTCTGACCAGGCAGACTTCGTGTTGGTCGGCAAGCTGACCTTGAATGACGCGAATCGCCAAAACAACTGGTATTGGATGCGCGGTACGGTCGAAGTGTCCTTGGTGGAGAAGGAGTCGGGCCGCGTGCGTGGCAGCAGAACGTGGCCGATCAAGGCTTCGGCACGGGATGTCAAGACCGTGCGTTCGCGAGTGCTGATCGAAGCCGAGAAGCTGCTCAAGCAGGATCTGCGCTCAGCGATCATTGAGTTTGCGTCCGGTTAAACTACGATGCCGCGCGCTCTTACGCCAGTGAGACAGGTTCTGCTGGTAAGTGTTTGGCGACAATCGCGTTGTGACCAGTTCGTGACAACCACCTTGGCCGGTTGATGGAATGTTCAACCGGCGTGGATGACGTTTGTCGTGACGGCTACTGGGGTGCGGTCGGAGATGGATTATCCGTAGTCG
>PLBS01000032.1 GCA_003134595.1 Gallionella sp. | reverse complement strand
GCTGGAACAGATCACGCCGGACGGCATGATATTCAGCTATAAGGGATATCGATTCAAGCGCGGCATTCGGTAGTGGTGGATGCCCCCAGGCACACGCGGTCACCCGGTTCGAGCACGGCTTCGAGCAGGCGAACCGCCATATCTGCGGGCACCACCTTGTCGCGCAGCGACGCACCCAACGCCGATGCAGCGCGCTCCAGCTTGTGGTTGCGTCTCTGTCGTTCGCGATCCCAGATTTTTTCGGTGAGGTTGGGCATGATTATTATTTAAAGCTAAGCACTTTAGTTTCTTATCAACGCGAGTAAGTAACCTGAAACCGTGACAGAACGGTTGCGGTCATTCGGTATAGCCAGTTTGATCGAACGTCCTTTGATAACAATCCGTCGAAGAACGTTGCATAGGTTGCGAAGTGCGAATCAACCATGTCGTTTCGTATTCTCGCCGTTGACTTGCCTGCAACACCTCCAACCAAAGCATAGTCGAACGCCAACAAGAGAACGCAGAGGGATGAGCGAAAAATGTATGTATTGAACAACTCAGAAGAGCTAGGCAATCGCCGTACTGATGGATGGCGATCAAAGATTACCGCCGATAGATGCATAACATTGAAAATAAGCTTCCGCATAAGATTTTCAGTATAACGATGAGCATGCACAATGTCGTGTCTTTCTTGTGGCGAAAACAACCTTGCCACTTCGACACTCGCATCCGCAAAACCCCGCGCATCTGCTTCGACGCGAGCAAGGTGAGCTCTGGCCTCGGCTCCAAGGGAACGGAGTTGAGATGCAAGCGGTGTTGAACCTGAATGTGCCGCCGCAAGGTTCTTGCAGAACAAGCCAAACTCGCTGGTTAATGGAACATTAACCAGCCGACGCTGAAGACCCTTACCCACTCCACTGAGGCCACAAGCTACCAAAGTAGTCTTCAAGATTTGTACTTGAGATGGGTAACGTGCCAAAATTTTCATGGATTCATACATGCCGACGAGCGCGTCGCCTTTGAGCGCCTCCATAGCCGCATAGTCAGTGAGAATCGCGATATTGTGTGGTGATGCACTGAGATAGGTCTGCAGGCGTTCATCGCGAAGATAGTTTGAGTCAACGACGCACTTCATGGTGAATGTCTAACGTAGGGCAACAAAAATAAAAATGGTCAGGTTGAATTGACCCAAATACCTTGGACACTTTTATCCATTTGGATAAGGCCCAAGGAATCGTTCGCCATTAAAGTGAATCAAGTGCGATGGCGCGTCGGCCACCCACACCTCGGTTTCCCACGCGATTTCGCCCAGATACCTCCCCATGATGGAACGATTCGGGAATGCGGTCACGTAGACTAGGCCAGCCGTTGATCCGGCAAATAACTTTGCCAGTTCTGCGTGACGCTTGCCATCGACCGGCCCGTGACTAGTGACGGACTCGATCAGAAGCAGCCAATCTTTCTCGACGAAGTGGAGTACCACATCAGGCATCTTGCCATGTGTATCCACATTGACACCCAGCTTGGTCAGCAAGACTGCATCGAAGTAGCCCCATTTGTCGCCCGTATCTCCCGCATAAACCAGTACGCTGTCCGGCGCGAAGCGCGGGGCGAAATCTTCTATGATGGCTCGGATCAGCTCGCTGTGTTCGCCGGGGCTGAGTTTGATTTTCTTGCCTGGCGCAATCTGCACTGGGATAAGCTCTTGCTTACGCGCCATTGCGTACTTTGCTGCGAGCGATTTGTTCTGGGTCAGATAGGTCGTCAGATTGTCGTTCCACATTTTGGTGCCGAAACTACGCAACAGTGTCAGCGCAGCGGGTGCGACTTGATAAACGGCCTTCGGGCTGTTCACTGGACGATCTGGTTTGTCCGGGTTGTATATGGCAATCCCGGCATCGACGAATTGGTGCATCGTCTGCCGCCGGAATGTCTCGCGGGTGTTTGGTGCATACTCTTTGCCGTAGTGCTCACGCGACCAGTCCATGATCGGCGTAATACCGACAAGCGGGTTTTCGGCCTTAGCCCACTTCTTATTGGGGGTAAGGTTGAGCAGAGCCAACAGGGACAGCGCGGATCCGGCGTTATGCTGTGCACGTGGCAGGCCAAGAGAAATGAGTATCTGGTAAGTCTCGTCGATATGATTATTCTTCTTTGTCATGCGGAAAGATTTTCGAGTTGTTCATCAATCATGCGCTGTGTCGGCTCGCCGCTACGCATCGCCCACTCGCCTAGCTTAATCAGTGCCTCGCGGCTCGGGTACTTCATCATCTTGAGGTCGGTTGCATTGACTTGGGTGTGTCCGCTCGAACGGCGGAAATTTTCATCAACGCCGGTCGTGTTGAGGTAAATGGCCAAACCGCGCGCAAGAGCCTCTGGCAAGCCATGCTTGTTCTCGTGGTACACGTTCAGGTGATTTTCCAAGCCCAGCATTTCAGCATCGGCAAAGGTATCCGGTTGAACAACGCATGCAACGATTCGGCGCTTTTCTTCCTTCGATGAAAAGCGTCGTACCACGCAATAGAAGCCATTCGGATAAAGCCACTTTTCCGTTTCGACGTTACGCTGGATTGCATTGGGCTTCTTTATATTCGGTTTAGGCCATTCGATGTTTTGTCCTGTGAAGTGCGCGGGATACAGGAGGGGAACGGTGCCTGCTTCAGACTTCTCGCGGAGATGCTCTTTCAGTCGAAAATCGACAACCGGCCCGGTCGATACTTTTACACCAACATTCTCCAACGAATAGCGAATCGCGCTTGAAAGCTCAATTGCGTTACGCTCTTGTGAAGTCGGCACATGGATGAAACGCTCGGTATCATCGGGGAACACGATTCGGTTGAACGGATGCGTATGCGTCACGAGGTCAGCGAAGCTGTCATCAGTCGATGTAGTCACCGTCACATCGGCTTGCTGGCCACTACGCTCAAGCAGCAGGATGATGTTTTCTTGCAGCACATCGTCATCCTTAAATGCCTTGCTGCGCGAGTCGAACAGGTGCATGTGGCGAATTGCAGCCCGCTCAAGCACGAAGTCTCGGAAAGGCCGGTAATAAGGCCCGTTACAAAAGCTGCGCGGAATGATTGCAACAATTTGTCCGCCCGGCGACATCATCGCCAGAGCCAAGGCGACAAAAGCGGAATAGAGATTTACGGTTTCAATATCCGCCTGTCGAAGCAATAGGCGGTGGTGGGAGTCGCTGCTGATTTTTTTATAGGGCGGATTCAGGATTGCGTGAGTGAACCCCTGGCCAGAACCAAATTGAATTCTATTGACAGCCTGTTCGATAAAGTCTCCGCCCAGTATTTCATACTCAATCGGCAGTCTTTTCTTGTAACTGGTGAGCGAATCGTTTAAATCCTTGTGAATAAGGCTATCCAATTCGAAAGCGGTTATTTCTACATTCTTGAATCTCAAGTCGCCATCAATACACCGCTCAAGAAAAGCGCTGGAAAGCGAACCGATACCTGCGCCAGCGTCAAGCAAACGACAATCAATATTATCTTTAGCCGTAAACAAACCAGCCATAAACTGAGCCGTTCTTGCAGGTGTAAGAAACTGTCCGAGTTGCGACTTCCGTTTCGCCTCGGTGTTCTTCGATACCCGCAATCTTGTTTGTTCAACTACTGCCAGCACTGATGCGTACCTCCTTTTACTATTCTACCCAATAAGTGCCGGGAATCGCGCTTTCAATTTCACGAATTAAAGTCCGCAAATTTAAGTGACCAAGTTCGAATTATTTTTCCGCATCAAAAGTATATCGACCCAAACCCCGCTGCATTGTTGTGATCAAAAACCATCAGGCAACAGCCCGATGAGCAGGGGTACGATGAGTCTTGATAGCTCGGCTTCTCTTAACGACAGGCTTTTTTCCGAGATGGTCGATCACCACAGGTGGTCGATTCGGAAATTGCGCAACCAATTCCAGCTTACCGCCCATGCTCTCAACGTAGCGACGCAAGGTAGAGAGCAACATATCGCTCCGCTGTTCAATGCGGGAAATCGTGTCCTGCCCGACACCCAGGGTTGCTGCCAAATCTTCCTGAGTTTGCTCTACAGCCTGCCGTAGCTCCTTCAGCGTAGCAAGTTCCTGTGCCCGCTGTTCGATTTTTGCACGCCGCTTTACCGGCAATTCCGCCAACACATCACCGAGTTTTTTTGCCATGTTTTTCTTCCTTTCCTTTTGAGGTAGCGATTGATGCAAGGTGTTCTTCGAATCGATTGTCTGCTACCGAAATTAGTTGCTTGTAAAACCGCCGCTGATCAGCTCCGCCTTTATCGCCGCCCACCAACAGAATCGCTTGTCGTTGTGTGTCGAAGGCAAAAGCAACACGCCAAACACCCCCATCCCAACTGAAGCGCAACTCTTTCATGTTGGCGTGCTTCGAGCCTTTTAGCCCATCAACCGTAGGGCGTCCCAGATTAGGGCCAAAGCAACCAAGCACCAATGCATGCGCGAGCAGCTCATCCTGCAGGGCCTTATCGAGCATCGTGAAAGAGTACTGTCCAGCTCATGGCTGGATTATGGGCTTAAAACAATATGTATTCAAGTACATATTTATACATGTAATCTCTTTCAAAAGAAATCTTCTTCGCGCTGATGACGTATGGCCAGCACGGTCACGGTCTGGCTGTCCTCGATTTCAAACAGCGCAACATAACCATTTGCGCCAACGGGCATGGCAAGTAGCTCTCGGGATTGAAACTTGCCATGCCCGCCCCCTCTCCTCAATCCTCTCCCGTAAGCGGGCGAGGAGGCGAACGAATCGCTACGCGCGTTTGACGTTATGCTGATAATCAATTCGCGCAAGAAAGGATGTTCCGGCGATGCCTTGCGGCAACTGAATGGAAAGGTGCGCAGGAATTCGATGCCTTTGGCAATCGCAGCGCGGGCGCGGCGGGCGGCTTTCACATCCTGCTCCGCAAGAAAATCGAACAGGCGTTGCAAGTCTCTCGCGGCGGCAGGCGTGAACCGTACCGTGTAGCTCACTTGCGGGCAGCCGCCTTGCGTGTGCGCGCCAGCGTTTTATCGAGCCCGGCCAGCACCTCTTCCACCGAAACGTATTTGCCTGTCCGGCGCGCTTCATCCCGCGCAGCCAGCCCGCGAGCGACAAATTCCTGTTGCATCGCCCGACGCTGGATGTTGAATTGAATCGCTTCAAGCACAAAACCGGAAAGCGTTTCCCCGTCCACCAGCGCAGCCTCGGCTGCGGAACGCACTTCCTCGTTCACCCGCAGCGGCGGGAAGGTGGAAGTCTTGGCAGTAGTTTTTGCAGCGGTTTTGGCCGTGGTTTTCATCGCTCTATCCTTTTGCATTGCAGATGCGATGCAGTATCCCCCAACCAAATTCAAATGCAAGCGTTCGCATCAAATCCCGGTAAACAACAAATCCAGTGCAGCGATGATTTCGTCGCGTTTATTTTTTAGCGTAGCAACTTTATCGCCCAACGAGCGGTTGGCTACACCCGCCAACTCTGCGGTGGACATCACGACGGCCGCACCCTTGATCTTGAATTGCGGATTGAGGTGTTTGGCTGCCAGCTCCATTTCTTCCGCCAGGATGAGCGGCACTACAACGCGGGTTGCCAGCGTATCCAGCAAGTCGGCCTGCACATCCAGCAGTTATTGAATGGTCTTGCGAGTGGCTGCATTCAAATTCAGGTAGACGTCGAACTGCGCCATCAAAACCGCCGCAAGCCGTCACTGAACGTGCCATGCTTTTCTATACGGCGGTTGTATTCATCCAGCGCGCTCTGGTTTTCTGCCAGCCATTGGCTGCGCTGCGCTTGCCGGATGATCTCGGCCAGATGCTGCTCCAGCGTCTGCGAAAGATTGATGTTGAGCTGTTTTGCCTGCTGCAAAAGATCGGAGTTGATGCTGAGGTTGGCCGATTTCTTGGGCGCAGCCGGGTTGAAAATAATATTGCTCACGGCTTTTCCTTTTGGGAATACCCTTCGACAAGCTCAGGGCGAACGGTTAACTTAAATCTGCAGTTTGCGAACATCCATTATGCGCATAATCTACGCGCATCGATCACGCATATCAATGTCTCGCACGTTGTTTCTCCAGTATCACCAGCGCGATACCACCGAGTATGGCAATGGACGACAATACCGGGCGCAGTGTCAGCGGCTCACCGAGGAAAACGATGCCACTCAGGGCCGCAATGACCGTAACACTGAGTTGCCAGTGAGCGTTTGATGTCCAGCTGGTTCCGTTTTTCGGATCGTCGACGGGGTGCGACCGGGATGTGATGTGAACCCTAATCCGACGGGCGCGGTGTCCGCTGAGCGGGTAAGTACAACACTAGTGCTGAACCGGTAAGGGGGCATCTGGTCGGTGTTGGAGCGCACGGGCAGGGTTGTTAACAGATCGGGCTCGGATACAAAAAAAACCTCGGGCTATGCGGCATGTGACGCAACAACCAACCCAACAAGTAATCATCCAAAGCTCATGCGACGCATGACCGCCTCTGTTCAATATACCGATGCAGAAACCTCAGGAATCACCAAGTTGATCCACACAAATTGGTCTGTCAGCATATGCAAATAGTATAGACGGGTGAGGTTTGTATCTTCTGTCTGCACCAAACGATAACTTTGAGCGTCGTCCGCTTTTTGGGAAATTCTTGACCGTCCACTTATGGCACTTTAACGCCCATCGAGTCAAAGGCAAACCCGACCCAAAGGCGACATTTGATGAAGAATCTGCAATTCCCAACCGGCGCCAACACGCCCTTGCCGTAAACGCACCTGCCAACAATCTGCCACACGAGGTTGCGCCGGTGGTCATCGTGATACCTGCACGTATACTATGTTTCACTTTATCTGCTCGGGTTTTTTCCAGCCTGCTCCTGGGTTGAATGCCGTGATCGCTGCTGCGACGGTTTTCGTATTCTGACCCAGATCCTTTTCGTAGATCACACCATTGTGATTGACAAGAAAGCTCATGACTCCCGATGCGCCGTAACGTGCCGGATGCGCGATGACAGCAAACCCGCCGATCATCTTGCCTTTAACCAAGTAATCTCGCGCACCGTTCGGTGCGTCTTCTCCCTGGCCGGTCAGTATGCGGTAGTAGTAACCGTGATAGGGCTTGCGCCGCAACACGCCTGGGTACGCATATCCCTCGTCGGCAGCGTTCGCAAGCAGCGCACCGAGCGGACTCGGTGCTTCGTTCGCCTGGGTCGGCCAATACAATCCGTCGCGTTTGCCCGTGCTGCTGGTGAACCGAGACGCATAGACCGGGACACCGTCGCTGTCGAGGTGCCGCGCCGAATACTCGCGTTCCGCATCGACGATTGCCAAGCACACCTGCATCGTCTCGAGTTCGTTGCGGCCAATTCGCCGCTTGAGTATTTCATCCTTGCCTTTGACCGTGTCGAAGCGCCAGCCGTCAGGATACTTGACCAACGGGATCGGCATCGGCCATTCGTCCTTCCCGATGACGAGGGTCGCTTGCGCTTCGCCTTCAAGCACCACTTTGTTGGCCTCGTCGTAAGCTTTGCTGAACTTCGCACGACTGCGCGCGTCGGCGACCGCGTCGCCCGAACTGAGTAGCTTGCTGCCCTCGGGTCCGAAGATGGCGCGCAATGCGGGTTTGTCGTTCGCCTTCACGGCCTTTATCAACGCAGTGACACCCGCCTGCGGCGATTCAAAGGATTGCTGCGCCGCCGCCGCGAAGGACTCCGTCGGCGCGATGAATGCCAATCCCAATGCGCAAATGATGGTTCGCGCGATGCGGAGGCATGTGCTCATGCGCCAAAATATTGTTTGCGAAATGTTCACCACCTTTTCCTCCCGTTTGCACTGCATGTTGAGGTCATTAACCGTTGCATTTTCGCATTCTATTTGCCGCTTATGGGTGATGTTTGGCTGCCAACGGCACCGGGCCTCATTGTTGCTCCCGACGCGATGGCCCGCGCGATGACGCAGGCTCGGAAGATCTACCTGATGACGCAGGCTCGGAAGATCTACCTGATGACGCAGGCTCAGAAAATCTACCTGATGACGCAGGCTCAGAAGATCTACCTGAAGGCGCAGGCTCAGAAAATCTGCCTGAAAAGCTGGCATGGCCGCGCTCGCTAAAACTACGTACGTCGGCACCGCGCCCGACATTCTCGAAAGCATGCGCCCTTGGTTCAACGAACGGTCGGCTCACGATCCGCGGCGCCATCGTTTCCCGCGTTTCAGGCGGAGGAGCCCTTCGGACGGGTTCCGTCGGAAAGCGATTGCCGGGTTCGCCAGGACGCGCGTTTACTGACGGCTCATGTCCACGAAACTCCGCGCGCGACGCAGGTGTTGCGGCAACGCGACCGAATTGCCGATTCAGCGGCGCGTCACGATATGGCACCCCATGACGATGACCCGGGTCGTGCTGCCACGGATGACCATCGCCCGAATGTTGATGATCGTGATCGTAGACGCGGTGGTTGCGCCAATCCCACGACCCATAAAAGAAATCTGCACCGATGCCGATACCGATGCCCCACGCGAATCCGCCATACCAGCCATAGCCCGCCCATGGATCCCAGTATACAGGCGGGTAATCAGGCCACCACCAGGATCCGTAGACCACCGCTGGGTCATAATACGGTACATATATCACGTCGGGATACGCCGGCACGACTTCGATGCTGTCGTTCGATTGGGTTACCTGGATTTGCGAGTTGGAATTCAGATTGCCGGCCTCCTGTGCTTTTTGGCGCAGCTTCTGAACCGTGTCCATCACTTGCGATTGTTGCGCGAGAAACGCATCACCCAAGCGTTCGGTCCACTGAATATATTGGTCCAGCGTTTGCAGCACTTGCGGGAAGGCAACCAGCGATTTGATACTCGGATCCCAATTCTGGCTGTCTACAGCCTGAACCGCCGCATCGCCCTTGAACGTGGGATTGGCACTCGACCAGCGCGCCGCCTCGACGACCTCCAACGGGTAGGTCGCCGCCATCAGAATCTGCGATAGCAAGGGGTCCGGATACAGCGCGATCGGCGCCAGCATCTGATCCAGCTCCTGTTGCGAGAATGTCGGATTGCCCTCTGCGGGCGGTACGTTCTGGGCGAACGCCCCCATCTGAACCAGCAGCAGCGAGAAGATAATATACTTGGCGTACTTTTTCATAAATAGTCTATGTCGATTGGGCAGTTGCCCAGACAGTCGAATGTGTGTGTCACGCTTTTGCGTGGTCGCAGGCAGCTTACGCAATCCGCAGCCTGTTCGCTTACTATACGCCGGTCGAGCTACCCCTGTAAGTTCGTTACAGCACACAGCACATAGCGACCCGGCCAGGGTCACGCAGCCACTGAAATTTTTCAATCGTTCCAATCAGGTCGAATTGCCTGATAGCATGCTAAAAGTTTAGAGTTGGTAGCCGAGGCTCACGACGGTATAGCCACTGGTCTTGCGTGCGGTCAATGGGCTGTCAGCTGCCGCACCGCGCAAAGATATCGCACTGACATCCAAGGTGCCTACCCAGTCTCGATTGAAGGCATGCCGCCAAAGGGCCCCAACTCCGCTGCCTGCGACACCTCCCCCTGGGGTGAAGATTGGGTTCCCGCTGCTGGATGCCTGCGACGCAGTAACGCCAAAGAAGGTTTGCATCTTCGCTTGGTTCGCATAGTCAAGACCGGCGTACAACTGGACGAGATCGTGCCCGGAGGAAACGACATCATAGAGACCCGCCAGCTGAAATTCGACGCCGTTGCGGTTGCCCAACTCCCGCTGGAGCCACGCGGACACGTGGTAGGGTCCGGCGTCATAGTTACCGAATAGATTGGCCTGCGCCCGTGGCGACACGTCACCCATTCCGCTCAGGCGATTGTGGTTGTCGGCGCTGCCATCCTGCTCGCGCCGTGATCGGCTGGCTCCGAGACTGGCCGCAACAGAGAATGCCCCATAGCTTGGGGTGCGGAAGCCAATACCGTCTTGACCAAAGAACATTCCGTTGCCGAAATTGACCTCGATGTAGGGGCCGGCCTTAAACATGAAATTTTGAGCGCCGAGATATCCCGGCAACACGCCCACAATGCCTCCAATTTCGGCTTCGCGTGGTGCGTTTGCCGGGCGTTGGCTGGCACGGGGTGAGGATAAGGGCTCGACTTCCGCCGCGCTTGCAGCGACGGAGACGACCGAGAAGAACAGAGTCAGCAAACGATGTTTCACAGTAACCCCCTTCAGTACAGTAAACCCCTCCGTCAAGACAAGAATACATCGAGTTTAAGAGGGTAACCTTTTACATGCAGCGGAACGGCGCTGCCCCGTTATTGCTTCTATTCCTGAGTGAGTTTTTTTGTCTCACTGAGTTTGTCTCCTGAGTGCACTTCTTTGACCAGAAATGTAACCCCGATCAGGTTGGTGCTGAGCGATGGGGACAGCGTGTTATTGCCCACATTGAAGTGCTGGAAGCCCAAGCGAACTGCTCCTTTGCCGCGCTGATATTCAACGCCTGCACCATAGGTCAAACCTTTGTTGTTTGCATTTTCCGACGAATAGAAATCATCCACTCCAGCCTTGCCATACAGATTGAAGCCGCTACCGCCTAATGGCAAGAAGACGGCTACGGAGAAATCAATTTCGCCGTTCAAGGAGAAAGGACCGACTTTACCGAAGATGCCGCCTTGCTCTTCATAGCCGTAGTATTCGTTTGGTCTTGCAGAGATCATGCCTGTGAAACCCGCTGACGAATTCTTTACTCCGTTTTCACTGGAATGAACTGCGTCCAGCGAAAAGCCAGTGTAGACTTCTGCCGCAACCGCGTTCATTGCCATGCCAATGCCGAAACAAGTAAGTAAAAGTAGTGCTACTTTTTTCATTATTTTCTTATTATAAAATACGGGTTTAAATTTGAAGTGCAACTTTTATAAGGATTGGGAGGATATTAATACATAGAATACATTATGAGCACAATCCAAAACTCGAGTTCGGAACATCTGCTTGTGGTACGATCCCGAAATTCATTCCTCGTTAATCACCGCCCGAAACCTGCCATTGGCAATTTGAACTCAGGCCAGTTAATCAGGTCGCAGCATAGCAGAAGGTTATCTCGAACGGCTTCCGACACATTTGCGACATTCATAGTTGCGGTAAACCACATCCGACCAGTAAGAGCACTGCCGCCAGCAATAAAATGCGACGAAACAAGGTCACTTCTGCATTTCTTCGAGTTCGATGGCTGCCGCCAGCAGCGCCAGCCTGGCCACCACGCCATAAGCATAAAAACGGTTGGGCACGTCGTCCGGTGCGCTCTCTTGATTGGGCGGGGTGCAACTGGCCTCGAAGGCCAACGGCACGAAGTGCATGCCGGGTGCATTGAGGTTTTCGTCCGTACCGCGCCCGGTGTGCACCCGATAAAAGCCGCCCACTACATAGCGGTCCATCATGTACACCACCGGCTCGGCCACAGCTTGGTTGATGCTCTCGAAGGTATATACACCTTCCTGCACCAGTACGTCGTGCACCTCCAGCCCTTCCTTCACCACTGCCATCTTGTTGCGCTGGCGCCGTGAGAGGTTGCGCACTTCGCTGGCATCCTTCACCGTCATGATGCCCATGCCGTAAGTGCCGGCGTCGGGCTTGACCATGACGAACGGTTTGTCCTTGACGCCATATTCGGCATATTTTGCACGTATCTTCTGCAGGATTTCATCGACGCGCGCGGCTATGCATTCTTCGCCGATATGCTGCTGGAAATCGATCCCGCCGCAGTGTGCAAAATAGGGATTGATCAGCCATTGGTCGATGTTGATGAGTTGCGCGAATTCCACAGCCGCCTTGTCATAAGCCGCGAAATGTTGCGACTTGCGGCGCGTAGTCCAGCCCGCACTCAGGGGCGGCAACACAGTCTGTTCCAGATTTTTGAGAATATTCGGCACGCCCGCCGACAGATCGTTGTTAAGCAACACCACACAGGGATCGAAATCACCTACGCCCAAACGGTTACCCTTGCGTTGCAAGGGCTCCAACGTCAGGCTTGAACCATTGGATAATTGCAGCGTAGTTGGAGTGGTAATCTCCGGCAGCAGGCTGCCAAGGCGCACATTCAGCCCCGCTTGTTCAAGTATGATTGAAAGCCGTGCCACATTCTGCAAATAGAACTGGTTGCGTGTATGGCTCTCAGGAATAAGCAGCACTCCGCGCGCATCCGGACAGATCTTTTCGATCGCGCTCTGCGCGGCGTGTACGCAGAGCGGCAGGAAATCCGGATTCAGATTGTTGAATCCGCCCGGAAACAGATTGGTATCTATTGGCGCCAGCTTGAAGCCGCTGTTGCGTATATCTACAGATGAATAAAAGGGGACGGTGTGTTCCTGCCATTGTGTGCGGAGCCAGTGTTCGATGGCAGGCTGCGCATCCAGGATGCGGCTTTTGAGGTCGGGCAGAGGACCGTTCAGTGCGGTGGCGAGATGAGGAACCATGATGGGTGGGCGTGTTATATCGGCGGACATTCTAGCTGAGGCCGGGAGTTTAGCCAGCCTTGTGTGAGATGCTCGCTGGATACTACACTTGAGCGGTATGTCACTTATACAGGCGCAGCATTTCGGTGTCGCTGAAAACGAGCGGCGGCAGAATCTTAGAACGACGACCCCGGAGTTTTCAGGAAATCGCTTTCTTCCTCGCTAGAATTACGTCCGAGCATTTTGTTGCGGTGTGGATAGCGACCAAAACGGTCGATGATGGCCTTATGCCTCAACTCGAAATCAAGGTAGGACTCCAATCCATTTTCAGAAAATAGCTCAACTGCAATCTTGTGAATTCGCCGTGATTCGCTGTGCATGTAAGGCATATAGAGGAATGCCCTGTGGTGGGGCTCAAGTTTCGCTGCGGTTTCCACGGCAACGGCCTCCTGTGCCAGAGCCAAGGCCAAGGGGTCGGCTGCGAACGCCTGTGATGTGCCGCGATAGATGTTGCGTGAGAACTGGTCTAGAACGATGATTTCGGCAAGCCGTCCGAGGGGTTGACGGCGCCAAGCATACAACTCGCATTGCACCGCCTGTGCATGCACGTCGCCAAATCGTTCAGTAATCCGGTGATCGAATTCGTCATCTTGACACCACCATTGCTTTGGATCGACTTCGACATACCAGAAGTCGATAATCTGTTGATGGTTCATAATTCGCCGTATCTGAATTTATAGTTTTATCGGGTTCCTGGTTCAGGCTGAAAGATAACCCTATCCAGCTGGATGGTAAAGCGATTCAGGGCGGGCTAATAACAGCGAAACGAATGTCAATTTCTGTCTATGAATGCCACCGGGAGCTTACTTCACAAGTTGCAACTGTCCACACAGCGTCCTTGGAAATTATTACTGGCCACCGTCTTTCGGATCAAAATCGGGTCAATGAAATCAATATCGAGTTTTCTTTCAACATTATGAGGTCCTATGTAGCATCAGTTGGATTAACATGCGCACGGACGCTTGCGGCCGTCTGTCCAAACAGGATTTTCTTGCTTTCTTCGGTCATCGCGGGTTGGTTCGAATATGGTTGGGCTTTTGCATAAGCGCTAACCGTGGCTGGCCGATTGCAGATTGCGTCGAGCCAGCGTTTAATGTTTGGGAAGTCGTCCAGGTTCTGCTGTTGAGTCTTCCAAGATACGATCCAGGGGTAGGCCGCAATATCCGCAATCGTGTAGTCATCGCCCACAATGAACTCCCGTCCATCGAGCCTGTGATCGAGCACACCATACAAGCGGTTGGTCTCCTTCACGTAACGGTCGATTGCGTAGGGAATCTTCTCGGGAGCGTAGTTGGAGAAGTGATGATTCTGTCCGGCCATCGGGCCGAGACCGCCAATCTGCCAGAACAGCCATTCCAGTGCGGTCTTCCGGCCTCGCAGATCTTTGGGCAGCAACTTCCCCGTTTTCTCGGCCAGATAGACCAGGATTGCGCCCGACTCGAATACCGACATGGCATCGCCCCCGTCAGATGGGGCGTGATCGACGATCGCGGGCATCTTATTATTGGGGCTGATCTTGAGAAACTCGGGCTTGAATTGATCCCCCGCGCCTATGTTTACCGGGATGATCCGGTACTCGAGTCCAGCCTCTTCTAGAAACATCGTGATCTTGTGGCCGTTCGGAGTGGGCCAATAGTAAAGGTCGATCATTGCGGCTCCTTTTTTATACCCGGAAGGAAAAACCCAGGGCGCAGCGTGCGATGCCGCCATGTATATCGAGCAGAAGTTCGCGCCAGAGGTAGACCGGATCATCTGGCTCGAGCAAACGGGGAGCTCCGCGTAGCGGTCATATAGAGTAACTTCTATGGCCACGTTTTGCGCTAGGAAATCTTGCCCAAGAAATCCTTTTTGCCGATCTCCACCCCGTTATGCCGCAAAATGGCATATGCGGTTACGACATGGAAATAAAAATTAGGGAGCACGTAATCAAGCAAGTAGGGCATGCCCTTAAAAGTGAGTGTCCTATCGTGCATATGCAGCGTAATGGTTTTATCCTCTGAGCCGTCTATTTGCTCAGGCTTGAACTTTTCAAGCATGGCAATCGTCTTGTCGATACGTGCCACCAGTTCCGGAAAAGTGGATTCGTTGTCTTCATACTTCGGTGGCTCCATACCTGCAAGGCGTGAAGTAGCGCCCTTGGCGTTGTCTGTTGCCATCTGGACTTGACGCGAGAGCGGGAACATGTCCGGATAGAGGCGTGCGTTGACCAGTACCGATGGGGTAATCTTCTTGGCTTCGGCGTGTACGGCGGCTTTCTCGAGAATCGCCCGCAAGTTAGTCAAAGCACGGAGAATGGGCGGGACTGATGCCAGATACATGGAAATAGACATGGTGGTTTCTCCTGAAAGTTGTAGTTCAGCGTCTCAGTTTGACTGAAGACAGGCAGTGTCAGAATCAGCGTCTCGCAGTCAAGTATGGGCTGCTTTTATGGTTCTGTCTTGGCGTTCTTTGAATCACATGGTCAATGACTATTGGCACGCAGCCGCCTTTCGATC